>NZ_JACJIQ010000022.1:0-84549 GCF_014138425.1 Rufibacter ruber
TTCGGTTATGACAAAAGCCACTTAAATAACAAGGACAAAACAGACTGTGTCCTTAACTTCGGCAGAATCGCAGCATAAACTGTCCGAAGTATTGCCTAAAAACAGCCCGAAAACACATTTTAGGCAGTTAGTCCCTATTTACTCCTGCCGGAAAGTTCGCCTCCCGCTCTGTCTTATGGCAATACCCGCCGCACATCTAGAAACCGCTTCTGGTAAAGGGTGCCTTCCACTTCACTCACTTTAACGCCGCCGTTAGAGGAGGAGTGTACAAACTGAACGGCCTTGGGCGGGTTGGTGATGACAATGCCCACGTGCCCAGGGGTACGGTCCTTCAGGTTGGTGCCGGTAAAAATGATCAGGTCCCCTTTTTTAGCCTGTTGCAACGGGACCGTATCGCCAATTTTTGATTGAAGGGTGGAGCCGTGCGGAATGTCTACCTTGAACTCCCCAAAGACGTAGGTGATGAAGCCCGAGCAGTCAAAGCCTTCTTCTGTCACCCCGCCGTACGTGTACTCCGCCCCGTACCGCTGCAGGGCGAACGCCACCAGGCTGTCGGCTTTGGTGGCGTAGTCCCCATCCAGCACCCCCAGCTTGGCAGAGGACCCGCCTGCTGTGTTGGCGGTCACCTTCTCAGAAGCTGAGTCAGCATGAAACGCCCGGTCCCCCCCGTCCAGACTGGTACGCCGCACCGCCGGCCCCAGCACACTCCCTGCCCCAAAAATAGCTTTGTAAAGCACCAGCAGCAGGAGAACTACCCCAAATCCAATCCAAATCCTTTTCATAGGGTTTCTTTTATATTCCATACGTGAACAGGTGAAGGGGAGGTTGCCAACACCGGGCCAACTTTGGAAAAACCACTGTTTTGCCGTAATATTAAAGTTTTACAAATACTAACTAACCCTACATCATGCTACAAAAGAATTTAGCCAAGGTGGCTGGTTTGCTGGTGGTTCTGGCGTTTGCCATTGTCACCCAGGCCGCGGCGGCACCTTCTATCTCTTACAGGCTCTCTATGCCAGAGCCCCATACGCATTACTTTGAAGTAGAGATGAGCCTCTCTGGCTTTAAAGGCAAAACCCTTGACCTCACCATGCCGGTGTGGGCCCCCGGCTCTTACCTGGTGAGGGAGTTCGCTAAAAATGTAGAGGGCTTTGAGGCCTTTGCCGGCGGCAATAGGGTGGCCGCTGACAAAATTGACAAGAATACCTGGCGCATCGCCTCCGGCGGAAAAGACGTAACCGTGAAATACAGGGTCTACGCCTTTGAGGTAAGTGTGCGCACCAGTTTCATTGACGCCAGCCACGGGTATGTCAACGGGACCAGCGTGTTCATGTACCCGGAAGGGAACAAGAACCTGCCATCTACCTTAACGGTGGTGCCTTTCAAAGGATGGAAAACCGTGTCTACCGGTCTGCCCAAGGTAGAGGGCCAGCCGTTTACGTACCGGGCTCCAGATTATGATGTCTTAGCAGATGCGCCCATTGAAATAGGAAACCACCAGGTGTTTTCCTTCAAAACCAACGGGGTGCTGCATGAGGTGGCCATGTACGGTGATGGCAATTATGACCCCAAACGGTTAATGGCAGACATGCAAAAGGTGACCGAAACCGCCGTAAAAGTTTTTGGCGAGCTGCCTGTGAACTATTACCTCTTCATTGTACAGAACCTGGAGCGCGGCGGCGGCGGGCTGGAACACCTGAACTCCACCACGTTACAAACCACGCGTACCACCTACGGCACGGAGCGGGGCTACAAAGGTTTCCTGAACCTGGTGGCGCATGAGTATTTCCACCTCTGGAATGTGAAACGCCTGCGGCCAATTGCCCTGGGGCCGTTTGATTACGACCAGGAGAACTACACCAACATGCTTTGGGTCTCTGAAGGCTTTACCAGCTATTATGCAGATTTGATCCTGCGCCGGGCTGGCTACACCTCAGATAGCGACTATTTAGAAAAACTTGCGGCTGGCATTACCAGCGTGGCCAACTCCCCGGGCAACAAAGCCATGTCTCCCGCTGAGTCTAGCTTCAACGCCTGGATCAAGCAGTACCGCCCAGACGAGAACTCCTACAACACCAACATTTCCTACTACACCTCTGGGGGTGTTTTAGGTTTGCTGCTGGACATGGAGATTCTGAAAGGGTCTAACGGCAAAAGCAGTTTAGATGATGCCATGCGGTACCTCTATGACCAGTACTACAAGAAAAAAGGCCGCGGTTTCACTGATAAAGAATTCCAGCAGGGCGTTGAGAAGTTTGTCGGCCATTCTCTGGAGAGCTTCTTCAGAGACTTTGTGTATAACACCAAAACCCCGGACTACAGCGCTTACCTCACCACGGTGGGCGTAACCTTAACAGATGTGAACAAAAACCAGAACGAACCGTTTCTGGGGGCCGGCATTTCTACGGCAACCGGCAAGCCGGTGGTGACCAGCGTCATCCGGAACGGCAGCGCCTGGCAGGGTGGTCTGAATGTCAATGACGAAATCATAGCCGTGAATGGCTACCGGTTGTCAGATGACCTGAACAAATCTATTCCGGCGTATGCGGTGGGAGATGTACTGGAGCTGGTGGTAAACCGCTCAGGCCAGATACTGGTTCTCCCCATCAAGCTGTTGAAAAACGAAACGGTGAAATACGTTGCCAGCCGCGTTCCAACCCCTACAGAAGCGCAGAAAGCAGCCAATGCCACCTGGCTGCATCTGCAGAAATAGACTTTTTAAGAAGCCTTGAAAAGGGAGCCCCTGGGCTCCCTTTTTTTTGTGCCTGCCCAGATCATCTAGTGTTCTTTCTGTTTTTGGGCTGTTTTGCCCAAAACAGCCCAAAAACAGAAAGGGGAGGTTCTATTCGCGTTGAGTTTTCAGCAGGTATTGTCTTGGTTGCGTCATGAGCCGTGGGGGCAGGGCAGAACACTCTGAGGAAAAGCAATCTGAAAGTTAAACCTGCATTTCTGTTAGCAAGACCGAAGCCAGAAATTGCCCGCGCCGGTGGCACTCCGTTTAAATCAGTGCCGAGAAGTGGCTGGTGGTGTTTTCGATTATCCCTCTGAAGGGGAAGGGGGCTGGCATCTCTGTTTTCGGGCTGTTTTTGTGAAAACAGCCCGAAAACAGATTGTAACTCCTGTAATAGAAAAGCGGGGCAAAAGCCAATGCTTTTGCCCCGCTTTTTCAAAGGAGGGTTTACAGAATACGCTTCAGTTCAACCTCCCTGGCTGGTTTGATGATGAGCGGCACTTTTTCAACTTTAACAGAGCTGGTGTCCAGCCCAAACCACTTTCCTTCTGAGGCGGTGAACTGTTTTATGTTGAAGTACGACTGCATGATGGTGTTTTCCCAGAAGGGGAGGTCGTTTTCATAGCTCAGGAATTTCTCCAGTACCACAAACCTGAAGTCTCCTATCACATTCTGTTTGTTCAGGGAGCTGTAGCGGCTGGTAATGTCTACCTCGCCGTTCTGCACCAGGTCCTCCACCACTTTCCGGAAGAACAGGTTAATGCGCTGCTCCACCCGGAAACCCAGCCGGAAGTCAATGCGCACCACATCCTGCGCCGCCAGAACGTTTACCTTGTACTCCATGGTGTACGGCTCATCCATGGTGTTCACGTGCACGAACCAGTAAATGTCGGCCCGTTTGGGGCGTTTCTGAAAGATGGAGTAAATGATCTTTGATTCAATCTCAGAGGTTCTCTCGGCACTGGTCATGAACACCAGGTGCGTACTGTATTTGGGAATGGAGTCGTCTTCGCTCAGCTCCCGGAGCATGGGCACGTAGTCAGAAAGCCGTACGTACTCGGTAAGCCGGCGCTTGATGAAGAAGGCTTTGAGCCAGATGTACATGATGCTGATCAGCAGGAAGCCTATCACCAGTGACACCCATCCGCCGTGCGGGAATTTAATGAGGTTGGCCACCAGAAAAGACCCTTCAATGGCCAGGTACACCGCCAGGAACAGAAACACCCAGATGCGGGCGGTACGCTTGGCAATGAGATAATAGCTCAACAGGGTGGTGGTCATGAGCATGGTCATGGTAATGGCCAGGCCGTAAGCCGCCTCCATGTTCTCTGACTTCTCAAAATACAGCACCACGCCAATACAACCAAACAGCAGGAGCCAGTTGATGCTGGGTACATACAGCTGCCCTTTCACGTTGGTAGGGTAGATGAGCCGCACCTTCGGCCACATGTTCAGCCTGATGGCCTCGCCAATCAGCGTAAAGGAACCCGTGATCAAGGCCTGGC
Organism: Rufibacter ruber; assembly: GCF_014138425.1. NCBI lineage: Bacteria > Pseudomonadati > Bacteroidota > Cytophagia > Cytophagales > Hymenobacteraceae > Rufibacter > Rufibacter ruber. The sequence continues at coordinate 4,237 of NZ_JACJIQ010000022.1, forward strand.
TGGCTATGATGGCGGCAATGGTGGCAATGGCAATCCCGAAGATCAGGAACCAATCTGGCATTATGCCATAAAAAGGATTAGTGGTGGAGAGCAGTTTCAGTTCCTGCCCTTCAAACTGCATCAGCCACGCCCCCTGGCCAAAATAATTGAGCAGGAGACAGGCTTTCACAAACGCCCAGCTGATTCTGATGTTGCCTTTGCCGCAGTGCCCCAGGTCTGAATACAAGGCCTCTGCCCCGGTGGTACAGAGAAACACCGCCCCCAGCAGCCAAAAGCCCCCCGGGTAGTTGACCAGCAGATCATACGCGTAGTACGGGTTGAACGCCTTTAGCACCTCCGGGTGCTGCATGACAGATAACCCGCCCAGCACCGCCAGCATACTGAACCAGATGAACATCACCGGCCCGAAGGCTTTGCCCACAATCTGCGTTCCAAAACTCTGCATCAGGAACAGCAGCGTGAGAATGCTGATGACAATAGGCACCGTGGGGATGTGCGGGTAAAGGATCTCCAACCCTTCCACCGCTGAAGAAACCGAGATGGGAGGGGTGATGATGCCATCTGCCAGCAGCGCGCTTCCCCCTATAATGGCCGGGACCGTGAGCCATTTGGCATGCCGCCGCACCAGAGCGTATAACGAGAAGATCCCGCCTTCGCCCTTGTTGTCTGCCCGCAGGGTCAGGATCACGTACTTGATGGTGGTCTGGAGGGTAAGGGTCCAGACCACGCACGAGATACCTCCGTAGACCAACGTGGAGTTAATGGGGGAAGCCCCAATGATGGCTTTCATCACATACAAAGGAGACGTTCCTATGTCCCCGTAAATGATGCCTAGAGCAATGAGCAGACCGGCCCCCGAAACCCGGTGGGCGTGGCTAGTATTATTCATTTGGTATGTGTTTAATTCCCTCTTCCCGCAAAGCCATTCTTTAAATTGATTTGGTGCAGGTTAAGCTGATACCATTCCTTTTCCCGCACCTGGCCTGCCTAGACAAGCGGCGCCAAAATTAGCAGGTGGTTTAATAATATTTACGTTTTGCCTCCATTTAATTTAAACAGGTAGATTCCTGTGGTTGACCAGCACCGCCGCGCAGGTAACTTTCTGTAAGAGAAGGCGAGGTGAACCCGCCAGCCATGGGTATGAGAATACGCCCACCACAGCAGGGAAGAGCAAGGTCAGGGACTTAATTCAAGTCTGATGGGAAGTGAGGGAGGATGGTTTTTTAAATGCTGCCTCTTTCCTTTTTTGGGGGGGCAGGAAGGAATTCCCGCTGTTTTCGGCCTGTTTTAAGAAAAACAGGCCGAAAACAGAACTGTTGTTTCAAGCGTTCTTTTTTGTGGCCGCTTCCGGAAAGGAACGTCACAGGCAAGGGAGCTTGGGACAGTTATGGGCAGACCATGGCCTGTTGAAGCAGTAAGACGTGTAAAATTCCTGCGCCCGCGCACTTCTTTTTTCGGGCTGGCGCCAGCCAACCTTTGTTTCTGTTTTGGAGCCGTTTTCACAAAAACAGGCCGAAAACAGTCATAATCCCTCTATTGTGAAGCACGGTTAACATGCTCATTGTGGTTGCACCACCTGAGCACCAATTCTGAATGTAAGCTTTGCCGGCTGATACTGCGGTGGAACCGTTTTTTTGGGAAATGCGCCTTGCCAGATGAGGGGCGGCTTGCCGCTATGGTGAAGAGACAAAAGCCTTTAGTGGGGAAGGGGTAAAAAAGAAGAAGACCTGCTTTGCAACAGGTCTTCTTTGTAGGTATCAATGAACCTATGTAGCTATTAATGAACCTGCAACAGTTCCACATCAAAGATAAGGGTAGCGTTGGGCCCAATGTCAGCACCGGCTCCGCGCGCGCCATATGCCAGGTTGCTGGGAATGTACAGACGCCATTTGTCGCCCTCTTTCATGAGTTGCAGGGCTTCGGTCCAGCCGGCAATTACCCCGTTTACCGGGAAGGTGGCGGGTTCTCCGCGCTCATAGGAAGAGTCAAACACGGTGCCGTCAATCAGGGTGCCATGGTAATGGGTGGTCACGTTTGAGCTTCCGGACGGGGTCTTGCCTGATCCAGACGCCAGCACCTGGTACTGAAGGCCGCTCGGTAAGGTGTTCACGCCCTCTTTGCCCTTGTTCTCCTGCAGAAAAGCTTCCCCCTCTTTTTTATTCTGCTCACCGGCCGCCCCGGCGTTTGCCTGCTGCTTCTCCTGCATCTGGAGCTGCAACTGCATCATAGAAGACTGTACCTCTTCCTGGCTAAGCTTTGAGGGGGTACCTGCAAGGGCTTCCTTCAAGCCAAAAAGGAGAGACTCCGGCTCAATGTCAATGCCTTGTTTTTTGAAGTTAGCGGCCATGTCACGGCCAATAATGTAGCTGATTTTCTGTGAAAGGTCTTTTAATTCCATAGTGTTTATTTTGGGTAAAGGTACGGCGCTCAGCTGAAATAGATGAGCAAAAAAAGTAAAACCCCGCCAGGGCGGGGTTCAGAGGTTCAAAGCTTATACAGGGTTTAGAGATACAGGTGGGTTTCTTCGTCTGAGAGGTCAATAGACAAATCTGGAGTAGAAAGCCAGGTTGAGGCCAAGATGCCCAAAGCGCCTATAACTAAGAGGGACGAGAGTGTAGAAATTGTTTTCATGGCCTGCAGTTATTTTTGGTTTATACTATAAACGTAAAATAATGCAAATGAGTTTACTCCAGTGTGTTCTCCAGGTTATGCTTTAGTTAAGGTTATAGCTTATGCCTGTTAAACAGCCCGCTATGAAGGAATTATGTTCTGTAGGGCAGACTCAACCTTAGGCGGAAATTCTCTGTTAACCCCATAACGGCAGATGTAAATTATCTAAATCACTACTTCCTGTTCATTGCCCATCCACTTTATTTTCACCCCTGGTTGGGAACGGCCAGGACGGGGATTCAGCAGCTAAATCTGTCCTGGCAATGGCCGCCATGTTCAGTGGGATGCCCTATCTCAAAGCGGACAACAGATATTAAATTTTCCTCCCGAAGGGATTGAAAACACCAGCCGGTTTCAGTGGTTCTTCAATTTAGTGTCTCCATTGCACAAAGCTGATAGAAACCTGCCGTTGCATTATGGGAGCGATACACCTGAAATGCCCTCAAACCCTCATAAAAAAAGGAGCCGACGTTTATCGGCTCCTTTTCTGAAAACAGGTTAAAAACAGCGTTGGCTCTGGCCAAAGGTTTTACATGTTCCGGCGGTATTGTCCGCCTACGGCAAACAGGGCATTGGTGATCTGGCCCAGAGAGCAGTATTTAGACACTTCCATGAGCGCGTCAAAGATGTTACCGTTCTGGATAGCCACCTCCTGCAGTTGCTTAAGCATTGCCGGGGCTTTGTCAGCGTGCCGGGCGTGCAGTTCCTGCAGCATGGAAATCTGGTACTGCTTCTCTTCCTCGGTGGCCCTGATGACCTCTGAAGGAATCACCGTAGGGGAGCCCTGGCTGCTCAGGAAGGTGTTCACGCCAATGATGGGATACTCGCCGGTATGCTTGAGCGTTTCGTAGTACAGGCTTTCCTCCTGAATCTTACCACGCTGGTACATGGTTTCCATGGCGCCCAACACGCCGCCGCGCTCGGTAATCCGGTCAAACTCCAGCAATACTGCCTCTTCTACCAGGTTGGTCAGTTCCTCAATGATGAAGGAACCTTGCAGCGGGTTCTCGTTTTTAGCCAAGCCCAACTCGCGGTTAATAATGAGCTGAATGGCCATTGCCCGGCGTACCGATGCTTCAGTAGGGGTTGTAATAGCCTCGTCATACGCGTTGGTATGCAGGGAGTTACAGTTGTCATAAATCGCGTACAGCGCCTGCAGCGTGGTTCTGATGTCATTGAAGTCAATCTCCTGCGCGTGCAAAGAGCGGCCCGAGGTCTGGATGTGGTACTTCAACATCTGCGAGCGGGCGTTGGCGCCGTATTTCAGCTTCATGGCCTTCGCCCAAATTCTGCGGGCTACTCGCCCGATGACCGCATATTCAGGGTCAATGCCGTTGGAGAAGAAGAAGCTCAGGTTGGGCGCAAAGGCGTTGATGTCCATGCCGCGGCTCACGTAGTACTCCACAAAGGTAAAGCCGTTGGCCAGCGTAAACGCCAATTGGGAAATAGGGTTGGCGCCCGCCTCGGCAATATGGTAGCCTGAAATAGAAACCGAGTAGAAATTGCGTACGTTGTGGTCAATGAAATACTGCTGTACGTCACCCATCAACCGCAGCGCAAACTCGGTGCTGAAGATACAGGTGTTCTGCGCCTGGTCTTCCTTCAGGATATCGGCCTGCACGGTACCGCGTACCGAGGCCAAGGTGCGTTCTTTGATTTGGGCATACACCTCGGCGGGCAACACCTGGTCGCCGGTCACACCTAAGAGCATCAGGCCCAGGCCATCATTCCCTTCGGGCAGGTCGCCTTGGTAGCGGGGGCGTTTCTGGCCTGTTTTCTGGAAAATAGCCTCAATCTGGGCTTCCACTTCAGCCTCCAGACCGTTCTCTTTGATGTAGAGTTCGCACTGCTGGTCAATGGCGGCGTTCATGAAAAAGCCGGTCAACATGGCGGCCGGACCGTTGATGGTCATAGACACCGATGTCATGGGGTGCGCCAGGTTGAAACCGGAATACAGTTTCTTGGCATCATCCAGGCAGGCGATGCTCACCCCGGAGTTTCCTATCTTCCCATAAATGTCTGGGCGCAAATCCGGGTCTTCGCCATACAGGGTTACGGAGTCAAAGGCGGTGGAGAGGCGCTTGGCCGGCAAGCCTTTGCTCACATAGTGGAAACGGCGGTTGGTACGCTCCGGCCCGCCTTCGCCCGCGAACATACGGGTAGGGTCTTCGCCTTCACGCTTGAACGGGAACACGCCGGCCGTGTACGGGAACTCGCCCGGCACGTTCTCCTGCAGGTTCCACTTCAATAAATCGCCCCAGGCCTCATAACGCGGGGTGGCTACTTTGGGGATTTCCAGGTGGGAGAGGCTGGTGGTGTGGGTTTTCACCTTGAGCACCTTATCGCGTACCTTGAACTCGTAGAATTCGTTTTTGTAACTCTGCCGCTTCTCAGGCCATTGCTCCAGCAGCTTCTTGTTCTGGCCGTCCAGCTTTAAAGCAGTTTCTTCATAGGCGTACTCCAACCCTTTGATCAAGCGGTCTTTATCTTCTACCTCAATGGCCTGGATGGCTTCAATAGACTGCCGGATGCCGTACAGTTTCTGCGCCACGGCGGCCTGATCCTGCACCCATTTGTCATAGCTGCGGTTGTTCTCGGCAATCTCAGAAAGGTAGCGGGTGCGGCTGGGCGGAATGATGTACACTTTCTCAGACATCTCGCCGGTGGCCTGCATCTGAGAGTCAAACGTGACGCCGGTCTTCTCAGATATCTTCGCCATCACGGCTTTGTACAGGCGGTTCATGCCGGGGTCGTTGAACTGCGAGGCGATGGTGCCGAACACCGGAATTTCCTCATCAGACACGTCCCAGAGCTGGTGGTTGCGCTTGTATTGTTTCTTCACGTCGCGCAGCGCATCCAGGGCCCCGCGCTTGTCAAACTTGTTCAGCGCAATGATATCGGCAAAATCCAGCATGTCAATTTTCTCCAGCTGGGTGGCGGCGCCGTACTCGGGCGTCATCACGTACAGGCTGGCGTCTGAATGCTCAATTATCTCGGTGTCTGACTGGCCAATGCCCGAGGTCTCCAGGATGATCAGATCAAAGTGGGCGGCCTTCACAATGTCTACGGCGTCTTGCACGTACTTGCTCAAGGCCAGATTGCTCTGGCGCGTGGCCAGCGAGCGCATGTACACGCGGCTGTTGCTGATGGCGTTCATGCGTATTCTATCGCCCAGCAGGGCACCGCCGGTTTTGCGCTTAGAAGGGTCCACCGAGATAATGGCGATGGTCTTGTCCTGAAAATCCATCAGGAAACGGCGCACCAGCTCATCTACCAGAGAAGATTTTCCGGCCCCGCCGGTACCCGTAATGCCCAGCACGGGGGTGGTCACCTCACCCCCTGGCCCCCTCTCCCGCGGAGAGGGGGTGTTTTTATCTCCCTCTCCGTGGGAGAGGGCTGGGGTTAGGTCTTTTTTTACCTTCGCAAATTCCTCCGGGAAGTTCTCAGCGGCAGAGATAAGGCGGGCAATGGATTTGATGTCTTTTTCTTTCAGGTGCTTCACCTCGCCGTTCAGGTTCTGACCCGTGGGGAAGTCACATTTCTGGAGCATGTCGTTGATCATGCCCTGCAGGCCCATGGCGCGTCCGTCGTCTGGGGAGTAGATGCGCGCGATGCCGTAGCCGTGCAGTTCCTCAATCTCAGTGGGCAGAATCACGCCGCCACCGCCGCCAAAGATACGGATGTGGCCGCAGCCCCGCTCCTGCAGCAGGTCATACATGTATTTGAAGTACTCCAGGTGGCCGCCCTGGTAACTGGTGATGGCAATGGCCTGGGCATCTTCCTGAATGGCGCAGTCCACAATCTCCTGCACCGAGCGGTTGTGGCCCAGGTGAATGACCTCGGCCCCCGATGCCTGGATGATGCGGCGCATGATGTTGATAGACGCGTCATGGCCGTCAAACAGAGAGGCGGCCGTTACAATTCGGATGTGGTTGACCGGTTTATAAGGTTGTACAGTGGTAACTGACATTTGTTAGGTTGCTAGTGATTGGTATGCGAAAGTACGAATTTTAAGATAGAATGGAACGGGCTGGCAAAAGTCACCCGTCCTGTTTCTGGCCTACTTTTCTGAAAACAGCCAAAAAACGCTATTTGTTCAGTTGGTCAATTGCTTACCGTATTCCTCTACTCACAAGCAACAAAACTGACAGCAGAAGAGGGAAGAGGTGACGCCATGGAAAAAGCCTGCGGCAGAAGAAGGTGCTATTGATTAGGGTACACCATTGGCAATAGGAGGCGGTACCCCTTTTCTGTTTTAGGCCTGTTTTTCTGAAAACAGGCCTAAAACAGAAAAGGGGTGGGGCCGCTGCAGGCACGGAAGAAACGATCACGTGAACACAGCAAGAAAAGGCTCGTTTGCTCCCGCAAAAGGGGGATAAAATGCCTGTTCCTGTTTGCGTCATCTGTTTGTAGGGGCAGTACAAATTTCAGCAGCCTTTAGATTTTCTGCCGCTTATGCCGTAGTTTCATCTTTCACTTGCCGCCTATGCCAGACTTGCCCTCCTTTGCGCTTATTCCTGTTATTGATGTAGTGGGAACGTTTGTGTTCGCCATCAGCGGCACACTTACCGCCGCAGATAAAAAACTGGACCCGTTTGGCGCGAGTGTGATTGCGTTTGTGACGGCGCTGGGCGGAGGTACTTTGCGGGACCTTTTGCTCAACCTGCAGCCCATCTGGATGCAGGAAGAGAGGTTTCTGGTAACCGTTTTTGTGTCAGTGCTGGTCACCCTGGTTTTCAGGAGAGACATTGGCCGATTCAGGCGCACCATGTTTTTGTTTGACACCGTGGGAATTGCCCTCTTTACGGTGTTGGGAATGGAGAAAGCCCTCCGGCTGGGTGTGCCCCCGCTGATAGCCCTGGTGATGGGGGTGGTAAGCGCTGTTTTTGGCGGGGTGGTGCGGGATATTCTCTGCAATGAGATCCCGCTTATTTTCCGGAGGGAAATCTACGCCACGGCGTGTCTGGCGGGCGGGGTGACGTACCTGCTCATGCGCCTGGCTCCCGTTCCCGCCGAAGTCCCCTTCGGCGTAGCCGTGGGCATTATCATCCTGATCAGGGTTTTGGCGGTGCGGCTAAAGTGGGCCTTCCCGAATCTGAGCGCCGGGGAATAGTCTGTTTTAGGCCTGTTTTTGCGAAAACAGGCCTAAAACAGAGAAGCGTTTATGGTGGTGACCCTCTGCCAACTTATTCCGGCAGGGGCCGTTTCTAGCTTGGTGTAAATCACAGTTATTCACCCCCAGGCCTGTCTTCTGCAGAAATGTTGGCCATTGCCTATGATTCTGGCGCGGTTGCTTTATCTTTAAGCGGTCAATTCTGTAAAAAAGGGTCTGCTTGCCGGAAGCTGAGGAAGAGAGGCGAAGACGGGATTGCACAAAAAAATAGAGATTTGTCCCAGGACTGAAAGAAGAATTTAATTCCCCATAAACAACTATAACCTAATGGCCTCAGGTCTTCTCGCTCTTTTAGATGATGTGGCGGCGCTGGTGAAAGTCAGTGCGGCAAGTTTAGATGATGTACCCACGCAGGTAGCCAAAACCACCGGCAAAGTGTCTGGCATTGTGATTGATGACACCGCTGTCACGCCTAAGTACGTGGTAGGGCTGGACCCTTCGCGGGAGCTTTCCATCATCTGGCAGATTGCCAAGAAATCTTTTATCAACAAGGTTATTTTTCTGGGGCCGGCGGCTTTGCTTCTGGGATTCTTCGCCCCGTGGGCCATTACCCCCATCTTGATGCTGGGGGGCGCCTTTCTTTGCTTTGAAGGCTATGAGAAGGTGCACGGCATGTTCAGCCCCCATGCGGCGGAGGAGGCGCAGGCGGCCGGTGACGTGCAGGTCATCACCCCTGAGGAACTGGAAAAGGAGCGCGTGACCAGCGCCATCAGAACAGACTTTATCTTGTCGGCTGAGATTGTAGCCATCACCTATTCTACCGTAGCCGACCAGCCGTTGCTCAACCAGATTGCTGTGATGTTGGCCGTGGCCATTTTCATTACCGCCGCCGTGTACGGTTTTGTGGGGCTCATTGTAAAAGCAGATGACATAGGCTTGCACATGGCCAAGAAGAACAATGCCTCAACCCAAAAGATTGGCCGCGGCATTGTTAAGTTCATGCCCAGCTTCCTTAAGATCTTAGGGTATGTGGGGACGGCCGCCATGCTCTGGGTAGGGGCTGAAATTGTGATTCACGGAATTCCTTACCTGCACCATCACCTGGAGAACCTGGAGCACTCCCTGGCCCAAATTCCGGTTCTGGCCTGGTTGGCCAAGGTGGTAGCCTGTGCTGTCTTTGGCATTGCGCTGGGGTTTGTGATTGAGAAAGTAATAGGGCTGGCGAAAGGCTTGTTCAAGTCAAACAACCGGTAAACCTATAACTGCTACTAACTAAGCTTCATTACGGTAAAAAAAGTCCTCCTGAGGGTTCTTCCCATGTTTTTAACCAAGCAGGAAAGGACCCTCAGGAGGACTTTTTTTTAGCAGATGCTGCCCGGTGCCTATAACCGGTAATGCTGTTCCAAAGCGGCCTTATAAGCCGAAGGGTTGTGCAGCCACGGTATATGCCCACTGTTCTTGATGGTGACGGTCTTAGCGGTAGGGTACCGGTTCAGGACAAAGTTTTTGCTTGCATTGTAAATGTCCTGATCCCCGTAAATAATGGTAATCTGAAAGCCTGGGTTTTCTTGTCTGGCAAGTATAGGGTATTTGACAATCTGTGGCCTCGTTTTATTGATGGATTCGGCCCTGAGGTTATCAAAATCAATCTCCAGGCCGTCCGTCTGAATGAAACCATCATTGTAGTTTTTCATCACCTGGGTGAAGAGCCGTTTATAAGCCCTGTCGCTCCCCAGTGCCCCCCACACGTTGTTCCAACCCATTTTTGCCCACTGCCAGTGGGTGCATTTTGACCTGTTCAGCTGCATGACCTCCTTTTCAGTCTGCTGCCATTCTGTATTGGTGCCTGACCCGGGACAGCACAAGAACAGGCTCACAAGCCTTTCGGGGTATTGATTGGCATAGATCTGGGCATAAAGCCCGCCCCAGGAGTGGCCCCACAGGTGAAATTTGTCTAGCTGGTAGTATTCTCTGATGGCTTCTATGTCACTGAGATAGGCTGGCATAGAATAATCTTTGCTTATGCAGGGAGATTTTTTAGTGCCTCTCTGGTGAAAGGTAATTACCTGATAGTTGTCTTTCAGGGTTTGCACTACCTCTACCAGGTCACTGGGAAACCCCGGGCCCCCATGCAGGAGAAGAACAGTTTCTTTCCCGGGGTTAGGGTAAAGGGTGGTAAATAATTTATCGCCTTTGTTATCAAGCACGCTGGTTTCCTGCGCCATACCAGCCTGTACAGTTGCGGTGAAAGAAACCAGTACGGCTAACCTGAAGAATGTATGTCTCATGCCTCAACCTGTTTTTATGGTGAATGAGGCAAAAGTGGACTAAAATACCGCCCCCTCTGTTATCATTTGATAAAATCAATCTTCAAGGGCAAGTTCTTTTCTCAGCCGGCTGAAAGAGACATGGGTGATCCCCAGATAGGAGGCAATGATGTGATGGGGGATCAGGTTTTCCAGCAAGGGGTATCTTCTCCGGAGGGCCAGAAGCCTTTCTTTGGCGCTGAAGGACCGGAAGGTCACTTCCTGCTGGATGCTCTGGACAAGTTCCTGTTCTATCACCCGCTGCCCAAAGTCCCTGAACTCGGCCAGGCTGCTTCTTAACCTGTCCAGTTCAGCCACGGGTATGGCTGCCAGCACCACCTCCGTTAGTGACTGCAAACTGAACATGCTTTTCCCCTGGCTTGTCCTGGCAAAATGGGGGGTGATCACCGCGGGTGCCACATAGAGGCCAGTGGTAACCATTTCTCCCAAATCAGTAAAAGTGTACCGGTGGGAAATACCGGACAAGAGCAGGTATTCAAAGGTGTTTTTCTTACCCTCTGCAAAAATCTCCTGGTTCTTAGTGAACTCTAGCACCTGCGCATGGTTCACAAACTGTTGTCTGGATAAGGAGGAAACAAAACCAAAGCCAGTCAGGATTTCATCAAAGTGATTTGTCATCTTCTCACAAATGAACTGGTTTTCTGCCATACGGGGGGCTATGGCGGCTTGAGGGGCTGAAAGTAAAGATTCACCTCCCCCTGCCTGGCAAATTTAAACCAAAGTTCGGGTATTGGGGAAAAGGGGAGTAGAGGCGCTCGCCGAGGAAACCCAGCTGCCGTTTACACCTTTATATTTGCTATACCTGTACGAGTACAATTTCCTAACTTGGGAAAAGGGAGAGGAGAACTACACGTTTACATAGGATTCTATTCCCCTACATTGTGTTAGTCCTCTCCCTGTTCCCTTCGGTTGAACCTTGACCAGATAGAACACCAGGCTCTCATGCCTCATAAAGGTGGCAGTTGTTCAACCTTCTTTTAACCAAGAGAAAGATATGGAGAAAAACCTTTCCGTCGGCATCGACGTCAGCAAACTTGTGCTGGATGCCACCGTGCTTTTCCCTAATGGTGACCACGCCCACCAACAATTCAAGATCAACAAGGTGGGCTTCGGCCAGCTGCTCAGGTGGGTAGGGAAGTTTATCGCGTATGCGACCTGTAGGACGGTGTTCGGGTTTGAGGACACGGGCGTCTACTCCGTCGGCCTGGGCAGGTTCCTCTCCGAGCTGAAGCTTAAGTATGTCTCGGAGAACGCCTGCCGCATCAGGCGCTCAATGGGCACCGTGCGGGGCAAGGACGATAAGGCTGATTCGCTGCTGATAGCCCGTTACCTGAAAAGGAACCTGGAGGAGCTGAGCTTCAACGGGGCGGCCCCCGACCTGCTGCTGGAGTTGAGCCAACTCTTCTCCCAGCGCGAGCGGCTGCTGAAGGAGAAATCGGCCCACAAGGCGCGCATCAGGGAGCTGAAAGTGTTGGGACGCTGCCTGGACGTGAGGTTTCCCCTGAGAATCGAGAAGGAGATGGTCTGCCTTCTGGACAGGAAGCTGAAGGAGGTGCAGGCGGAGATAAACCGCCTGATAGAGGCCCAGAGGGAGCTGAGGGAGAAGAAGGGGCTCCTGTGCTCAGTGCCGGGCGTGGGCGAGCAGACGGCGACCCAGATGCTCATCCTCACCAGGGGCTTCACCCGGTTCCCCTCTTGACGCAAGTTCTCCTGCTACGCCGGGCTCGCGCCGTTCAAGAACTCCTCCGGCACCAGCGTCAGGGGGAGGACGAAGGTCTCAAAGATCGCCAACAAGAAGATAAAGGCCCTCTTGACCATGGGCGCTCTGGCCAGCATCAAGGCCGGCAACGAGTACCGCAAGTACTATGAGAGGAAGACGGGCGAGGGCAAGCACCCCATGGCCGTGCTCAACGCCATCAAGAACAAGATCGTCAGCCGCATGTTCGCCGTCATCGAGCGCAACACGCCCTACGTGTGCCTGCAGACGTAATGCGTATGCCTACAAATCCATGAAGTAGGTTGGGAGAAGTTCTTGGGAAATTTATGCGCTTTTACTTGATTTTACCATAGAACACAATGTTAGGGGTTAGTTGTTTTTCATTTTTCTAGTCATTCTTGCTTTTAAAGCTCTTTGATTCAACCCCGATTTAAAAGTAAGTTCTAAGAAGTCGTTCATTAACGAATCCATTCTTTTCATTTTCTCTTCTTTCTCAATCCAAACGTCCACTACAGAACCTGCACCACCAAGTAGTTCTGCAGAAATCACTTTCTGCTCAAATAATTCGGGGTCTTCTTTTTGAACAGCGAACAAGATTTCTTTTATCCTGTCCGCCTGAATTGTATATGCTGAGTCGCGAAGGATTTCATAGATTTCTGTCAACAGGTGGTTGAACTTCTCCTCACTTTCTTCGGTGAATTCAATTTTAGAAGTTCTTTTATCAAATAGTCCGAACATTTATATTTTTAATTAACCCCAACCTTTAGTTTAGCCGGATATTAATTTTCTAATGTTAGCATTACCCTTTTACCAACTACTGCTATAACTTAGTAGTAGTTGAAGAGCAGTCAGCGACCTACACGCTAACCAGCCCTGGAGTTCTAATAGACGATTCAGACTGACTGCTTAATTGTTTAACCCGCAGGCAAGGGTCATATAGATTTTCGGGATTTCAGGCCCATCATTAAGGTTTCGATCCAGTGCTTGCTTTACTTAAAACAAAAGGTATGGAAAAGCTCCTGCAAACCCAAGCCTGCGCCTTTATTTTAGGTGTGGATGTGTCCAAAGACAGCCTGGATGTGTGCCTGATCGATTCGCAGACCCAGCAGGCGTCAAGTCAGAAGTTCAACAACAACAAAGAAGGCTTCAGACGCCTGAAAGCCTGGTGCAAACTACAGAGCTGCGGGGCAGGGCCGGAAACGCTGGCCTGCATGGAGCACACCGGCCTTTACACCCGGCAGCTGGTGCATTACCTGCTGGCCAGAGATGTGCGGGTGTGGCTGGAAAGCGCGCTGCAGATCAAGCGCAGCATCGGCATGGCCCGCGGCAAAGATGACCGGGTTGACGCCCAGCGGATTGCCCGCTACGCGCTCCTGCACCAACAGCAGGCTAAATGCGTGAACTTGTCCAGCGTCACCCTGGAGCGGCTGAAGGACCTGCAGGCTAACCGCAGCCGGCTGCTCAAAGCGCTGCAGAGCATCAAAGTCACCATAAAAGAGCTGCTGCAGATAGATCCGGTGTCGGGTAAGACGCTGGAGCAGGTAAACAAAAAAGCGGTGCGTGGCTTGGAGAAAAGCATAGAACAGGTGGAGGAGAGGATGCAGGGGTTTATCCGGCAGGATCAGTCGCTAAAGCAAAAGTATGATCTTCTGACGAGCGTGAAGGGGGTGGGAAAGGTGCTGGCTACTTCCCTGCTGGTTTACACCCACGGTTTTAACCGGATGGAAGACGGCCGCAAGCTGGCCTGCTACTGCGGCGTGGCCCCCTTTGAATATCGCAGCGGAACAAGTGTAAGAGGAAGGACTGGGGTGTCAAGGCTTGCCAACAAAGAGCTCAAGCATGTTTTGCACCTGGCGGCCATGAACAGCGTGCGCTATAATCAGGAACTCAAGGCGTATTTTGAGCGAAAGGTGGCCGAGGGCAAAAGCAAGATGAGCGTGCTAAATGCCGTGCGAAACAAGCTTCTGCACCAGATTGTGGCCGTGGTGAAGAGGGGGACGCCATATGTGATAAAATTGGATAAAGTTTAGCGGGAAATGCTTGCTTTACTCATAGATTTCGTCTAGTGTAAGCGGCGGGCGAGGCCGTCGGCCGTAGCATGACTTATGCACCTTGTTAGCATTAGGTTTTCTTCTTCTTTATTTTTTTAAACGCCCTCAACCTATCTTTTTGATCTGTTGAGAAATTCATTGAGCATATGTCAGTTGTGTACTCACCCTTTTTATTGATGTACCCAAAAATTATATATGTATCTCCTATTTTGAAATATTGGCTGCAATTCGACCAGCTTGGAGTAATTTCAATTTTATCAGTCTTTATTTCTCCTTTGTAGGCTTTTTTTACATTTATTACTACGTTATAGCCACCTTTCCGCCAATAAGGTCCTGGTTCCATAAAGTAGTTTCCTTTTGTCAAGCTGTCTCTAACAAGCTCCACCTTTGCCGATATTACAAAGTCCGAAGAATTATAGCGCTCTTGAGTAGCTGCTTGAAGAGATGTTGTATAAATCCCGCATTTACACGTAATAGAATCTGTCGCTATTACTACAATTAGAAAAGTTAAAAGAATTAGTTTCTTCATATTATAACTTACTGCCAACGGACTAGTATAAACGACGGCGAGGCCGTCGGCCGAAGCTGGCGTTTATACAGTGTTGGCAAGAGTTTTTCTTTATTTTTTAAACAAATCTTCAAATAAGTTACAAGCTTTTACAAACTCTTTATCACCATGAAGGTCAGGACTCCATCTTATCACAAAATGATACTTGTCATCATCTAGACCTTCCAATATCCATTCCTCCCCGTCGAGACCTCGCTCACCGTGAGTGTTTAAATGCCAGAAAGCTATTGATTGTATTCTTGCCTCTAATGCGCTCCAATTTTCTTTGCTCAATAACTTCTTTTCATCAGCAATCAAATTTCCAGACAAGTCCTTTGTGCGTTTAACAATCGATACATTTGAATCCGTCTTTTCTATCCTGTAGGAGGTTGATTCACCCCATGTCCCGATTTTGGTAAATCTGAAAACATTAAAGTCTCTACCGGTATGTTTATACAAGACAGGTTCTTTCAGTCTGACCATATTTTCTGAATACCATTTGTTCATAAAAGTAATCTGTTTGTCATTTTCTTGACCTTCAACACTATCTGGTTTCAATGGGAAATATAAGTCCCCTTCGTTAATAGCTTCATAGTGCGATGTAGAAGAGTGGATATACGAAGAGTTGCAACCAACAAAGATGGTGAGCAGAAAACTTATTTGTAATACCTTTTTCATATATCAAATTTTTGCCAATGGTCTCGTGTAAACGACGGGCAAGGCCGTCGGCCGATGGCTGACGTTTAGGTGTTGTTAGACAGCGTTTTTATTTCTTTCTTTTATAGACATGAAGTTTCATCATTGGATAATATGTGAGGCTTAGCGTTTCCTTTGAGACACCATTTAGTTCATAGTACATGGTGTCATTCTTATTAGACAAAACTATAAACTCTGCTTTCACCTCTGGGTCAACAAATTGAGGAAGTTTATCGGTGAGAGTATATGTGTATTTATTGTCCTGTGTCTCTTCTTCACCTTCATATCCTGAAACCCAGCTTGAGCCAGTTATATTTAAATAGGCTAGACTATCACTTTCATGCACCCATTTTCCTTGCAGTTCAGCGGCGGTACTTACCTGTTTATCCCTTTTTTCTTGTTTTTGGGAATTGTCCGATGATTCTTCTTCCTCTGGTAAGGACGCTTTCATCAAAGGAGATTTACTTGCCAAAGAATCCGTACCACTTATTGATATAGGAGCTTGATTGTTAGCTGCTTCAGGTTTAGCGCATGAATTTAGAAATGTTGAGAAAGTGGCTAAGATTATGAGTTTTTTCATTGATGATTTATTATAAATGCTGTCTAACGGTCTAGCATAAACGACGGGCGAGGCCGTCGGCCGAAGGCTGACGTTTATGCCTTGTTGTGCGTTCGTTTTTATTTCAGAGGTACAGGATAACTAAATCCGAGAGTTTTATCATTCCTTAAATCTTCATAGTCTTCTAAACTTTCTATATAGCCAGTAAAAACGCTCCTTTTACCAAAGCCAAAATACCATTCGTCAGTTTTAGTTAATAAATATTCTTTAAGGTACTCTTCTTCATGTTCTTTACCTGATAAAGAAGGACCTTGTGTAGTCCAAAATAATGTAAAATCTCCAAAAGAACTTTCAATATGAAATTGAGCATTCTCAAAATCAACATTCCTAAGAATATTCTCAATTTTAATAATAAAATTATTCCAGTCTGATAATTCAAATCCAAAATATTTATAGGTAGCAGCAAATCCAAAAATCATATTTTCATAATAGTATGGGATTTCATAATCTCCAAAACTAAACATACTTGTATTTATGAATGGGTATGAATCATCTTTACCTAAACTTTTTATATGATTGACGGATTCTTCATAATCTCGGTCGATTTTGATATAGCCGTACACAGATGTATATTCCATTGTAATTTATTTAATATTTTAAAATGCCGCACAACTCCCGTATAACCGTCATAATCACGTTTATCACCCCTATATACGTACCTAAACATACGGTTTACCCCCAGTTTTAGGCTGATAAACGTAATACACAGCCTAATATAGGATATATCTTTAACAAGATGAAGAGAATCAGATAAATAGGTAGTAGCCCTGCTGAAGTTGCCAGATTCAGGGCCACGAAAAAGAGAGGAATAAAATTCGTGTGCGGGGCTGCTAATGGCGAGGCAAAAGCCAGGCTAAAGAAGATTCTCCAGAATGGATAAATAAAAAAAATCGGCAAGCCTGTAAGCCGGGTTCTGTCCTCTGCCTTGGCGGCAGATGGCTTATCATTTATCTAGGCCCGCCCTCACGGAGGGGCTCCATCAACCTACCCACTGACATCGGACGAGCCGCCCTTAGCCACTCCCGGGGGAGTGACGCTGCCAGCCTATTTGGTCTTTCAACTCCTGAGGTTTACCCAGCCGGACTGGTCGCCCAGCCGCTGGTGCGCTCTTACCGCACCTTTTCACCCTTACCCATTTTTAATTAAGAATTTAAAATTGAGAATTAAGAATGATCCCTAATTCCCCATTCCTAATTAATTAGTGGGCGGTACTTTTCTGTGGCACTGCTGTCACCTGGCCGTCGCCCGCCAGGTGCCTTCCCGTTAGGAAGCAGGATGCTCTGCGTTGCCCGGACTTTCCTCTCCGCCCCAACGGGCGCAGCGATAAGCCGGCTTGCCGATTTTTTTACAAAGGTAACATTATAAATGGGGCAATCTGTTCCTATTTCCGTTTTGGGGCTGTTTTCATGAAAACAGCCCCAAAACGGAAACGGCTACTTCAGGACCACCCGGGTTGCCCCGTACCCGAACTTCTCTTTGCGGGCGTCTTCATAGAACTTGATGTGCGGGTTGCGGCTCAGCAGCTTCTGGATTTCCTTTTTGAGTACGCCGTTGCCGGTGCCGTGAATAAAGATAATCTCGTGCATGTTGGCGGCCACGGCGCGGTCTAAATTGTCCTGAAAAGCGGCCAACTGCGTGCGCAGCAGCTCCGAATTACTTAGCTGCTTGGGGTCCTCATTGGGCAGCAGTTTCTCAATATGCAGGTCCACCTCATGATTGGGCACGGTGACTTTGATGTTATCGGCCGCGGCCGAAGATTCAATCAACTGCTCCTGTATTTGCCCGGGGTTCACCAATGAAGGCTTGGAGTCCAGTTGGAAAACGTAACCTTCCTTCTGCAGCACCGGCGCGGTTTTCTTGCTCTTGTAAAACGAGGAGGCCTTGAACTTCAGCTTGCGGGTCACAGGCTCCAGCAGGGTGTTGGCACCGGTCTTGTGCTGTAGGTATTGCACCACCAGGTCGGGCCATTTGTCAAAGTCGTTTAGGTGCAGGTGCGCCACCGGCTTGGTTTTTTTGGGCGGAAGCTTGTCATTGTGCTGGGCGCGGTAGCCTTTGGCGGTTTCTTCGCCGTAGGTGAACAGCAGGTCAAACTCAGAGTTGTTGACCAGGTGCACCGCCAGCAGATCAGGCGTAGTATGCACCAGGGCCACGTAGATGCCCGCCACGGCAGTAGACGGCACCACCGGCGCGGCTTCTTTTTTCACCGGGGCCGGAGCCGGGGCGTTCCTGAAATGTTGGTCTTCTTCCTGCGCAATGACCACCACCTCGCGGCGCATCACCGGTATGGTGAAATCATTGTCAATGGCCACTTCTACCAGGTTGTTATCCAGAAAGCGGGTAATCACGCCTTGTTCTTTGCCGTGCATAAGGCGAACGCGGTCTCCTATGTTCATATCCAGTTTGGTTCAGTTTTGGGAAAAAAAGGCCAGAAACAGCTTCGGCCGTTAGGCAAAGATACGGGAAATGCGGCTGGCGCGGGGAAGTTAATTAATTGGTCTTTGCCGGCTGTTCTGGCGTTTGGGCATATGATCAACAGGTAAACCATCAGGTGGCAAGGCAGGTGCTACAGATAAGGTAAAGCCGTTTCATTTTCTGTTTTGGGGCTGTTTTCCGGAAAATAGCCCCAAAACGCCCCGCTGCTTTTAGGGCAACTGCCGGTAGAGGATTCCGTTCTGAGGAAAAACACCAACATATTCTGGCCTATGGCACCTGCTGGTATCGTTCCCGCCCCCTGGTTTCTCACGGGCCACGGCGCGGTTTTCCTGTACGCTTTCCCGAAGGCCTTTCTCCGGCAATTCGGATTTCTGGACCCAGACTTGTGCAGGCAGCACAAGCTGGGGCTGGGGGCGGTGATGGCGGTGAAGTATGACACCTCGGGGGTGGGGCCGTACCAGGAGCTGCTCTTTATCCCGGGTATTTTCCGCCGGGGCGGAAAACTCACCTTTGCCATCTCCAAAATTTACGTCTCCACCCACGCCAGCGCCGCCAGCGGAAGTGAGAACTGGGGCATACCCAAAGAGGTGGCCGACTTCCACTTCCAGAAGCAGGGTGACGGGACGCAGCTGTTTGAAGTGAGCCGGGAGGGCCGTACTTTCTTCTCTGCTGAGGTTCACCCCAAAGGCTTTTCCTTTCCGGTTACCACCAAACTGCTTCCCCTGTTCCGGGTGGTGCAGGAACGGCGGGGGCGACTGCTCCTCACCCAGCCGCAGGCCTTCGGCCATGCCCACCTGGCCAACGTGCCGTATTTAGAGGCAGACGCGGCCTATTTCCCGCCTGTACAGCATTTAAAGCCGTTGGCTGTGCTGGCGGTGCAAGATTTTAAGATGGTGTTTCCGGTGGCGGAGGTGCTGCGGTGAAACATTGGCGCAGACGCTCGCAGGTCCTCCGGACGCTACGAGGTCTTTGGAGCAGGCGCAATTGCAGCGGCAAATGGATTAAACCTACCCCTGCCCCTCAGAGGAGTTTTCTGGAATGCGTGGGGTACAAGGCGGTGCCTGGTCTCTACCATTCTCCGAAACGCCTGAACCAAACCAAAGGCAATCAGCAATTTGACAATCAGTAAATCCATGAATGTGCGCAGCACGGGCTCGTCTCAGGCTAGCGGAACTACAATAATTACCTGCAAACCAACTACAACCAGAGAAGCTGATCAGGGAAGGAACCCAAACCAGTCCTGGCGGTGAGCGCCTCTGTTAATACGCTGCCGCAGGCAACGCCAAAGGCGTAGTTTTAACAGCAGTGCGAACTGGCAAGACGGGGCCCCGCGGCCGTGAGCGCATACCGGTAAAGATGAAACAACACAGCTACTAAACCACCGCGTCAAACACCAAAGCCAGGGGAACAGCGAATTAAGCATTTCAGCAGCAGCAATTGGCAGTCACCAAATACAGCATCAAGCGCCACCGCCAGGGGAACAGCAGACTACGCATTGCAAAAGCAGGCCCCCAAGCATTAGCCGTAGTTAAAAATACAACCCATGCAGGCGCCACCCACGTCTGCCATTCCATTCCACCGCCGGGGCGGGTAACTTCACCGCATTCAGCACATAAAACGCGCCGCGTAAAAACTTGCTCCGGGTAGGAATAGCTTGCCAGTTCAAATCAAGACTCAGGTAATACTGCCGGTACGCCTGTAATCCTAAGGCTTGATTGGCATCTGTATCATGATACACCATTTCCTCGGCCCCATAACCCAGCGCTAAGTTCAGCCACTTCGGGTATTGGCTGGAAGCAGGCAGGAACTTGGCCACGTCTACGCTGAGCCAGTAGGTTTGCCCATTGTAGTCTTTGAGCAGTTCCTCGGCCAGGCCGTTGCCCAAGACGTTAGGGCGTAATTCCGCGTAGCGGGAACGGTGGAAGGAAAATTTCGGCGTGAGCCGAAGCTCTCCCCAGGCCAGTTGTTGGCTAATGACAGCCAAAGAACCGGCAGCGTTGGCGACGATGTCAGACGCTGAGGCACCGTAGGCAGGCGAGCGACCGTCAAAATACTCAATGGGCGTCTGGAGCAGGAAACCGAGCGAGCCGCCCCACCAAATGGCTTTTTTCTCAGAAACGCCCAGGCTTCGCAGCACGTCAACACCCAGTTTACTTTCGTGGAAGGCGCCCCAGAAATGGCCAAGCTTGTCCATCTGTTTCCACTCGCGGGCATCATTGAACCAATGGAACGAGGTGCGGGGTTCATTTTTGTACCACGTTTCATTGAGCCAAAGCAGGCCGCCGGTATAGGCGGCGGCGGTGCCGAGGGCGTAGGGCAGGAGTTTCCTGGAGACGGTTTTAGCAGAATCAACTTCTGCTTGCGGCTCAAAAGTGTAAGTAGACTGAGCAAAAACAGGCAGGGCAGGAGTTAGCCACAACCACCCGTACAGGCAGCACCAGATAAAGAAGCTGGAGGAAAGAGTTTTGTGCAATGGTAAAAAAATGGTTGCTCGCTTATCATGGCGCAAGCGTCCGCTTGTGCCGCAGTTTGGGGCAGTTTCGCGAAAAAGAGGCTGTAAACGCAAATTTCTCCTTGTTAGTAGGCACAAGCGGACGCTTGCGCCATATAATTTTGACTTTGCAAATGCTAAAGAGAGCCGTTGAACCACGTCATAAATGTACAGAATTGATAAGAAATTGCCTTTAGTTAAATTTTTGATATTTTTTTCTGCCATTCGCTTGCACATTCTAAAACGACCGTTACATTTGCAACATGAACACAGCACAATTTACACATAACGCTTGGTGGCACACTCCTCAAATCTGATGGGTGACCCGCTTGCTATGCAGTAATTTGCTAGAACCAAAGGCTCGGATTCACCCCGGGCCTTTGGCGTTTTTAACCGTTTCATCAAGACAAAAAAAACATGGTACAGGTACAAATCTTCAACCAGTTCTGTTGGTGGCACCAATCGCAAGATTCGTGAACAGCAGGCTGTTGCCTAGAGAAAACGTGCCCATACCCAAAAGGCTTGCTGTTCTACCCAAACGGCAAGCCTTTTTTATTTGAACCACATGAAGACCTTCAACCTACAAACGCAATACCGCCACCTCCTCGCCGACACCGTGACCCCGGTGGGCATTTACCTGCAGCTGCGCGACAAATACCGCAACTGCCTCTTGCTGGAAAGCTCTGACTACCACGGCCAGGAAAACAGCTTCAGTTACATCTGTTGCGAACCCATCGCCGAGTTCCGGTTAAAAGACAGCCAGCTGCGCCTCACGTTTCCAGACGGAACGGTAGAAGAGCAAGAACTGACGGACAAGCGCGAGGCGGTGAAATTGCTCCAGCAATACGCTGAGCAGTTTGAGGCAGGCAATGACCAGTTCGGGTTTATCCAGAACGGGTTGTTCGGGTACATGTCGTTTGAGGCGGTACAGTATTATGAGCAGCTCAATCTGCAGGAGAAACCCACGGCGCACTCTGATATGCCCGAGATTCTGTACCAGGCGTTTAGGTACGTGATTGCCATCAACCACTTCAAGAACGAGCTGTTCATTTTTGAGCACTTTTTGGGAAATCAGCCACAAAACGATGGGTTGGACGAGCTGGAAAACCAAATCCAGAACAAGAACTTCCCGCAGTTCCATTTCTCTACGGTGGGCGAGGAAGTCACCAACCAGACCGATGAGGAATTCCTGAAGGTGATTGAGCAGGGCGTGAAGCATTGCCACCTGGGCAACGTGTTCCAGATTGTGCTCTCCAGAAGGTTCTCGCAGGAGTTTCAGGGCGATGAGTTCAACGTGTACCGTGCGTTGCGCTCCATCAATCCGTCGCCGTACCTGTTTTACTTTGACTACGGCACTTTCAAAATCTTTGGGTCATCGCCGGAGGCGCAGCTCACCATCAAAAACGAGAAAGCCACCATTTACCCCATTGCGGGCACGTTCAAACGCACCGGCAATGACCAGGCAGACGCCGAGTTGGCCCAGAAGTTGTATGATGACCCCAAAGAGAACGCAGAGCATGTGATGCTGGTAGACCTGGCCCGCAATGATTTAAGTCGGCACGGCGATAAAGTGAAGGTGGAGGTGTTCAAGGAGGTGCAGTATTACTCCCACGTGATTCACCTGGTCTCAAAAGTGACGGCGCAGCTGCCCAATCAGCACGGCTCGGTGCAGATGGTAGCCGACACGTTTCCGGCGGGTACTTTGTCTGGGGCGCCCAAGCACCGGGCGCTCACGCTCATTGACGAGCTGGAACCTACCGGGCGCGGCTACTACGGCGGCTGCATTGGCTACCTGGGCTTTAACGGCGACTTTAACCATGCCATCATGATTCGGTCGTTTTTGAGCGTGCAGAACCAGTTGTTTTACCAGGCCGGGGCGGGCGTGGTGGCCAAGTCAGACATTCACAGCGAGCTGAACGAGGTGCACCACAAACTGGCCGCCCTGCGGAAGGCGCTTGAAAAAGCCGCTACTATTTAGTAACTTATGAATGGATGATTTCTGTTTTCGGGCTGTTTTCTGAAAAACAGGCCAAAAACGGAAAACCGAAACCGATACAGACAAACCCGACTAAACCCAAGAGTACCATGAAAATTTTAGTTCTGGACAATTACGATTCCTTCACCTACAACCTGGTGCAGTTGCTCCGGGAGCTAGGCTACGCCGATAAACTGGACGTTTTCAGAAATGACCAAATCAGCCTGGAAGACGTGGAAAAATATGATGCTATTGTGCTGTCGCCGGGGCCGGGCGTGCCCGAAGACGCGGGCATCATGCCGGCTTTAATCAAGAAATACGCGCCCACCAAACGCATCATGGGCGTATGCCTGGGCCACCAGGCCATTGCCGAAGCCTTCGGGGGCGAGTTGGAGAACATGAAAGAGGTCTTCCACGGCGTGTCGGCTACTATAAGAGTGGTGAACAACCATGAGCCCATGTTCCAGTCGTTGCCCCAAACGTTTCAAGTGGCCCGTTACCATTCCTGGACGGTGGTGCCAGATTCCATGCCTTCAGAATTGAGAGTGACCGCCGTTGACGAGAACGGCGAGGTGCTGGCGCTGCGTCACCGCGAATATGACGTGTGCGGCGTGCAGTTCCACCCAGAATCCATTCTCACCGATTACGGCAAAGACATGATGCGCAACTGGCTGGAGAAACCCCAGACCCGCATCACTAAATGGACCACGTTTGCCGCTTCCTTAACCCTATGAAACAAATTCTGCAACAACTGATTGAGCACAAAACCCTGAGCAAACAAACTGCCAAGGAAGTGCTCATCAATATTACGCGCGGCCAGGCCAACGCCAGCCAGATGGCGGCTTTCATGACCGTGTACCTCATGCGCAATATCACCGTGGAGGAGCTGGAGGGCTTTAGAGAGGCCATGCTGGAACTTTGCATTCTGCCGGAGTTGGGCACCGACCAAGTGATTGACCTCTGCGGCACCGGTGGCGACGGTAAAGACACGTTCAATATCTCTACGCTGTCTTCTTTTGTAGTGGCAGGCGCGGGCTATAAAGTGGCCAAGCACGGCAACACGGGCGTTTCGTCAATCTGCGGTTCTTCTAACGTGATGGGGCATCTGGGCTACAATTTTACCAATGACAGCGAAGTGCTGCGCGAACAACTGGAGAAAACTAACCTCTGTTTCATGCACGCACCGCTGTTCCACCCGGCCATGAAAGAAGTGGCGCCCATCAGGAAAGAACTGGGCGTGAAAACCTTCTTCAACATGTTGGGGCCTATGATTAATCCGGCGAAGCCGCACTTCCAACTGGTGGGCGTGTTCAGCCTGGAGCTTATGCGTTTGTACACGTACCTGTACCAGAAAACCGGCAAACGCTTTGTGCTGCTGCATTCGCTAGATGGGTATGACGAAGTTTCTTTGACTGGCGCCTTCAAAATGGTGACGCCGCAGGGCGAACAGATGTTGCAGCCGTCTGACCTCGGGTTTCCTACGTACCAGGCCTCTGATTTATTTGGGGGTGAGACGGTGGAAGACGCGGCCCGCATTTTCATGGACGTGCTGGAAGGCCGCGGCACCCAGGCCCAGCAAGATGCTGTGGTGGCCAACGCCGGACTGGGTATTTACTGTTCAGACGAAACCCTCACCGTGGCGCAGGCCCTGCAGAAAGCCCGGCACACGCTGGAAACCGGCAAAGCCCTGCACACTTTTCAACAGCTTTTAGTGACCCAACCCTATGCCTACCATTCTTGACCAAATAGTGGCGCACAAACGCCAGGAAGTTGCCGACCGCAAAACCATTGTACCGGTAAAACTGCTGGAGCGCAGCTTGTATTTCCCGTCGCAGCCGGTGTCTCTACGCAAGTACGTGCAGCGCGATGACCTCAACGGCATTATTGCCGAATTCAAGCGCCGCTCGCCCTCCAAAGGTATGCTGAATGCGTACGCGCCGGTGGAAAGAACCACCATTGGCTACATGCAGGCAGGGGCTTCGGCATTGTCGGTGCTCACAGATTCGGCTTTTTTTGGGGGCAAGAGCGAAGACCTGACCACCGCCCGCAAATTCAATTTCTGCCCCATTCTGCGCAAAGATTTCGTCATAGACGAATACCAGATTCTGGAGGCCAAATCCATCGGCGCAGATGCCATCTTGTTGATTGCCGCCATTTTGACGAAGGAGGAAGTGGCCCAATTGGGGCAGTTTGCGCACTCACTAGGGCTGGAGGTGCTGCTGGAAGTGCATGACCGCGCCGAGCTGGAAAGAACAGTGACGCCGCATGTAGACCTGATTGGCGTGAACAACCGCAACCTACATGATTTTACCTTGAGCGTGGAGACGTCTAAAGAACTGGCGGACTTGATTCCTGATGACTTTGTGAAAGTGTCTGAAAGCGGCATCAGCTCCGCCGAAACCATCATGGAGCTTCGGCAATACGGCTTTGAAGGTTTTTTGATAGGGGAGACGTTCATGAAGAACAGCCGTCCGGAGAAAGCCTGCGCGGCCTTCATAGGCGAGCTGAAAAAACTGCGGACGGCTTCGCCCGCGTTTACCATCTAGTTTTGGCCTCATTTCAGAAAAACAGCTTAGAAACGCAACCATGGCCCCTCGCGACCTGAAGATTAAAGTCTGCGGCATGAAGTATTCAGAAAATATTGAAGAACTGCTTCAGCTTCAGCCAGATTACATAGGGTTTATCTTTTATGAAAAATCGCCGCGCTTCATCACCACCCAATGGGCCGTTTTCTCGTCGTCGGCGGGGAGCGGGGTAGAGAAGGTGGGGGTTTTTGTAGATGAGCTGGTGGTCAACATTCTGCAGAAGGTCACCGATTTGGGGCTGGACCTGGTGCAGCTGCACGGCCATGAACCGCCGCAGTTCTGCGCCGAACTCAAAGACGCCGGGCTCACCGTTATGAAAGCCTTCCGGGTGGGTGACGACTTTGATTTCACTCAGTTGCAGGAATACGCCGGCTGCTGTGATTATTTCCTGTTTGACGCCAGCGGGCCTTCGCCCGGCGGCAACGGCACGCGGTTCAGTTGGAACTTGCTGCAGAACTACAACCTAGACGTTCCTTTCTTCTTGAGCGGCGGCATTGACCTGGAGCATATAGATGAAATCAAAGCCCTCCGGCACCCGCAGCTCTACGGCATTGACCTGAACAGCAAGTTTGAAGTTTCGCCGGGGTTGAAAGATGTGACGCGCCTGAAAGAGTTCTTTACCCAGCTAAGGGACTAATATCGGCGCAGCCGAAAGAAGGAAGTGCGTTTTCGGCCTGTTTTAGCCAAAACAGGTCAAAAACAGGAAGTAGGTTACACCTGTTGAGAGGTTATCTAACCAATTCAATTAATGAATTCTCTCTTTTGTCTTTCTGTCTCTCTTTGTCAATCTGAAAGAAAATTGGTGGCAAACTAGAAAAGTAAGTGTTACTACCGTTCGCAACCGAGATTCTTCGAGAATGACATAATGGGGATAGAAAAGAAGGTAGAAGGACAAAGTGGGAGGCAGAATGAAGAGCTGCGGGCTAATTGAAAATGGGTAGGTGAAGTGAAATTGATAAACTGTATAAGTAGCCAGCTGTTTTAGAATAGCTTGGCAATCACTAAGATTTAACGTCTTAAAAGACATAAGAATATGAGTAAACATTACGGAGTAAGCGAGCGGGGCTATTACGGACAGTTTGGCGGGGCGTTTATCCCGGAGATGCTGTACCCCAACGTGGAGGAGCTGCGCGAGAAATACCTGCAAATTATAGAGGAGCCCGAGTTTCAGGAAGAACTGCATTTGTTGTTGCGTGATTATGTGGGCAGGCCCACGCCGCTGTACCACGCCAAGCGTCTTTCTGAAAGGTACAACACCAAAATCTACCTCAAGCGCGAAGACCTGAACCATACCGGTGCCCATAAAATTAACAACACCGTGGGGCAGATTCTCATGGCGAAGCGGCTGGGAAAAAAACGCATCATCGCTGAAACCGGAGCCGGTCAGCACGGCGTGGCCACCGCCACCGTTTGCGCCTTGGCTGGTCTGGAGTGCATTGTCTACATGGGCAAGATTGACACCGAACGCCAGAAACCCAACGTGGAGAAAATGAAACTGCTGGGCGCCACGGTGGTGCCGGTGACTTCGGGGAGCCAGACGTTGAAAGACGCCACCAATGAAGCCATAAGAGATTGGATTAACAACCCGGTTGATACGCATTATATTATTGGTTCAGTGGTGGGGCCGCACCCGTATCCAGACATGGTGGCGCGTTTTCAGGCCATAATTTCTGAGGAAATCAGGAACCAACTGATTGAGAAGGAGGGAAGGGAATTACCAGATTACGTGGTGGCGTGCGTAGGCGGCGGCAGCAACGCGGCTGGTGCTTTTTACCATTTCCTGGACGAGGAAAGCGTGAAGCTGGTAGCGGTAGAAGCGGCTGGTTTGGGCGTAGATTCCGGTCATTCGGCGGCTACTTCGGTGCTGGGGAAAACCGGCATCATTCACGGCAGCAAAACTCTACTCATGCAAACCGAAGACGGACAGATAACTGAACCATATTCCATTTCGGCGGGGCTAGATTACCCAGGTGTAGGGCCGTTACACGCGCAATTGGCCCAATCGGGCAGAGCCCAATTCATTGCCATCACAGACGCTGATGCCATGGAAGCGCTGCGCGAATTGAGCCGTCTGGAAGGCATTATCCCGGCCATTGAATCGTCACACGCACTGGCGGCTCTGAAAGAAATCAATGCCGGACCAGAAGATGTGGTGGTACTGAACCTTTCCGGCCGCGGCGACAAAGACCTGAACACCATTCTCACCTACTTTGAACAACAAGATGCCCAACAATAGACTCACTCAACTTTTCCGGGAGAAGACCGGCAACCTGCTCAACGTGTATTTCACCGCCGGTTACCCTAAACTGGAAGACACCGTGACCATTCTGGAGGAACTGGAAGCCTCCGGCGCTGATTTGGTGGAGATTGGCATGCCTTTCTCTGACCCCTTGGCCGACGGACCTACCATACAAGCCAGCAACATGGTCGCGCTGGACAACGGCATGTCCCTGAAAGTGCTGTTAAAGCAATTGGAAGGCGTGCGGGAGAAAGTGACGCTGCCCATCATTTTAATGGGGTACCTGAACCCGGTGATGCAGTACGGCTTTGAACGCTTCTGCGAAGATGCTGCCAGGGTAGGGGTAGATGGTCTTATTCTGCCAGACCTTCCGTTTGCCGAGTACGAGGAAGAGTACAAACCCATTCTGGAGAAGCATGGCCTCAGCCTTATCTTCCTGATTACGCCGCAAACTTCAGATACAAGAATCCGGCAAATTGACAACCTGACCAACTCCTTTATCTACATGGTATCCAGCGCCAGCACCACTGGCAGCCAGGTGCAGACCAATGACGCTCAGCAGGCCTATTTCTCCCGCGTGCGGAATTTGGGTTTGAAGAACCCGCTGCTGATTGGCTTCGGGATTTCAGATAAGAACTCCTTTGAGCTGGCCTGCCAAACAGCTCATGGCGCCATTATTGGCAGCGCTTTTATCAAAGCGTTGCAAAATCCGGCGGAGGTGCGGGAGAATGTGCGGGGCTTCTTGAAGTCTATTAAATCAGAGCCAACCGTACAAGCATAAACGACGACATAATTCGAAATACAAGCTCTTATTTTCAAGAGTATACACCCCTCACTTTGTCATCTTGGAAAGATCTTGTGGGCGAGCTAGAACGGCATTTATTAACCGCTACTACCGTTCGCTCACAAGATCCTTTCAGGATGACAAAAGAGAAGTGAACTTTCAAATTTAAAAACATGCTGATCCAGCTACAAGCTAATATATGTCCTGACCAGAAGACTGCCATTCAGGACAAAGCCAAAGAACTCAAGTACAAAACTACTGAGGTCATCACCCAGGCAGGTCATTATCTGGTAGGTACCGGCAAAGCCGAATTTGACGTGCGCACCATCGGGCATTTACCCGGTATCAAGGACATTCACATGGTCTCTGATGACTACAAACTGGTGTCACGCAAATGGAAAGTGAATCCCACGGTCATTGACTTCGGGGATGGGCTGCAGGTGAAGGAAGGGGAGCTGACCCTCATGGCCGGGCCTTGCTCCATTGAGAACGAGGAACAAATTGAGAAAACCATTGCCCATCTGGTAAGCCAGGGTGTTCGGTTCATGCGCGGCGGCGTGTTCAAGCCCCGCAGTTCGCCGTATTCGTTCAGAGGGTTGGGTTTGGAAGGTCTGAAAATGTTCTACCAGCTTTGCCGCGCCAACGGCATTAAGATTGTGACTGAGGTCATGCAGGTGTCTCAGATCGTCCCTATGGAGCCGTACACCGACGTCTTTCAGGTAGGCGCCCGCAACACCCAGAACTTCAACCTGCTGGACGAGTTGGGCAAAGTAGACAAGCCCGTGTTGTTAAAACGCGGCATCTCCGGCACCATTGATGAACTGCTGTATTCGGCTGAATACATTTTCTCCGGCGGAAACGAGAAGCTCATGCTCTGCGAGCGCGGTATCAGGACCTATGAAACCGCCAGCCGAAATACCTTAGACCTGAACGCCATTCCAATCTTGAAAGAGAAGACGCACCTGCCGGTAATTGTTGACCCTTCGCACGGCATCGGCATCAGGGACTATGTGGAGCCCATGGCTTTGGCCGCCATCATGGCCGGTGCCGATGGCATTATTTATGAAACCCACGAGAAACCAGAGGAAGCCGCCTCTGACGGGGCCCAAACCTTAAGTTTTGCGGAGTCTGCCCGTATGATTCAGAAGATGCGCAAGACGTTTGAACTGAGGAAGGAATTGGTATAGAACCCAAAAACTCCTTGCAGAACATCTGTTTCCGGGCTGTTTTGTGAAAAACAGCCCGGAAACAGGCATTCCGGAACAAAAGTGCATTCAGTTGGTCTATTACCTGGGGGTGGTTCCAGTGCTACTGGTCACCTTCTGGAAGTAGTACATGGGGCCGTCAGAGGGGGTGTGGTCTTCAATTAAGAAATTGCTGTCTCCTGTAGACAGAGAAGTGCTTCTGGAGGTTTGGTTGTTTTCTAAAATGACTACCCATTCTGGGGCTGTCAATTCATGTACTCTATAGGTTCCGGTAGTAACTGTGCCAGATGTTGACCTGGTATAGGTGTTATCTGTATAAAAGGTAATAACCTCTTCGAATTCGGCGGGAGTAACATAGGGTTCGGGTTTACCAGCTATTTGTGATAGCCAAACCCTCTTCACATACTTCCACTCGCCAACAACATCTGTGGCCTTGATAGAGGTAGTCTTTCTTTGAAAAGGGGAAGTAGGTTCATCGTCTGTTTTATCACAGCCTGTCTGCGCGAAAACAATGAAAACCAGCAGTAGAGAAATAAGTCTTTTCATAATAGAGTTAGTAGATGTTGGAGAGTTTACTGAAGCTGTTTTAAGTTTTTTCCTTTTACTATCGTGATAAATCTTGGCTGACCCTGGCATGGCAAACACGATTGCCGGTGTTTCCGTTTCGGGGCTACTTTCCAAAAAACAGCCCGGAAACAGAGACTTACTTCTCCTGAAGGAACAAACAGATGTTTGCGCCACAAACTGTAATAAAATGCTAAACGCTTTTTCTATAGGAATGATGATGCCTTTAAAGGTAAGAGCATCTGTATAGAACTATGGTTGCATCCTTTCTAGAAAAAAACTGAAAAAAGCGTTTAAAAATTTGGAAATATAAAACAGGACTCTTATATTAGTCCCAGTTATGCAAAACTTTGCCCTATATATGATTATTGTCAATTCTGCGAAGCGCACATGCGCCTTCGGAGCCGGGACAATATGGGTGAATTTTTGATGGATAAAAACTAAGAACATCAATCACCATAAAAGGCCTGGTTCCGCTTCGGAATCAGGCCTTTTTCATTTTAACCGTTATGTACCAGCAACAGTATCATCAGTACACCATTCAAGAACAGCAGATTTGGAACATCTTGTACACCAAGCGTGTGGAGACGTTGGCTAATCAGGTCGCGGCACCCTTCTGGGAAGGCGTGAAGGCGCTGGAACTGAAGGCGTATATGATTCCTGATTTCCAGGAGCTGAACTTTCTGCTCAAGCGGCAGATTGGCTGGGAGGTAGTGGCCGTTGAGGAACCCATGACCCCGCGGCAACTCCTCGCCCGCTGGGCGAAGTGCAAATTCCCGGCGCTGACCACACTGCGCTTGCACCCAGACGCTGATATGCGTCTGCAGGGCGGGCAAGACATGTTTACCCACGTGTTCTGCCAGTTGCCGTGGTTGCTGCAGCCAGAAGTAGCGGGTTTCATGCAGCGGTTGGGCGTTTTGTCTAAAGAACAGAAATCGCCGGAGGGCATTGAGCTGTTGTGGCGGTTGGCGCAGCATGTGTTAAGCAACGGCTTGCTTAGAAATGAGGAAGGGAAAGTGATGCTTTTCGGGGCGGCTTTGCTTTCCAACGCCCCGGAGGGCGAGGCGGCCATGCGCAAAGAGAACAGCTGGCAACCATTGGATTTGGCAGAAATGTTAGCCATGCCTCACAAAGAAAAGGAAGTGGCCGAAAGGTACTTCGTGCTGGAGCACTTGTCTGACCTGACCAATTTGGTGACCCAACTGGAGAAAGATGGCGTGCCGGTGGTGGAGCTGCCGGCGGAGCTGCAGTTAGTAGCGGGGTAAGAAACAACTTAAAATGCTTTTTTTATTTTTGTAATACTTCATCAACGTGTATCAGGGAATAGTAGGAACGATTTTTGCGTAAATCACAAATAGCCTGTTTGGCGCTGTACTCACCCGAGTGGTAATGGCGGTTGCTGAAGGTACTGACAATTTCTAGCTACACGTTAATTAAATACTGAGAGTTTTTATTGACGGGAGAGAGCCACGCTAAATTCCGGCTACTAAAGGCGAACTACTTTCAGGGTGTAATGGGTGAGTTTGTAAGGACTTGAATAATAATTGCTTTGTTAATTGTCTAGTGCTGTGTGATTTTTTTAAATCTTTTTGAAGATGGATATTTATTCATGTTAAAGTGCAGGCCTTTTTTTATATTTAGGGAGTTTAAAATAATACAATAAGATAAAGCAAATTTAGATGAGAAAGCTAGGTAAAAGATTAGTTGTTTTAGTAGTAGCAATAGTGTCTATACAATTGGATCTTTTTGCACAAGGCGTCACAATTACTCCTGACCCGGTTGGTTTAGGTGTTGTTGGAAAGATGTATTCTGGCGCTACAGGATCCCCCTATTTATACAATGATTGGACAAATGGAACGGTTACATTGAAAGACGGAACAACTTATCAGGGATTAAATCTTTTATATGACCAACAGAAAGATGAGCTAATTTTCAGTATAGACAAAAATAGAATGCAGACATTCATGCACCCGGTGCACGAGTTTATTCTGCAGGTGGCTAATGGAAGTGGGGCAGCGTACACTGAGAAGAAGTTTAGGAATGGGTTTGCAAGTGTTGACGGTGCAAATGGAAATTCTTTTTATGAAGTTCTTGCTGAGGGGAAAGTACAGCTGCTCAAGCGTACAACCAAGACTATAGTGGAGGAAAGAGCCCCAGGGGCCACTATTGCTACTAAACAGATCAAACCTACAATGAGGTACTATATGACAACACCAACTGGGTTTGTTAAAATAAGGAAAGATAAAAAAGAAATACTAGCAGTTTTAAAAGATAAATCCACTGAAATAGCCAAATTCGCTGAAAATAATAATTTGAGCTTTAAAGAGGATGAAGACTTAGCCAAACTAGTTACATACTATAATTCCTTAAATTAGTGTCCTTTTTCTAAAGTAATAGATAGCGACTGACCAAGGCATGGTACAAGCTAAAGCTTGTACCCGCGGGTTCTGCTTTCGGGCTGTTTTCTGAAAAACAGCCCGAAAGCAGAACCAACTCTATTCTTCCAGCACCTGGCAAAAAAAGCCATTTTCCTGCACCAGTTCAATGACCAGCTCAGGCGGACAGCCGTTGCCTTCCACTCTCAGAATCCGGTCACAGTCGTCAAGGTCAAAGCTAATCTTACAGCCTGGCAGCTGTTGCGTGAGTAGTTGCGCCAGCGCATGGGCTTGGGAAACTCTTGCCACATTGGTTTTAAATACTTCAACGGGGGGCATGACTTCGCCTGATAAATAAAATGAAACGCTTAGGAAACGGCTAGAGAAAGGTCTGGCGTTTTTTCTGGAACATGGTCCGCCGCCCCTTTCAGTAGCTTGTGGTGGAAGTAATAAGAAAGCGCCACCAGCAGAATGGGCAGCAACAGCGGCAAATACACATAAATTGGTTCGCCAATAGACATTAGCGAATACATGGCGCCCACCAAATCAAAGATGAGGCCGGCATACGCCCACTCTTTCACCCGGTTAAAACCAGGCACCAGAATGGCGAAAATCCCCAACAACTTCGCCACCCCCAGGAACGGCAACAGGTACAACGGGTAACCTAGCCTGTTGAAAAGCTCAACCGATTCGGGTGAGGACATGACGTTGAACACCGACCCGAAGCCCAGCATGAGCGCCATGATTCCGGTGAAAACCCAGTAGAGAATTTTAGTCTTTTTCATTTGTTAGAAGAGATGAAATTTTGATAGTGAATTGTGAAGGATTTCCTGTTTTGGGGCTCTTTTTAGAAAAACAGCCCCAAAACAGGAAATTTTTTACGCCATAGTTTCCGGTTGGGCAGCGGCAGCTTGGGTTTCGGGCATGGCCTCTATGTAACTGAATTCCCAGAGGTGGCCGTCTAAATCTTCAAAGCCCCAGCCGTACATAAAGCCGTGGTCTTGCTTGTCATTGGGCGCGGCCCCACCGGCGGCCACGGCCTTTTCCACCAAAGAATCTATTTCTTCCCGGCTTTCCGCCGAAAGGCAAACCAGCACCTCGGTGGTTTTGGAGGCATCGGCAATGGGTTTCTTGGTGAAGCCCTGGAAGAACTTTTCTACCAGCAGCATGACAAAAATATTCTCGCCCACAATCATGCAGGTGGCGTCTTCATTGGTGAACTCCGGGTTG
The DNA here is from genome assembly GCF_014138425.1 of Rufibacter ruber. Classification (NCBI taxonomy): domain Bacteria; kingdom Pseudomonadati; phylum Bacteroidota; class Cytophagia; order Cytophagales; family Hymenobacteraceae; genus Rufibacter; species Rufibacter ruber. The sequence goes on from NZ_JACJIQ010000022.1 coordinate 37,858, forward strand.
AAGGTGAAACCCAGTTGGGTGAAAAACTCAACAGAACGGTTCAGGTCTTTCACCGGAAGGTTTACAAAAATTTGCTTTGCCATTTTCTAATTTTTTAAAGTGATACATGCTGTGTTCTAGAGGCGGAGAGGTTAGAGGGCGCAAGGGCCAGCTTGTGCCCCTGTTTTGGGGCTGTTTTTCTGAAAACAGCCCCAAAACAGGAAACTAATCTACCGTAAGACCCAGGCGGACGCTGTTGCTAAGGGTAAACTGAAAACTCTAAATTCTTCCCGCTTTTTATTGAAGTTGCTGCAACAGGTTCTCCAGCTTGTCTAACGACTCAATCCAGCCGGCGCGGCACAAATCCAGCATTTCACCGGTGGGCAGCCCTTCATGTTGCAGGTGGAAATGGGTTTTGCCGTCTTTTTCCTCAAACGTGAGCGTCACCAGCAGTTCCAGCGGCCAATCATGGCCCATGCCCAAGTTGGCGGCCGAGATAATGTTCCCTTGCTCATCTGAAAAGGAATCGGTCACCACCATCCGGTGCGGGGCATCTATCTCACGGTACGTGCCCTTGCTCCAGAAATCCTGCCCCTCGGGCGAACGCATGCAGAGGTGCGTTATACCGCCCTTCCGCAGGTCTACATGGCAAACCGGAGCCGTAAAGTCTTTGGGACCGTGCCAACGCATGAGCAAAGCGGGAGTGGTCCAGGCTTGCCAAACCAGTTCCCGGGGCGCGTTGAAAATACGATGCAGGTGGAGCGTGTCTAACGCAGGTTCTTGTAAGATTTCATTTGCTGCCATGGCGATTTCAGATTAGGTGATGGGAAGATTCTTTTTCAGGTGAATAAGCGAAGGGCATTCCTTACATGCGGTGCTATTGCTGGCTTAAATCCAGGTCAATCATCCATTGCAGCCCGAACTTGTCTGTGAACATACCAAAGTAGGAGTTCCACGAACTTTCATGCATGGGCAGAGACGCCTTTCCGCCCGCTGACAGTTTGGCAAATACCTCATCTGCCTCATGTCTGGAAGTTGGGGTAATGGTGAGAAAGAAGTTGTTGCCCATGGTGAGCGTGTGACCCATAGATTCCAGCGCATCTGTGCCCATCAACAGCATAGAATCGCCAATGGGAAGGCTGATGTGCATGATTTTCTCCTGGTCTTCGGGTGACATTCTTTCCGCCTCTGGCGTGTCTTTGAACCTTATGAGCGCTTTGAAATTGCCGCCGAAGACAGATTGGTAGAACCGGAAGGCTTCTTCGGTGTTGCCCGGGAAATTGACGTAAGGATGAATGGTGAGCATAGCGTTAGGTTATTTTTTGGAAATGGTTTCTTTTTCTAAAATTCCTTTCAGGTTGGTCAAACTGGCTTCTAAGTCACCGCCCAGCATTTTGTCTGTAAATAAATTCATGAGGTTGAATGGGTAAGGCGAAGAACCTTGCATGCCCCACGTGACTTTGGTCTGGTTGTCAGAGAGGGCTTGGGTGTGGAATGGGGCTTGTGCCATGCTTTCCATGGGGCGTTTAAACCTGACTTCAATGTCAATGTTCTGTCCGTCCAGGTGCTTGATTTCCTGCTCGCCTTCACCGGCTTGGTCATTGCCGTTCCAGGCGTACACAAACCCCACGGTGCCGTCGGTGCCCCTGAATGCTTTTTTCATGTTCGGGTCAGCCATGACCCATTTGCTAAAGTTTTCCTGGTTTTTGAGGTGCTTGAGGTAGGCAAACACCTCTGGCTGGGGCTTGTTGATGACAATCTGCCGTTCCACTTTAAAGTCGTTTTGCACGAACAGCGCCACTACCAGAGGCAGCACTACAAAAGCGGCTACGCCGAGTAAGATTTTTTTCAAGGTTTTCATGGATAAAAAGAGAGATGATTGGTTTAAGTAGTGACAAGGGTAGTAGCAGGCTCCACCATGAGCATAATTTTGGTTTGCCATTTATTCCGGGTTTGGCTTGTTGGCGGGGCCGGTGGGGTGCGTTTCAATAGCGAAGACATTTCCTTTGATAAAGGCAGCCAGCTCCTGCTGCGCCGCGGCTACCTGGCATGCGGCCAGCCACGCCTGAACTTCTGGCAAAAGCGGAGGCAGGTGCCGGTGAATCTGCGGTAGGGCCACCTGCGTTTTGATGACCGCCAAGTGCTGGGCAGAGTGGCGCTTAACGCGGGGTTCTGTATAGGCTACCAGGGCGTATGGAGTCATAGTTCTTTCCTTCATATTGACCTTGCAAACATAGACTTCTTTAAAAGGATGGAACGGGGGGGAATACGGCATTAAACGGGGTGATTCCGACATTTTCCCCAGAACGCCTGAAACTGAAAGGAAAGCCACAAAATTGACCAGGTTATAGAATCAGGAAGCAAGAAAATTATGTACCTTGAAAACCAAAGCAACTACACCGGCCGCCGGTATAATGCTTAAGAATGAGAGTGATAGATAGGGCAGAAGGAAAAGAATGCCTTAAGTAACCAAAAATATTTTAGAGATGAAGCACATCACCCTTCTTGTGCCCCAAGGTGCCATTCTAGGTAGCGTGGAAGGCCCCCGGCAGGTGCTGACAGAGGCCAATAAACTGCTCTTAGGCATGGGCAAACCGGCGCTTTTCAAGATTCAGCTGGTGGGGCTTACCAGGGAAGTGAAGGCGGCCGGCGGCATTTACACTGTCTATACAGATGCCACCATTCATGACGTTCCCCACATTGATTTGGTGTTGATTCCGGCGCTGGACGGTGATTTGGCCAAGGCCGTACAAGCCAATGCCGAATTCATGCCCTGGATTGTGCAGCAGTACCAGGCCGGGGCCGAAGTGGCGAGTCTCTGCGTGGGCGCTTTCCTGCTGGCCTCTACCGGATTGGTCAACGGCCGCAAGTGCGCCACCCACTGGATGGCCGCCAATGCCTTCAGGAAGATGTTCCCAGAGGTGGAACTGGTGGAAGACAGCATCATCACCGACGAGCACCGCATCTACTCCAGCGGCGGCGCGTTCTCCTACCTCAACCTGGTGCTCTACCTCCTTGAGAAATTTGCGGGGCGCGAGATTGCCGTGGTCATGTCTAAGGCGTTCCAGATTGACATTGACCGGCGCAGCCAGAGCCCGTTCGTGATTTTCCAGGGGCAGAAAGACCATGAAGACGACCTCATCAAACAGGCCCAGGAGTTCATTGAAGCCAATTACCAGGAAAAAATCTCCGTAGACGACCTGGCCAGTAATTTCTATCTAGGCCGAAGAAACCTGGAACGCCGGTTCAAGAAAGCCACCTGCAATACCGTGCTGGAGTACATACAGCGGGTGAAGATGGAGGCGGCCAAGATGCGCTTTGAATCCTCCCAGGACAATGTGAACGAGGTGATGTTTACCGTTGGGTATTCAGATCCAAAAGCATTCAGGGCCACGTTTAAGAAAATCACGGGTTTGTCACCGCTTGAATACCGGAACAAATACAACAAAGTAGCCGGTGCGCTCCAGGTGAATTAGCAGCAGCAGGTTGGGCTACTTTTTCTGTTTTGGGGCTGTTTTGGCCAAAACAGCTCCAAAACAGAAAAACTCCCCTGAAAATAATTCAGGAAAGGAGGCATTCTTCTCGTTCCAATGAAATGGGCACCTAGGCGGCATGAAAAAATGGAGGCTACTACAGCAGACGGAGAAGCTCCTGCTCAATTCTTCTGGGGCGTAGGGTCTGGGCGTCTAACAGACACCAGACGGTCTTTGCGGCGGCCAGCAGTTCACCGGTGGCTGTTCTGTACAGGCTCACAAACCGCTCAAATTTTGCCCCCTGGTGTTCCCCTACCCAGGTATAACCCGTCACGGTGTCTTGCAGGAAAGCAGGTTTGTGAAAATCAATTTCGTGCCGAAGCACCACCCACAGGAATTTTTCCTGCACTCTGGGCGGTGCCACCTGCGCCCAGTGCGCCGCTGACACCTCCTGCACCCACCTCAGATACACCACGTTGTTCACATGACCCAACGCATCAATGTCTTGCGGGGTGACCCTGATCTCAATTGAAAACTTGCCGGCGTGCTCCTGAGGTTTCATTCTAAGGGCTGAACGTAAAATTGAGGGGAAAAGATAAGGCATACGTTCTGTTTTGGGGCTGATTTCTGAAAAACAGCCCCAAAACAGAAAAATCAAGAAGTGAAAAAACAGGTGCTTAGAAAAAGGAAGCGGCGCCTTGGTTAGGTTCAGGCGCCGCTTCTTTTGAGCTATTCTTTCTAAGGGTGTATGGCTTTTAAAGCTTCCAGGTTAGCTGCCAGGTAGTGATCTGCCAGTTCATCTGTGAGGGCATGGGAGACAAACAGAGTCTCAAACTGGGAAGGGGCCAGGTAGATTCCCCGCTGCAGCATCTCATGGAAATACTTCCCGAACAGCTGCAGGTCTGACGTTTTGGCCGATGCAAAATCTGTAACCGGTTGCTCTGTGAAGAAGATGCTGAACATGGAGCCCACCTGGTTAAGGGTGTAGTGCAAGCCCAGTTGCTGCAGGTTCTGTCTGGTACCGTTCACCAACTTGTCAGTGATCTGCTGCAGGTGCGTGTACACCTCAGGATGCTCGTTCAGGTACGTCAATGCCGCCAAACCTGCCGACATAGCAATGGGATTGCCTGACAAAGTACCTGCCTGGTACACTGGCCCGGCCGGGGCTACTGCGTTCATGATCTCCTTTTTTCCGCCGTAGGCGCCCACGGGCATGCCGCCGCCAATGATTTTGCCCAGGGTGGTCATGTCTGGGCTTACGCCGAACAACTCCTGCGCCCCGCCTTTGGCTAGCCGGAATCCCGTCATCACCTCGTCAAAAATGAGCACAATGCCTTCTTTGGTACATAAATCCCGAAGCCCCTGCAGAAAGCCTTCTGCCGGTGGCACCAGGCCCATGTTGCCTACCACCGGTTCCAGAATGATGGCGGCTATCTGCCCCGGGTTGGCTTCTACCAGCGTTTGCACGGCGGCTAAGTCATTGAAGGGGGCGGTAAGGGTATCATTGGCCACACCTTTGGTTACGCCGGGGCTGTCTGGTACCCCCAGGGTGACGGCCCCGCTGCCGGCGGCAATCAGGAATGAGTCACCGTGCCCGTGGTAGCAGCCTTCAAACTTGATCATTTTGTCACGGCCGGTATAGCCGCGTGCCACGCGTATGGCACTCATGGTGGCCTCAGTGCCGGAGTTAACCATGCGCACCTTCTCCACGCTGGGGATCATGCAGGTGATAAGCTCGGCCATTTCAATCTCGCGGCGGGTAGGGGCCCCAAAGGAAAGGGAACCTGGCAGGGCATCCCGCACCGCTTTCTCCACCACCTCATGGGCGTGGCCCAGGATCATTGGGCCCCAGGAGTTGATCAGGTCCAGGTACTGGTTGCCGTCTTCGTCATAGAGAAACGCACCCTTGGCAGATTTCAGGAACAGGGGCTGACCGCCCACCGCCCTGAATGCCCGCACCGGTGAATTCACCCCGCCGGGAATAAACTGTTGGGCCCGCTCAAATAGTTCTTTGCTGGTTGTATGGGTAAGCATGTTGGTTCAAAGGATTAGTGGATGAAATATGCAGATGACAGAGTAGGGGAGGGTGTAAAGCAACGGGTTCCAAAGCTGGAGGCCAAAAGGGAAAGATTCCTGTCTCTGTTGCCTGGTTCGTTAGAACTCTCTCTTCTCCCAACAGTCATGTGCTTAAAAAACAGGGTTCACTACTAGAAAACGGCCATTCTCCAGTTTCAGGATAGGAAGGTACTGATTGTCCTGGGTTTGCTTGGCAGAGGCATTGTTCATATACCCCACCCCCTGGTAGAAGACACCCGGCTGCACTCCGCTTAATCTCAAGGGAACTGCATAGCCGTTCTGCTGCAACTGTTTGCCATAGTACATGAGGAGTTCAAACCCGGAAAAGGTGAAGCTGGAAGGGGGCAGATTGTATCTGGAGCTATAGTTTTTCCTGAACCGCTGCACGGTGGGGTTTTCCAGATCCACGTATTTGGGCGCCAAAAAGTACATCTCCAGGAAATCTAGCTGGGACATACCTATCTGCGGGTGTTCCAGCCAGGCCTGCGGTACCATGACCGGTACTTTAGAAGCGCGCTGCTCCAGGTAGCCAATGGTGCCGGTGGCCACATTCAAGGCATTGGATTTCACTACCAATACCCCAAGATCCTTGAGGTTGGTGGTAGCCAAAGCCCCTGAAATGCCAGAACCCACTTTGGGGTTGAACCGGTGGTACGTGAGTACTTTGCCCCCCAGTGAAATATAGGTGTTTCTGAAGCTGCTGGCAAAAACGGTGTCGTCTTTGTCACTGCCGTAGATAATCACCGCGGTTTTCTTAGGAAACGTCTGGTAGGCAAAAGCAGCAGCCCGTTGCCCCTGCGTGGCCACAGACGTTTCCATCAGGTAAAGGTATGGGTTGCCTTTCAGGATTTCCTGGTCATCTGAAAACGGGTTTACCATGTTGAGGCTGCGCTCCTGGGCAATTTTAGCGGCCAGGGTACTGTTGTTCTTGTAGATAGGCCCCACCACCAGGTCCATGGTCCCTAGTTCAGGCATGGTCATGATCTTTCGCACCAGGGCGGTGTCATTGCGGGTGTCATAAGGGAAAAGGTTGACCCGTATGCCCTGTTTCTGCAGGGAATCCTGGGCGGCGGCCATGCCGGCGTAAAAGTCAGTGACAAACAGGTTTTTCTTATCTACCTGCACCCTGTTCTCCGGCTGGTTGAAGGGGAGGAGCACCGCAATGTTGTACTCGTTCTTCTTGACCGCCTCGGTGCGCTGTAGGTAGCTGCGGTCCAGGTTGAACTTCCGCACCAGGTCTTCCAGGTGACTTCTGTCCTGGGCCGTGTACCAGCCGCTGGCCAGTTTATCTGCGTAGGCTTTGGCCAGAGTGGCATCTTCAGAAAACTGACGCATGAGGTACTGGAAGGTTGCCTTGTCAGGGAGCAGCATCATGTAATGCCGCTTGATGTTGGCCACCTCCTCCTGCATTCCCTGTATTGGGGCCAATGCGTTCAAGGCGCGCAGGTATTCCTTCTTCTCAAACAGAACGTGCCCGTGCAGGTACTGCGCATCTGGCAGGCCACCCCAGGCAGGGTGTTCTGCGGTAAGCTGCGTGAGCATTTTATCGGCCTCGGCCCATTTTTTCTGCTTAGCCGCCGCCACACTGTACAAATAGGCCGCATCTGCCGCAAAGGTTTTGCCGGTGGCACTGCTGGTCAGGGGCAACAGCTCTGCCATGGCCAGCTCATACTTCTGCTGGTCTACCAGTACCTTTCCGTTTTGCAGACGCGTGTTCAGGTCTGCACTGGACTGGGCCTGCACTTGAAAACCCAGCGAAAGCCCCGCCAGTACCGCAAGAAAACATTGTTTTTTCATCATTTTCAGAAAAGTAAGCCAGAAACGCAATTACTCCCACTCAATGGTAGCCGGTGGTTTAGAGCTGATGTCATAGACTACGCGGTTCACGCCCCGTACCTTATTGATGATCTCGTTGGAGACATCTGCCAGGAACTCATACGGCAAATGGCACCAGTCGGCGGTCATGCCGTCTACGCTGGTCACGGCCCTGAGGGCCACCACGCGCTCATACGTACGCTCATCGCCCATTACGCCCACGCTCTGGATAGGCAGCAGCATTGCCCCCGCCTGCCAAACCTGGTCATAGAGGCCGCTTTTCTTTAACGAGGAAATGAAGATATGGTCCACCTCCTGCAAAATCGCTACTTTCTCCGGGGTGATGTCGCCCAGGATCCGGATGGCCAGGCCGGGGCCCGGGAACGGATGACGCCCTATGATGGTCTCAGCAATTCCCAGGGTTTTGCCCACCAGCCTCACCTCGTCTTTGAACAAGGTTTTGAGCGGCTCCACCACCTTCAGTTTCATGAAATCTGGTAGTCCGCCCACGTTGTGGTGGGATTTAATGGTAGCCGAAGGCCCTTTCACTGACACCGACTCAATCACATCTGGGTAAATAGTGCCCTGGCCCAGCCATTTGGCGTCTTCCACCTGGTGCGACTCCTGGTCAAACACGTCTATGAAAACTTTGCCAATGGCTTTGCGTTTGGCCTCCGGGTCGGTTAAGCCGGCTAACGCCGAATAAAACTGCTCCTTGGCATCAACGCCTTTCACGTTCAAGCCCATGTCTTTGTAAGAGTGGAGCACGTCTTCAAACTCGTTCTTGCGCAACAGGCCGTTGTCAACAAAGATGCAGTACAGGTTTTTGCCAATGGCCTGGTGAATGAGCATGGCCGCCACAGAGGAGTCAACCCCGCCAGAAAGGCCCAGGATCACTTTATCCTCTCCAATCTGCTCCCGCAGCTCAGCCACGGTGCTTTCAATGAACTGGTCTGGGGTCCAGTCCTGGGCGCAGCCGCAGATATGCACCACAAAGTTTCTCAACAGGCGCTTGCCCTCTGTAGAGTGGGTCACCTCTGGGTGGAACTGGATGCCGTAGGTTTCCTGGTTTTTCACCTTATAGGCGGCCACCTGCACAGAGTCAGTGCTGGCAATGATTTCAAAAGAATCCGGAATGTGCTTGATGGTATCCCCGTGGCTCATCCAGACCTGGGAGTCAATGGTGATTTCCTTGAGCAAACGGCTGTGCTGGTCAACGTGGCTCAGTTTTGCCCTTCCGTATTCTCTAATGGTAGAGGCAATCACTTCGCCGCCGCCTTCCTGTGCCATCAACTGGGCGCCGTAGCAAACCCCTAAAACGGGCAGGTTGCCTAAGAAAGCCGAAAGGTCTGGGTTGGGGTAGTTCTCTTCCCGCACAGAACAAGGGCTGCCGGAGAGGATGACCCCTTTCAGGTCTGAGGTGATTTCCGGGATCTTGTTGAACGGGTGAATTTCACAGTAAACGTTGAGTTCGCGCACGCGACGGGCAATCAGTTGGGTGTACTGGGACCCGAAATCGAGAATGAGAATTTTTTCTGGCATGCGCAAAGGTACACGCAGGAGTTAAAACTTGAAAATGAAATTATAGAAGTGTAGGGGAGAAGAACCCCGGTGCTGTCTAAAGATGAGGGAGGGCAGCCTAATGGTGGGTTTCCCTTAGAAGCTGTTTAGCTTTTTTTGTTCAAAGCACAAGCGCAGGCCTGCGCTTGTGCTTTGAGAGGAAGTGAGTTTCTGTTTCCGGGCTGTTTTTGGGAAATTAGGCCAAAAACGCAGGCGCATGCAGGAGCGTGTGCCATGCCAGGGGCAGCGGCGGTGTAAAACGGCAATAAAACGAGTAAACCCTAACCAGCTTCTTAAGGTAGGGGAGGCGGTTCCCAGCTTTCGAAATTAATTTTAAAGAACGATTCTAAATAGGCACGGCTTTTGTTGGTATCTTGTAACAGAAAAAGGGGCTGAGACCTAACGGCCTGGCACCACTTATACCGCCTGCTACCCTTTAGTAACGATATTCTATGTTAAAAACTTTACTCTCTTTGCTCCGCAACGCAAGTACGGTACTACTGGCCGCCACCTTGCTGGCGGCCTGTGAAACTGAAACCTCTGAAGAACCCACTCCGCTGGCCGCCCCGCTTGAAACGCAGTTTGCTTTGGTAGACAGCATGAAAGTCTCTGCTGCGTATCAGTTGGCGTATCCAGATTTCTATGCTTCTATGAACGATAAGACCTACCTGGTGACTTCACAGAACCAGTCTGAGGTATATTATTATGAAGACCAGGAAGGTTTAACCTTGTACGTGAAAGATGCTTCACAGGGGAAAGAGCAGCCGTGGCTTTCTTTCACTTTCAAGAACCGGAGTGTAAAAAACTTACCAGCCCATGTCTCTTTAAAAGATACCGCGGTGGTTTGCGTGGAAGACGGACAACAGTTCAAAGATGGCAGCATGGCTATGTCTCCCGGCTGCACCACGGTGCTGGACGGTTCCATTTCCCTGACGTATGACCAAGACACCCGCGTGTTGAGCGGAGCTGTCACTAACCTGAAATTCGGGATTGGCTACTTTGTGCCGTCTTATGCTTTCCCTAACCATACGGGCCTGTTCCTGAGCACCAGCGGCTCAACCCGTCATGTAAACCTGTCATTCAAGAACGCAAAGCTGCGCCAAATGTAGTTGCATTCTCCTTCCCTGTGAAGGGTAGGGTCATCCTGTTTTGGAGCCGTTTTTCAGAAAACAGCTTCAAAACAGGATTATTTTATTGGAGCAGGTTTTCGTTTTGGTTTACAAGGGGAATGGGGGAGCAAGAGGCTCTTCACTATAGTCTTTAGAGCCGCATAGCAGCGCTAACGTACGAGGCAACCTTGAGGCCGCTTTACTGTGCAAAAACATGCTCTTATATCTTCCCTCACTTATTGGTCTTTCAGATGATATATGGAGAAGGGCCATTGTGGAGGGGGTGATGCGTAAGGAGCATGCGCCACTTCTGGCTTTTTAGACCCTGTTGCTTTCCCGTTGACCCAGATGCAGTTGTCTTGCCGTTTGCCGTTACTTTTTTGTTTTCGGGCTGTTTTTTGAAAAATAAACGAAAAACAGCTTGCGCTGAAGAAATGGTTGCGTATCTTTGCAACGGCAAATCGGTACGGCCAGCTCCTGCTGAACTCCCCCAGGCCCGGAAGGGAGCAAGGGTAGGTGGTTGAGCGGCGCGATACTCGGTTTGCCGCTTTTTTTTGCCCATACCCCAACAGATGCCACTTCCGGCACTGCCTCCACCTCACACGTTTTATTTTCTAGTTTAGCGCTGTTTTGGGAAAAATAGCCCGAAAACAGCTTTGGACCCAGCCGCTCTTATATCCTCTTGACGCTACGGTGAATTATAAGAATGGCTGATGGTTTGTTGTTGCTAGGTTGGTTGCTGGATCTGGCGCGAGACTCTGGTTTCGTGCCATGGCATGGGGCGAGTCTCCAGAGCCGACGGGAACCGCGGGGAGTTTAGCCGTATGTAAAACCCACCCCTACCCCTCCAGGGAGGGGAGTGATCTGGAATGCGTAGGTTGTATGCAATATGCCCCTGCCTCTGAAATGGCCTCGTCTGTCTGGGATTTGCCATCCCGGACACAGTACCTGCGGATTTGTAATCCGCGGCGCCTGCAGATCAAACGTGCTGCCACGGGGATTGCAAATCCCCGAGTACCAGCTTCCGGATTGCAAATCCGGAAGAGCGCGATGCTAGGCAGGGCTCAACGATATGTGCAAAAAAGAGGGTGATCAGCAATGCGTTCCCTCCTGTGTCAACATCCCCCTTCGCCCCCTTCAAAGGGGGAGTATCAGGTATGCGTGGGAGACAAGGCGGTGCCTGGTCTCTACCATTCTCCGAAACAGCTGAACCAGACCAGCTGGCAAGCAGCAATGAACAATCAACCCTTCTGCCCTTGACTGATGTGCGCAGCACGGGCTCGCCTCAGGCTAGCGGGACAGCAGTGGTTACCTACTGGAACAGACAGAGCAAGTAAGGAAGTAGCAGGAGAGGAACCCAAACCAGTCCTGGGGGTGAGCGCCTCTGTTAATACGGTGCCGAAGGCAACGCCAAAGGCCTAGTTTTAACAGCAGTGCTCACCGCCAGGACGGGGCCCCGCGGCCGTGAGCGCTTACCGGAAAAGATGAAACAGCAATGGGATTTCGCACCGGAGCAAACGGGAGAGCCAAGGGAACAGCAGACCATGTATTCCTAAAACAACAGCACTGCATCCAACTGCCGCTGCCAAGGGAACTGCAGACTACGCTCCACATTCTAACTCCAGCAACAGGGGCTTTGAAAAGAGTGTATCACTTAGGCACTACCGCACCAACCGCTACCGCCAGGGGAACTGCATATCACGCACCACTGCTGCCACGGTAATTGCTCCAGCATCTAATTAACCAAATACCCTTCCTTTCTTTCTCTAAAGGCCCTGAGAAGGCCCTGAGAAAATACTTCCCTTGTCAGTTCGCTTTTAAAAATGCTTTAAAGTAGATTTGTGTTTCAAAACCCATCTGCTATGAAATTTTTCATTGACACCGCAAACCTGAATGAAATCCGTGAAGCCTATGACCTTGGCGTACTGGACGGCGTGACTACCAATCCGTCATTGATGGCCAAAGAAGGCATTGTTGGCTATGATAATGTGATGAAGCACTACAAAGCCATTTGCGAAATTGTAGACGGTGACATCAGTGCGGAGGTGATTGCCACAGATTTTGAGACCATGGTGAAAGAGGGGGAGGAGCTGGCGCAACTGCACCCCAATATTGTGGTGAAAGTGCCCATGACCAAAGACGGTGTAAAAGCCATCAAGTATTTCACAGACAAAGGCATTAAAACCAACTGTACCCTCGTTTTCTCAGCCGGACAGGCATTGCTGGCCGCCAAAGCCGGTGCTACCTATGTGTCTCCGTTTGTAGGCCGTTTAGATGACATCTCTACAGACGGGTTGAACCTGATTGAGCAGATTGTGCAGATTTACCAGAACTACGGGTACCCCACAGAGGTGTTGGCGGCTTCCGTTCGGCACGTGATGCACCTGGTGCAGTGTGCTGAGATTGGCGCTGATGTGGTGACCTGCCCGTTGAACGTGATCACCAGTTTGCTGAACCACCCGTTGACCGACATTGGCCTGGCAAAATTCCTGGCAGACCATAAAAAAGCAAACGGGTAAATAAATTAAGAATTGAGAATTAGGAATTAAGAATTGGAAGGTGTTCTCATGCATTCCTAATTCTTAATTCCTAATCCCTAATTAAAAAAAGGTGTACATCATCAAAGTAAAAGGCAAGGCAAAGATTCCAGATTATATTCAGCTGCGCGATGAGAACTTCGTGCTGATTGCGTATTTCCGGGCTGACCGGCCTTTGAAAAACATTGACCGATACGGCCTGGCAGGCAAGGAAGAAGCCTTGGCTGCCGTGATAGAAGGCCTGGAGTTCGGGAAATTACAGAAACTGGAAATATAACCTATGGCAGATTTCTCCTCTAACCCGGTGGTGGTCTTAAACAGAGTCTCTATTTTTCAAGATGTGAACACCATCTTGAGCGAGGTGAGCTTTGCCATTGAGAAAGGGGAGTTTGTGTACCTGGTAGGCAGAACCGGAAGCGGGAAAAGCTCCTTGCTTAAAACCCTGTACGCTGATCTTCCACTGAAAGTGGGCACCGCCCAGGTGGCCGGGTTTAACATTCACAGCGTCACCTGGAAGCAGGTTCCATTTCTGCGTCGCAAGATTGGGATTGTCTTTCAGGATTTCCAGCTGCTGTTTGACCGCAGTGTGGCAGACAACCTCAAGTTTGTGTTGAAAGCCACCGGCTGGAGCGACAAGTCTAAAATCAAAAACCGGATTTCAGAGGTGCTCATGCGGGTGGGCCTGGACTCTGCGGCCAATAAAATGCCCCACCAGCTTTCCGGGGGGGAGCAGCAGCGGGTAGTGATTGCCCGCGCCCTGCTCAATGAACCGCTCATTCTTTTTGCAGATGAGCCCACCGGCAACCTGGACCCCGAGGTGACTGACAGTATCTTGCGCCTGTTTCAGGAGATCAACAACAGCGGGACGGCTATACTCATGGCTACCCACAACCACCAGACCTTGCAACGGTACCCGCGCCGCATCTTGAAGTGTGAACGGGGCAGGGTACTTGATTCTGCCCGCGAAGAATTCTCGCTGGTAGATGGTATCTGAGCTTTCTGTTCTCATTCCCGTTTATAACCAGCCGGTTATTGCACTGGTTGAGGCGCTGCTGCAGCAGGCAAGGTCTCTTACCATTCCCTTTGAGGTGAGGGTTTATGATGACGGCTCTAACCAGGAAATTAAAAAACAGAACCGGGCGTGCCGCAACTTGCCGGAGGTAACCTACCTGGAACTGCCCCAAAACGTAGGCCGGTCCCAGATCAGGTACCAACTGGCCACAGAGGCCGCTTTCCACACGCTGCTTTTCCTGGACAATGATGTCTTACCGGCCTCCCTGTTTTTCCTTCAAAAGTACGTGCAGCAAGGGCAGGCGCCCGTGGTAGCGGGCGGGGTTACGTATGCAGATACCTATCCGGCAGAGGCGGTTCTCCGGTGGAAATATGGGAGGGCAAGAGAGCAGGCCACCAGTGCGGAGCGGCAGAAGAACCCTTACCAGCGCCTGTTCTTCAGTAACATGCTCGTTTCTAAAACGCTGTTCCTGGAGAACTTTCTGGCGGCGCAGGTGCAGGGGTATGGGCATGAAGACACGCTCTTTGCCTGGCGGCTGCAGGAAAAAGGCCTGCCGGTACAGCATCTGGAGAACCCGGTGGTGCACCTGGGGCTTGAACCTGGCCCGCTTTTCCTTCTTAAGGCAGACCAGGCGGTGTACAACCTGGCGCGGTTGCACCGGCAGCTGGGCAAAGACAGCCGGTTGTTTCAGGTGTATTGTAAGGCGAAGAAATGGGGGGCTGTGCCACTGCTCCAGCAGAGCAATACCTGGTTGCTTCCCATGCTTAAGCAGCAACTCCTAAGCCAGAACCCCCGCCTGTGGTGTTTTGACCTGTACCGGCTGCTCTTGCTAACCCGTTACCTGCAGAAACAAAGCCTGTTTTAGGGCTGTTTTTCTGAAAACAGCCCTAAAACAGGCACAAAAAAGCCCTGCCAAAGCGGCAGGGCTTTTTACGTTTCTACAAGAAGAAACTAAAGACTAATTATCATCGCCGTCAAAGGCGTCTTCTACTTTATTGGCACCTTTCTTCACGGTGTTGCCTACGGCTTTCCCGGCTTTTTTTGCACCAGAGCCAACGGCTTGCCCGGCGTCTTTAACGTTCTCGCCCACTTTGCTGTTAGAAACATCTTTACCGGTTTCTTTCAGGCTGGAGCCCACATTGCTGGCGGTATTACCGGCTTTGCTGGCATTCTTCATGGCAATGTACTTGGTTTTCGCCTTGGCGATTTCCCACTTGTCTTTGTCACTCAGTTCGCTCTGGATGGCGTTTTTACGGTCATCCAGTTTGTTCCAGTACATTTCAACAGTTTTCCAGTCGTCATTGCTGTAGTTTGACTTGTTGCTTTCTACATGTGACACAAACGACTCATACGCTTCCCTGATGTCACGGGCGGTATAAGACGGGATCTTTTCTGTGTTCATAGAAGACATGTCAACCTCTGAACTCATACCGGCGCTACGGTTGGTTGAGCTGGCACTGGTGCTTTGGTTGTTGTTCATCCAGGCGCTGTACTGGCCTTCCCGCTGCTGCCACGCATTTTGGTAGCGGCTGCGGTACTCGGCGTATTCTGCTTTCTGGTTTTCATCAAGGGTGCTTTCAAACCCTGAAACCGCGTACTCCAGGGAGTCATACCGCTGGCGGTCTCTGGTCATGCGAGAATCCCAGTCAGTCTCGGTGCTGTCCCAGCCGCCGTTTACGTCAGACTCATACGTAGTGACATAACTCTTGTAATCATTATAGGCCTGGTCACTGGTGCCAGAAGCCTCTGTGTTGGTGGCAGTAGTGCGGTCAGTGCTGTTACACGCCACTTGCGTGAAACCCATGGTCAGAACCGCCCCATAGATAAAAATATGTTTTTTAAAGAAATTTGGCTTTTTCATAGTTGTGTGGTTTTGCCTTTTATTCAAAGTTCAATATGGGTTATTTAACGGGGTGCTGTAAATGAGGTTGCATTTTGCATTATATATTGGTGGTTCTGGTTTGTTAATTGAATAATATAAAGATAGTATTGGTATAGGTTGATTGCTTGTCTGTTGAATTATAGTGACTGCCGGTAAAGAGATTACCAGCAACAGTTCCTATATTTGCCTGTTATATTTGTGTGCATGAACCAACTGCAGATGGTAGACCTGAAAGGTCAGTACCAACGCCTTAAACCTCAGATTGACGCAGCCATGCAGGCTGTGGTAGACAGTACAGCTTTTATCAACGGCCCACAGGTAAAGGAATTCTCCCAGCACCTGGCCCAGTACCTGCAGGCCAACCATGTCATTCCCTGCGCCAACGGTACAGATGCCCTCCAGATTGCGCTCATGGCGCTGGATCTTCCCGCCGGGGGCGAGGTAATTGTGCCTGCCTTCAATTATGTGGCTACCGCCGAAGTGATTGCGCTCCTGGGGCTCAAGCCGGTTTTTGTAGATGTTCTGCCAGATACGTTCTGCCTGGACCCAGACCGCGTAAGAGCCGCCATCACAGATAAAACAGTGGCCATTATGCCGGTGCACCTGTTCGGGCAATGTGCCCCTATGGAGGAGATCATGGATCTGGCCATTGCGCAGGAACTGTTTGTGATTGAAGACAATGCCCAGGCCATTGGGGCAGAATACATAGACGCAGAGGGGGGCACCTCGTTTGCAGGCACTATTGGGCATGTGGGCACCACGTCTTTCTTTCCGTCAAAGAACCTGGGGTGCATGGGGGACGGCGGTGCTATTTTCACCCAGGACGAGGAGCTGGCAGTAGTGCTTCAGCAGATTGCCAACCACGGGCAGCACAAGAAATACCATTACTCCAGGGTAGGGGTGAACTCCAGGTTAGATACTCTGCAGGCCGCCCTGCTAGATGTAAAACTGCAGCACCTGGATGATTTTATCCTGCGCCGACAGAAAGCAGCCATGAATTATGATTCGGCGTTTGTCGAAGTGGAGGGCATCAAAATCCCAACCCTGGCCCCTTACAGCTCGCACGTGTTCCACCAGTACACCGTGCAGGTCTCTGCCGGAAAGCGTGACGCCTTAAAGGCCCACCTGCAGGAGCAGGGCATCCCCAGCATGGTGTATTATCCGGTGCCGCTGCACCTCCACGACGCCTATGCCTACCTGGGCTACCAAGCGGGAGACTTCCCGGTGGCGGAAGGCCTCTGCCATACTGTACTTTCCCTGCCCATGCACACAGAACTTACCCAGGAACAACAGCAATACATTGCCAACGCAGTAATAGAGTTTCTGCGGAAATAGAGCAACAAAATAGAGTTAAGATTTCCTGTTTTCGGGCTACTTTTCTGAAAACAGGCCAAAAACGCACAACAGGCAGTTCATGTCAGAGAAAATAACTTTTGCGGTCATAGGGGCCGGCCATATTGGCAAACGCCACGCCACCATGGTACAGCGCCATCCGGAAGGGGAGCTGATCGCCATGGTAGATTCAGACCCCGCCCGTAGAGCGGAAGTGGAGGACTATGGCGTTCCTTTCTTCCTGAGCATGGAAGAATACCTGGCTTCCGGCCCCAAGGCCGATGTCATCTGCGTGTGCACCCCTAACGGCTATCATGCTGAGCAGGCCATGCTGGCGCTGGAGAACGGGAGCCATGTGGTCTGTGAAAAACCCATGGCCCTCAGTAAAGCAGACTGTGAGCGCATCATCTATAAATCACTGCAGACTTCTAAACTGGTGTTTTGTGTCATGCAGAACCGCTACAGTCCGCCGTCTTTGTGGTTAAAGGAGATGATTTCTGAGAAGCGGCTGGGGCAGATTTTCATGGTGCAGATCAATTGCTACTGGAACCGGGATGAACGCTACTACAAAGCCGGTACCTGGAAAGGAAACCAGGCGCTGGATGGAGGCACCTTGTTCACCCAGTTCAGCCATTTTATTGATATCATGTACTGGCTCTTCGGGGATATCAAAAATATAACAGGCCGGTTCATGGACTTCAACCACGCCACGCTCACAGATTTTGAAGACAGCGGCCTGATCCAGTTTGAGTTTATGAACGGCGGTAACGGGTGCCTGAACTACAGCACTGCCGTTTGGGATACCAACCTGGAGAGCAGCATGACCATTATTGGCGAGAAAGGCAGTATCAAAGTGGGTGGCCAGTACATGAACGAGGTGGAATATTGCCACGTGCAGGATTATACCATGCCTGAGCTGCCGCCCAGCAGTCCCGCCAATGACTACGGCCACTACAAAGGGAGTGCCGCCAACCACCACTTCATTTTTGAGAACGTGATTGACACGCTCAAGGGCAAGACCTTTGCCACTACCAATGCGCTGGAAGGACTGAAGGTGGTGGAGATCATTGAGCGAATTTATGAACTGAAGAACAAAGCGTAAGCCTGCATTATCTCTGCCCCACCATGAACTTAACCCCTCTTTATAAAGTGGTTTACCAACCACAGGTGAATTACTTCCTCCGGAATGTAAACAAGCTGCTTTTCCCCAAATTTAAGCTACCGGTTTCTGGTATCTTAGATATCACGCTTAAAAATGGGGAGAAGATAAAGCTTGAAACGAACCAGACAGATTATGTAGGTTACCTGATCTTCTGGAACGGGGTTTATTCCTATGAATACCTGGGGATCTTTGAAGAGATCATCCAAAACTGTAAAGGGTTTGTTGATATAGGCGCCAATGCCGGGCTTTTCTCTTTGGTAGCTGCCACTGTCAATCCAACTATCAACGTGCTGGCCTTTGACCCTTCTAACGCCTCCCATCATTTCCTGAACAGAAATGTACAGTTGAACGGGTTGAACAGCCGGGTAAAGACTTTTAAATCTGCTCTCTCAGATCAGGTGGGCGAACTGGAATTCTTTGAGGTGAAAAGTGAGAAGTACGGTTACCTCCAGTACAACCTGGGTGGTTCTTCCAGCCTTTTTGTGAAGCCAAGGCAATTTTCAAAGTACAAGGTGCACAGCTATACCCTGGACGCGCTTCTGCAGGAGCCGGGCCAGTCTGACCTGCAGGTAGACTTTGTGAAGATTGATGCCGAAGGAGCCGAACCCAGTATTATCAAAGGGATGGACGCAACCATCAGAAAACATAAGCCTATCATTGTCTGCGAAATCCTCTTTGGACTCATAGAAAATGAACTGGAAGAGGCCATGAAGCAGTACGGCTACGGCTTTTACCTGCATCTGAATGACGGCTTGGTGCCCGTCTCAACCTTGGCCCGCGAAAATGACAACGGAGCAAAGAACTGTTTCTTTGTACATCCAGAGAAATTGTCCCTGATTGAAAAATATATCCTTCGGTAACGGGTACAACTGAATCAACCGCAACATGCAGAACAGGAGGCCGGTCCTTTTATATTTTTATCCTTCCATTTCTTCCTTTATAATCAAGGACAGGGAGCTGCTGGCTAAACATTACGAGATAAGGGAGTTTCAATTCATTCCCAGGAACAAGTACCTTACTCCTCTTCTGTTTGTCAACCAGTTGCTGTTTCTTCTAAAGAATAGCTGGAAGGCAGATGTTCTTTTCTGTCAATTTGCCGGATATCTTTCGGTCTTGCCTGTCTTTTTTGGGAAACTAACAGGAAAGCCAAGTCTCCTTGTTCTGTGCGGCTCTGATTGCCACTCTTTTCCTGCTATTCAACACGGCGCGTACCGTAAGAAACTCATGGGCTTCTTCACGGGCTGGTCTATCAAACATGCCACAATTGTGACGCCGGTGCATAAAAGCCTGCAGCTAACACCGTATACGTATGCTGATGCCGGTGCACCCGCCCAAGGCTATCAAGTCTTTGTGCCCGATGCAGCAGTTGAATGCCGGGAGATCTGCAATGGCTATGATTCCCGTGATTTTTACATTACTGGTGCACCTAGAAGGAAGAACAGCTTCTTAACGGTGGCTATCAATATGGAGAAACCGTTCTTCTACAGAAAAGGGGTAGACTTGCTTTTAGAAGCAGCCAAAGAGTTGCCGCATTGCCTTTTCACCATTATTGGAAAGTCTCCGTCTGTTGAACGTCTGGAACTGCCGGAGAATGTTACCTTGATGCCCCCCGTACCCTACCAAGAGCTTGTGCACCATTACAACGCTCACGAGTTTTATCTGCAGCTTTCAATGGCAGAGGGGTTTCCAAATGCCCTCTGTGAGGCCATGTTGTGTGGCTGTGTTCCAATTGGGTCTAATGTATTCGGTATTCCAGACATTATTGGGGAGACCGGCTATATCCTGATGAAAAAGGATAAACAGCAATTAGTGGAGCTCATCCAATCAGCGGTGAGGAACGGGGCAGAGGCTTATGCTTCAAAAGCGTCAGATAGAATACGGACAGAATTCCCGATTGAGAAACGGGAAAAAGAGTTTGTGGACGTGATTGACTATTTACTTGCCAAGAAGAAGGTGCGTACCTGAAACTTCCTGAGGCATGTTTCAAATTGTCTTTACTCACCACTATTCAGCCTCGTGTGTACCTGCTTGTTGCGCTACATTCCTGCTCCTAAAGGGCTGCGTCAGAACCGTATGCCGCTGAATTTCGGCTGGAAAACCTAATGGTAAACAGGCTATTATTTTACTATTTCTACCCAGCCTTTAAAGATGCGGCTCTGTTCTCTATTTACCAAGTTATAGTAATACGTTCCGGCACTCATATCTTCGCCACTCCAGTTGTTTTTGTAATCTGCCGTAAACAGAACCTGTTTTCCCCATCG
Organism: Rufibacter ruber; assembly: GCF_014138425.1. NCBI lineage: Bacteria > Pseudomonadati > Bacteroidota > Cytophagia > Cytophagales > Hymenobacteraceae > Rufibacter > Rufibacter ruber. The sequence continues at coordinate 58,056 of NZ_JACJIQ010000022.1, forward strand.
GTTATAGATAGTCAGCTCCCACCTGTCTTTAGGGAGCAGCCCATGAATAAAGAATGAATCATTTATTCCGTCTGCGTTGGGGGTAAAGATGTTGGGGATAAACAACCCGTCCTGGCAATCTTTGAATTTAACCTGTATGGCATCAGATTCACCGCAATGTTCCAGGGAGGCTGTCACAGAATAGGTGCCCGGTTGGGTAACGGTATAGGTAGCCTCCTTAGAGCCGTCTTGCCACTGGTACGTAACCCCAGGAAGTACCTTGCCAATGATTAAACTTTCCCCATAGCAAAGGGTGGTATCCCTCCCTAGCTCAATGGCAGGTGGGGTGAGAAAATACACCTCAATTTCATCGCGGGTGGTGCAGTTATATCTATTGGTGACCTCCACCCAATAGGTGCCAGGTTGGTTAATGTTAATGGAGGAACGGGTAGACCCGTCTTGCCATAGATAAGTAGCCTCAGGGCGAGTGACATCTAGTGCTAGTGACTGCCCTACACAAAGGGTGGTGTCTCTACCTAAAGCTGCTACCGGGAGGGGGTTAAACGTGATTGTCACTTCATCTCTGGCTGAGCAACCATTCAATGTCACTTCTTGCCAATAGGTGCCGCTGGTTTTTGGAGAAAACGTAGCAGTGGTAGATCCGTCTTGCCAAAGATAAGTGGCGCCGGCTAGAGCCTGACCTAGTGTTAAGGGTTCCCCCTGGCAGAGAGATCTGTCTGGCCCCAGGTTTACCAAGGGCAACGGTTTCACCAGTACATCTACAGAGTCTGTATTGGAGCAGCCCCATGAGTTGGTCACTGTCACTCCATATCGTCCTGTTTTAGTAACGGTAAAGGTAGGGGCCGTTGATCCATCTGGCCAGCGGTAAGTTAAGTCAAGACCGGTTGCGTCTAACAGCAAAGACTCACCTGCACATATTTCCCTCCTGGTGCCTAATTCTACCTGCGGAACTGGGTTGAGGGTAATTGTAATCTCATCCCGTACTTTACAGCCGTTACTGTTGGTTGCTTCTATCCAGTACACCCCCGAAGTGTGAACCTGTAAGGTAGTCCCTGTGGAGCCATCTGACCATTTTATAGATGTGTTGGCGGGGATAGTAGGGGCCAGAGTCACCGGTTGGTTTGCGCAGCGGGTGATATCTGCCCCTAAATTGATAGTAAAAGGGGGAGAGTAGGAGATGGTAATCTCATCTCTTGTTGTGCAGGCGCCACGGGTCACTTCTGCCCAATACGTGCCAGGGGCTGTAACGAGTAAAGTGGGCGCAGTAGAACCGGTTGACCACTTAATGCTACTGCCGGAGGGCAGTAAAGGGGAGAGCAGTAAACTTGCGCCGGCGCACAGGGTTGTGTCTCTCCCAAGGCTGAAAGGCAGTGATGGGGCAAGAACAACGTTTATCTCATCCCGCACGGTACATTGGCCCCTGGTTACTTCCAGCCAGTAAGTTCCCACAGACGTAACGGTTATGGACGGACTGGTGGAGCCAGTAGACCAGCGCAGGGTAGATCCCGGCAGAATTTCTGGAGCCAGAACTAAAGAGGCATTGTTTTCACAGATGACCGTGTCTTTCCCAAGGTCTACACGCGGGCTTCTGATGACAGTTAGCGTTTTACTCATGATGTATTCCTGCCCATCTTTGTAGACATTCAACGCTACCTGATACTGCCCATCTGCTTTAAATTCATGCGTATAGGATACATCATTCTGAATTAAATCGCCTTCCATTTTCCAATGAAACTGATCATACTCAAAAGAGATGTTAGGCTGAAACGTGTAGGAATTAGTGGCACAGTCAAACGTGTAGGTAAAGTCAACCAAGGGGGCTATGGCAAAGTTGGGCAGGCCTAATTTACTGGTAGACCCTGGGGTAAGCGTCACATAGTTCTCTCTGTACCCAACAGCGCTTCCCCTCACATTGGGCAGGGTAATGGCATCAAGAAAATTGCGTTCGTTTCTGGCTACATAAATTTTGCCGTCTGGCCCCAGTTGTAACGCCCCAAAAATATAGTTCCCACCAGGTTTGGAGATGATGGTACTGATGGTGTTTGCTGCTTCATCTATCTGATAAAGTGTATTAACACCCCAGGTAGTGCTGACGTATAAAAAGTGGTCTTTTGGCGAGAATTCAAGCCCGTAGGCCCCACTCAGGTTATAAACTTTTGGACTTGAAACCTCACCGGTAGAGCGGTTAAAATTGAACGTCTCAACCCCCGGATGATTAAAAGTTACCGCAACGGCAATTTTATAGCCGTGATGAGAAGCCTTCATGTACCCCAGCATATTGGTGTGGGTCTGGCCCACAGAAGAAGTAACCGGAACTGAACTAAGTCCGGTGGGGGAGAGCAGGTAAGCAATAAACTGGTTGCTGTTTAAGCGGTGGCTCACTATCCAGTAATCCCGTTTGTTTTCATGAGGAATAGCTGTGACTTTTTCAGCACATGGTGAAGCTAAAAACGTATTCTTATTGCTTGTCAGAACTGCGCCCAACCCATTATTCTGATTCATATCAATGACAGAATAATTCAGTGAGTTATTACCTACCAGGTGGTCTTCTACCGTGAAAATGTAAAACTGCATAGGGTTGCCGGGGTGCGGGACAATCACGGCCGCCTGGCTGGATGACTGAGCCCCTTTCAATCCGGTGCCATTTTGCATGATCTGATGGTTTTTGTTCCAGACAGTTACCCCGTCTGTGTACATAAACAAATTGCCTTTCTCATCAGAGAGGGTAGCACAGCCTTCTGGGGTGTTGATGTTTGGGTTGTGAAAAGGAACAGGGCTTCCGGTGCCGGTTGCAAAATTCAGCCCGGCGTTCTGTCCAAACGTCCAGACAGATGCACTTCTTTGGGCGAAGGAGGCGGTATTTGAAATAAAGATTAGAAAGAATAGTAGATAGAAATATTGTAAAGGTTTTTGCATTGGCGTCAGCCTTGGGAGAAAAGTATATTTTTATTACCCTAAGAAAGAAATCTTTTTTTGGTTTTCCTAAAACCTTCATTGACCTCCGGTGACACCTTGCTCATCAGCACCAAGCCTGCATAAATACCGGTGATCAAGGCAAACCGCACGGCAATATCCAGCAGTACGTGGGGCAGGCGGGGCAGTAGCCAGGAAGCAACAAAAGCCACCGCGGCAATAGCCAGCAGGGCCAGGGAGTCCCACCCAAACGGTTGCATTTTGAAAAAGAAAGCGACAAAGGCTACCCGCAGCATATTCACGGCCACAAAGACCAGCATAGAAGCAAAGGCGGCTCCATTGATCCCGAACGGCGGAATCAACAGATAATTGGTGGTGATGACCAGGGCAACCATCAGAATGTTCAGGATCAGGTCATAGCGGTATCTGTGGGACGTGATCAGGATCATGGCGTTCAGGCCCGTGCCTAACTCAAAGATACGGGCAATGCCCATGAACAGGATGACGTACCGGCCGGCGCTGTACTCTGGCGGCATAAAGGAGAAGATATTGTCAACGTTGCACCAGATGCCCAGAAACAGCAGCAACCCAATCACCAGGTTTACCCGGGTCATGCGCTTGTACAGGTGCCCCAGCGCCGGGAAATCGCCCAGCTTGAAAAGGTCAGCCACCTGGGCGGTCAGAACTTTGTTCATGCTGCGGTACGGCACCAATATAGCACTGGTGATAAAATACCCCGTGGTATAAAATGCTACATCAGCGAGACCGCGGGGCGACATGGCCATAATCATGGCTGAATCTGTAAACGTAATGACCGTACTGGAAATGCCTCCCAAAAATGAATAAAAACCGTACTGCACCACTTCTTTGATGGGCACAATCTGGAACATGTTCCGGCCCGGCCGAACGAAAAACTGCCGGAGCCAGAGCAGATACACTATGCAGATGAGGGCACTGCTGGAGTTGGCGGCAATGAACAGAATCACAAACCACTGAAAGTCTACCCACCCCAAAACATAGAGGGCTGCCGTTACCATGGTCAGGATTCGCACCAGGAAATCCTGCAGAAACGTCTGGACCACACTTTTGTAGAGCGCCCGCAGGTAAGCGTCCAGCAACAGAAACAGCAGAGTGAAGAAGCTCAGCGGAATAATGTAGTAGTAGTACTCCACCGCCAGAGGCGAGTTTTTTCCAAAATAGTCTATCACCGCAGGCTTCAGGAGCAGGAACAGCGCCGTTACCACCACAAACCCCGCCAGCGGGATCACCAGCATGAGAAACAGGAACCCGTTGTGCTGCTTGTCCCGGTCCCGGAAATAAGGGAAAAAGCGGGCGCTGGTATTGGTAAACCCCAGCGCGGCAAACTGGGCGAACACCGGGGCTACGCTGATCAGAAAACGGGTTAACCCCACCTTGTCCGGGTCATTCAGGAAGTGGGGGAGCACCAGAACCGTGTTCAGGTACCCTACCACCATGCCCACGGTAGAAATCAAGGTGTTCAGGTAACTCTGCTTGCGGATGACATCCATGAAAGGAGGGCGGCGTTTTAGGGCTGTTTTTCTGAAATCAGGTCAAAAACAGCACGGGTGAAGGCGCAAAAATAACAGCTTCTGCTGAGGCTTTAACTATGCTTTGAAAATAGACAGCGGGTAAATTTAAGAGATAGAGGCGTGGGCAACGGCTTCTGACGCTGTTAGGAAAGCCGTTCCGGCCCTGGAGCAGTAGCGGGTGAGGTCTCTGAAGATCTGGACCCCTTGCGGAAGAGCGTAGGGCGTAAAGTTCTCATTGTGCCAGAGCAGGGTAAAGACCCCATGAAACCTGATAATTTCGTTCAGCAGGGGGGTAACGGCAGGCATAACGTGCCGGGGCGCCAGCTGGAGGTAACGGGGGTGGTGCAGGGTGATGTCCATCAGGTTCAGGGGCAGCTCCCACGTCTCCTGCATGGCGCGCTCTTTAAAACTGAACAACCGAAAGGGGTGGCAGTAGCTGTGCCGGAACCCGTAGTGCTCCGGAAAGCCGAGGCTGCTGTCATAGGTGATGCCGGAGGAGAGCAGCACCGCTGGAGAGGCACCCGGATCAAAGCGCAGATAGTGAAAGCGGTTCCCTTGTACGGGGGCGGGTATTTTCTCCCGCTCCCCCAGAAGCTGCGCGGCAAAGGTGCCGGTGCCGTGGCTGCCGTGCAGCGCAATTTCATGTCCGGCGGAGACCAGGCGGCTGATTTCTGCTTGAACAGCCGCCGAGGCGATGTCATAGTCAGCGTTAGGGTGCCCCTCAGATTTGGCAGACTCCGGTAAAAAAAAGAAAGTGGCCCTTGCCTGAAGTTTTTCAAGCTCCTGCTCTACCTGCAACAGATTGAACCACGCGTCATTCTGGGCTAGCTTCTGGTAGGCCAGGCGCACCAACCGGAGAATGTTCCCTTTCCGCAATGCGGAAATTCCGGCTACTTTCCAGGCACTCTGCAGGTAGTCAACGTCATGGGTGAGGCAGGTGGCAAACGGTTTCCCTTGCCAGAGCCGGGGCTGAATTTTCTGACCATACGCTATCTCTACCGCTTCTTTCAGGATCTCAAAGTAGTAGTTCACCACAGGTATGGAAACAAAACCTTCTTCTGCCTGAACAGAGGCGCGGTAGGGAAACCTCCCAAACTGATCCCGCTCAGGACTATAGTACTCCTGCCAGCCACTCAACAGAAAGAAGGCACTGGCCACCAGGTCATAGTGCACCTGTACTTGCCCGTCTGTCTGCGGGGTAAACCATTCTTGCGTAATAGTACTCTGGAAAAAGAGAGGGAGAGAGGTGCCTTTCCAGTCTTTTTTACCCACCTGGTCCGGCCTGGGCAGTTCGCGCTCAAAGAAACTGCCTTCAGCGGGCAAGACTTGCACCCGGCTGCGGCCGTCCAGGCCATAGCTGATTTCCAGCGGCTCCGGCAGATGGTAGACCCGCTTGAAATGGAAGAGTACGTAATCCAGGAGGCGTTGCAAGGCGGCTAGAAGTAATGCGGTGAGTCTATGGCTTAAGAATAAAGGTAAGAAGAACTAAAAGGTTCTGTACGTTTCTGGAACATTCTACTTCTTTTCATTTTCTAATGAAAGACATTTCTGTTCCGGCAGCTGTTTCAAGTGTTGAAAGACAGTCCCTGGGTAAAGGTGCCAGGGTTTCTGTTTTGGGGCTGATTTCAAAAAAACAGCCCTAAAACAGAAACCCTGGAATGGTAAGGAATTTTGCAATGCCATCCTTTTCCGCCAGGTTCAAAACCCTAAACAGCATTCTTCAGAAAGCTAGGCAAGGGAAAAGACGCAACAGGGTAACTGAGGGTAACCGCTGTTGGTGCTCGCTTCTAAACCCATTTCAGAAGGGTAACAGAAGGTAAGGGGAAGCTTTAGCCGCACAAGGCGTTTCTGTTCTGGGGCTGTTTTTCAGAAAACAGCACCAAAACAGAAATGCTAAGACACCAGCAATTCCGCCAGTTTCTCAGTGAGGGCACGGCGGGAGTATTGGGTATAGTTGATGATGGGCAGGTCCAGGTTGGGGTTTACTTTCCAGGCTTTGCTGAACTGCATGAGCTGGTCCAGCATCAAGTCATAGCCGGTGTAGTGAAAGACCCGTCCGGCACCGCATTCATCAATGATTCTATCGGCATCGCCGTGTATGGGGCCAATGCACATAATGGGTTTGTTGGCGGCCAGGTACTCAAACAGCTTACCCGTCAATATCCCGAAGTTGTTGGGCACGTCTGGTATGGCCATGAACAAGACGGTACTGGACATGAGGTATTGAATAGACACATCATGCGGCACATAGTCAATGTATTCTGTGATCAAAGCCAACCCCGCCGCCTCTACCTGCCGCTTCACTTCTGCAGAAACCTTGCCCACAAACCGGAGCTTGTACCTGATGAGCGGGTTTTTGGTCATGGTGTCACAAAGCGCCTGGAAGAACCCCTCCACGTTATAAGCCTCTGTAATGGTGCCGGTGTAGGTGATGGTGAATTCCTCTTTTGACGGGGCAGAGGGGTGCACGAAATCTGCCTCATCATACCCGTTGGGGATGACATGGATCTTGTTAGGGTCCAGGGTGGTGGATTTGTTCAGGAACAGGCGTTTCATGTCTGCACTCACCACCAGAATGGCGTCTGCGTTTTCCAGCACCTCCTGCTCGTATTTGGCATCAATCTTCTGCGCCAGCGCGGTGTGGTTCAAGTCCTGATAATAATAAATATCGGTCCAGGGGTCGCGCATATCGGCAATCCACTTCAACCCGAACTGTTTTTTGAGCTTCAGGCCAATCAGTTGGGTAGAGTGGGGCGGGCTGGAGGTGACCACGGCGTGCATCTCCTTCCGCTTCATGACCTTGGTGGCGGCGTCCAGGGCAAAACGGTTCCAGCCTACGCGCGGGTCAGGAATGAACAGGTTGCCGCGCAGGAATTTGAAAAGCTTCTGCTTCCAGCTCTCGTTCCCGGTGTTTGCAAAGCCGCCAAACGGAATGTCTTTCTTGCCGGTGAGCTTCTTGTAGAACTCAAACGGCTCCCGGGTTCTGGTCCTGATGACCTGCACAGAGGCCGGCACCTCGGCCTCTAAGGTGGCGTCTATCACAGGATAAGAGGCCTGCCTCTCATCTACGGTGATCACGGTGGGCTGCACCCCAAACTCGGGCAGGTGCTTCACAAATTTGAGACATCGCTGCACGCCGGCGCCGCCAGACGGGGGCCAGTAGTAGGTGATGAATAGTGTATTGGGTTGGGTGGTGTGTGTTCTTGATTCCAAAAGTACTCTTCTTCTTTTGTACGGTGGTAAGGTCTTATCTCTGTCGGTTGCCGTTTTGGGGCTGTTTTTGCAAAAGTAGCCCTAAAACAGCGGCGTTGCCGAAATGTACGGCTCGTTCCAATATACGGAGCTTAGGCTAAAATATGGTGAACTTGCCAAATTTCTGCGTATTTTTGTAAATAGTTCCTACGGAAACCAGGAACGATTTAACCTGAACAGAACCTAACTCAGCCATACAAACCACATGTTTGAGAATTTAAGTAATAAGCTGGACCGCGCCTTTAAAACCCTGAAAGGCCAAGGCAGCATCACTGAGATCAACGTAGCCCAAACCATTAAAGAGGTGCGCCGCGCCCTGGTAGACGCAGACGTGAACTACAAGGTGGCCAAAACTGTGACCGATAAGATCAAAGACGAGGCCATGGGCCGTGACGTGTTGATTGCCGTGTCACCGGGCCAGTTGATGGTGAAGATTGTGCATGAGGAGCTCACTGAACTCATGGGCGGCGAGAAAAAAGACATCAGCCTCAACGGCTCACCCGCCATTGTTCTGATTGCCGGTCTGCAGGGATCTGGTAAAACCACCTTCACCGGTAAACTGGCCAGTTTTCTGAAAAAGCAAGGCAAAGGCGTCATGGTGGCAGCCTGTGATGTGTACCGCCCCGCGGCAATTGACCAGCTGAATGTTCTGGCCGAGCAGGTGGGCGTTGAGTTTTATGCGGAGCGCGAATCTAAAGACCCGGTGCAGATTGCCAGAAACGCCGTAGAGCATGCCAAGCGCACCGGCAAGAAAGTTGTCATCATTGATACCGCCGGCCGTCTGGCCGTGGATGAGGCCATGATGCAGGAGATCTACAACATCAAAGAGGCCATTAAACCCACCGAGACCTTGTTTGTGGTAGACTCCATGACCGGTCAGGATGCCGTGAACACCGCTAAAACCTTCAACGAGCGCATTAACTTTGACGGCGTGGTGCTGACTAAGTTAGACGGTGACTCAAGAGGTGGGGCCGCCCTATCCATCAGGGCTGTGGTAGAGAAACCCATCAAGTTCATCTCCACCGGTGAGAAGATGGAAGCCCTGGACCTGTTCTACCCAGACCGGATGGCACAGCGTATTCTGGGCATGGGAGACGTGATCTCCCTGGTGGAGCGCGCACAGCAGACTTTTGACGAGGAAGAGGCCAAGCGGATCAACAAGAACATCCGCAAGAACCAGTTCAACTTTGACGACTTCCTGTCTCAGCTGGAGCAGATCAAACGCATGGGTGATATCAAAGACCTGGTAGGCATGATCCCGGGCGTGAGCAAAATGCTGAAGGACGTGGAGATTGATGAAAGCGCTTTCAAACCCATTGAGGCCATTATCAAATCCATGACCAAGGAAGAGCGCCTCAACCCTGACATGATCAGCGGAAGCCGCCGCAACCGCATTGCCAAAGGTTCTGGAACTACCATTCAGCAGGTGAACAACCTGATGAAGCAGTTCAATGACATGCGGAAAATGATGCGCAGCATGAACAAAATGGCGGGCACCAAAGGAGGGCTGGCCAAGTTGGGCAGCATGATGGGCCGACGGTAGCTCTTCGTTGTTAGATATTAGTTCTTCTATTTTAGAGCAATGCCCGAACCTCTACGGTTCGGGCATTGCTGTTTTTGGCCTGTTTTTGCGAAAACAGGCCAAAAACAGGAGTGGCAAGAAATGTTGAAACATGCTTATAAGGTGTTGATTAGCTGTACTTGTTGTACTTGCTGTTCGTGGGCCATTTGCTGTTTGGAGTTACTTGCTGTTCGGGAGTTCTACTCCTGAACTTGCCTGCTGCGGAGTTCTACTCCGCCGGGAACCACGAGCAAAGAAGGGGAGTAGAACTCCGGAAGAGCAAGGAGTTTCCAGCTGGTCGGGAATAGAACTCCGGAAGTGCAAGGGGGAAATACTATTGCTGTTCACCACCAAGTTCCTTTTAGGATTGCAAAAGAGAAAAGGTGTAGCCCAACTACCTCAGCTGCTCAGCTGTTCGGGAGTTCTACTCCCGAACTTGCCTGCTGCGGAGTTCTACTCCGCCAGGAACTACAGAAAAAAAGGGGAGTAGAACTCCCCGGCAGATTGCTTCCGGAGTAGAACTCCGGAAGAGCTGGAAAAAGCATGAAGAGAATAGAAAAGAAAGCAGAGTTCCACATTGCACCATAAAATTCCTAATTCCCCATTCTCAATTTTTAATTCTCCTCTAGTGCTGGTGCTCAGGCGCCTCATAGTGGTTGGTGATTTGCAACTGTCTAACCTCGCCTTTTTCCCAGGCATTGGCTCCTTCTATCACCTTTGGCATAGGTATGTCTTCGCGCTGTCTGCGCTTCTCTGCAGTTGAGACATTAAACCGCTGGTCCCGGTCTTGCACCAGTTCTGGGTGGAGCTGCCCGTCTTTGGTAAAGCCCATCATGACCATGGGGCTACCCAGCGGCAACTCCAGATCACGGTCTGTATGCCAGGTATGGATGATCTTGCCGTAAGTGCTCACCAGCTTTTCCATGAGTTCATGCTCTGCCACGTCTGGGATGCCGGGGGCAATCAGCTCCCCAGATTTGACTTCGTAGTGATGGCTGTGCCAGAGTTTACGTTCCTCTGGGGGCAGCTTCTTGAACAGGCGCTCAGATATAATGTACTCCACGCCCATGAGTTTGGCGTCTGGGCCGTTTCCGTCATACATGATAGCCTGGTGCAGATCCTCATTGAGCTGCGTGACGTAATGGTGCGCCTCCATCTGGCCTTGCAAGTTGCCGTTGTAGAAATGGAAACCGTTGAGGTAGGCATTTACTTTTGACAACGGGGTTTTGTCTTGCAGCAGATCAGCGCCCGTCTCCAGGACTTTGGTTTTGGTTGTTTTCTCTGCGCCAGGGGCCTCTACGTAAGAGTCGGTGTTTTTTCCGCCGCAGGCGGATAGGAGTGAGAACCCAAGGCAATACAGAAACCGGCCAGTCCATCTTTTTTCCATGGTTCAACAGAATAGGTGCTGATTTTTCTACGGACTTTTAAAGACGACGGCTGAATGCGCTGCCTCAGATCTTATCACAAACTATGTTTTCGGCTGCACCGATGCAGAATAAATACGTCCCGTTTTTGGCCTACTTTCCAGAAAACAGGCCAAAAACGGGACGTAGATTAATAGAAGCGACTGAGGAATATTAGTTAACCCTTGTTGCAGTTTATTGAAGCAGTTAACTCATTATGGATACTAACAAGGATGTAGAACGCTTTACTGTTATCCTTCCTTTGTTATTCGGGATTTCAAATCTCGAATAGCGGAGGCTTAGGACGAGCTTTCGCGGAACTTGAGTCTTTAGCAGATAATTCCCGTCCTAGGAGGGGTAGGGGTGGGTTACAACTGCTTCAGCAAACCGAAACCTAGATTATTTAGTATTCAGTTTTGCCTTCCAGCTTTTCCCACTCCTTGAATCCTTCCAGGGCTTCTTCCCGCAGGAACTGCTCCATGGGCAGGTGGCGGTGGGGCAGGGGTTTTTCTAATTCTTCGTAAATAAAAGCATCATCAAAGCCAATGGCGGCGGCATCTGCTTTGGTGTTGCCATAATACACTTTGTCTGGGCGGGCCCAGTAGATGGCTCCCAGGCACATGGGGCAGGGTTCACAGCTGGTGTAGAGCTCACAGCCGGTGAGTTGGAAGGTGCCCAGCGTCTGGCAGGCTTTCCGGATGGCGTCTACCTCTGCGTGGGCTGTTGGGTCGTTGCTGGATGTTACATTGTTAAACCCGCGGGCAATGATTTCGCCGTTCTTTACTACCACCGCCCCAAAAGGACCGCCTTTGCCTTCCTTCATCTTCTCAATTGAAAGCCTGATGGCTTCCCGCATGTATTCTTTTCTCCTGGATTCTGGCGATGACATTCTCTTACAGTTAAATCAGTTGGTTTACTTAAAAAGGATGCAAATGTACAGAAAACGCGTGGGAGTCCTGTTAATGCAACAGCTTCTTCAGCTGAGGAATGTGGTGGCGGTGGTGTTGGTGCAGAAAGGCGAGCGTTTGGGGCAAGGTAAGCATGCCGGCAATGGGGTGAAAAAAAATCTCCTTGTTTAACAAATCCACGGGAAATTGTTCCAGCAGGGCCCTGAGCTGTACCCGGGTCTTTTGCCACTGCTCCAGTACTGCCGGTACGTGCGCCACGGAGGGCACCTCACGAACTACTTTGGGGGCTTTGAACTTAAGGGGAAGGCGCAGGAACAGCTTTAACACCACTGACCTGTACCACGTTTTAAGGGAGGTGGGCCGTAGAGGCTTTTGGGAGGCCAGGCGTCTTTGGAGCTCCTCCAATACCTTCTGCTCAATAAACCCAATGTGGTAGAGCACCTGGGCCGCCGACCATTTATCTGGTGCTGGTTTGGTTTCCTGTTTGGCAGGGGAGGCGGCACTCACCCACTGGCTTAGAAACTGCCGCTGCTCTTCTAACTGCTGAAAAAGGGGATGTAGTACTGGCTCCATGAGAAAGATATCTTTATAAGCTGTTTTGGTAAAAGAGGCTCTAAACTAAGTTTAAAACAGCGTTTAATCCTGCAAGTAAGCCCTGAAAAAGAACCTGCGGTTACATCTTCTAGCCCTTTACGCTGCAAGGCGGCTCTTAAACTGTGAACGCAGAACCTTTCGCAGGCACTCTTTGCCGGTACAATCACCCTTTAAACATGCTCTAAAAACGTGCTTTCTAAACAAGTAGTTGGCTGGTATCTTCTTCTTTAAATTTGGGGCGGTGCTTTCTTTTCTCTATGGCCAAAGCAATTGCTTGAGCTGCTGTTTCTGGGCTGTTTTTCAAAAAACAGCCCAGAAACAGACTCTATCCTGCCTTGCTAGCATACCAAAAAGTTTACGCTAAGCGAGGGGCGGCTAGGCAGCTTCTACACGCCGTGAGGACTACGAGTAGAAGGTAAAATAGCTCTAGATAGGATGGCTGTTACCTTACTGCTGATTTTTCTTTTAAGGTTTTCAGCTCATTCTGCAATTGATCAACGGCTTTTTCTACCAGGGTCACCATTTGCTGAACCAAAGAAGGAAGCTGCTCAGTGTTTTTCCGGTGCAGGGCATACTGCTCAATTTTTGAATTAATCTCTTCAATTTTAGAAATGCCCACCAAGGCCAGAGACGGTTTTATTTTATGGGCAATAGTTCTGGTTTCGGCCCAGTTGGAGAAAGAAACGGCTCTGGTCATTTCCTGCACCTGTCCTGGCGTCTGGTCAATGAACATCTTCAGAATGTCTGTCATGAACTCTGCATTGCCGTTGGCAAACTGTGCCAGGTAAGAGAGGTTGATCTCTAAAGCCTCCTCTGGCAGGGTAGCAGCTGCTGCTTGTTCTTCTGCTGCGGTTTTAGGTAAAAAGCGGGCAATCTCCTTCAATAATGTTTCTGCCTGGAAAGGTTTTGACACATAAGAGTCTGCGCCGGCGGCTAAGCACTTGTCTGCCTCGCCTTGTGAGGCGTGGGCAGTCAAGGCTATAATAGGGATGCTTTTCCGTTCTGGCATGTGCTGCCTGATGTACTGCATGGCCTCATACCCGTCCATTTCAGGCATCTGCATGTCCATGAGCACCAAGTCATAGGTTTTCTGGGCCAGAAGGTCAACCGCTTCCTGGCCATTATTAGCCACCTCCAACAGAATTTCATGGTCCCCCAGCACCTTTTTCACCAGCAACTGGTTAATGGGGTTGTCTTCGGCCAGCAGAATAGAGGCATGTTGCAGGTGCTTAAACTGATCAGCGGAAGACTCTGCGGCTACTGCGGGTACTTCTGGTTTCCTGTCGGCTTTCTTGAACGGAAGCTGAAAACGGAAAGTGCTGCCCTGGCCCACCTGACTTTCAACCTGTATGTTGCCGTTTTGTACTTCAATCAACTCCCGGGCAATGGAAAGGCCCAGGCCGGTGCCGCCAAACTTACGGGTAGTATCACTGCTGCCTTGGGTGAATTTGTCAAAGATGGTTCCCAATTTCTCCGCTGGAATGCCTATGCCCGTGTCTTTTACCGTCATTTCCAGCAGATATTGACCATTCTGTACATTGATCACCTCCACGCTCAGTTTAATCACACCGTTTTCAGTGAACTTGATCGCGTTGCCTATCAGGTTGTTCAGAATCTGGCTCAGCCGGAACGGGTCACCCATCACAAACTGCGGAATTTCTTCGTCCAGCAGCAGTTTTAAGGTGTTTTTACGTTCTTTGGCTCTGATCTCCAGAATGTCTAAAAGTTGTTTGATCAGTTGCCTCAGGTCAAAGGGGATAATTTCCAGGGTGATTTTGCCAGCTTCAATTTTTGAGAAGTCTAGCAGGTCATTGATGATGACCATGAGGTTGTTGGCAGAGGTATTGATGGCTTTCAGAAAATCCCGCTGGTGGTCATTCAGTTGCGTTTTGGCCAACACTTCTGTTAAGCCCAGAATCCCATTCATGGGAGTTCTGATTTCATGGCTCATATTGGCCAGAAACTGCTCTTTCACCTGCGCCATACTGAGGGCGGTGTCTTTGGCCTTTTTAAGTTCCTCTTCCACCAGGACCCGTTCAGTAATGTCATACCCCACGCCAATGGCTCCGGTTACGTTCCCCAGGTCATCTTTCATAGGCAGGTACAGGCAGTCAAACCAGACCCCATTTACGTCAACGGTACATTTTGCCTCTGTGCCGCTCAGCGCTTTTTTTACCCCGGCAATGATTTGTGGATTCTCCTGATAAGCCTCAAAGATAGACAGTCCCACAGACTGGTTGTCAATTCTGCCTATGAGAGAGAGGCCTTTGCCGCGGGACATGTTAAAGATGCCGTCTTTGTCAATGGCCCACAAAATAATGGGAGCGCTGTTCACCACCGTGTCTAATTGCTTCTGGGTGCGCCAGAGTTGCTCCTGGGTATGTAGACGCTCCTGTTCAATTTTGTGCAGGCGAATGGCACTGCGTATGCTCTGGGAAATGCCTTCTGGGGTAAGCAGGGTTTTGGGCAGGTAATCTGAGGCCCCGGTCTTGATTGCCTCCACGGCAATGCGCTCATCTCCCTGGGAGGTCACAACCTGCACCGGCGTGGTAATGCCCTGCTCCCTTATTTTCTGAAGTAATTCCAGCCCATTCATGTCGGGCAGGATGAAATCTATAAAGATAAAATCAAATACGTGCTGCTGCAGGGCCTCCAGAGCCTCTACCCCCATAGACGCCGTACGTACCTCTGCCTTCATTTGTGCGGTGCGCAAGGACCGCTTAATGATCATTTGATCTACCTCATCATCATCTACAATGAGCAACTTCACCACCTGGTCTAGTACCATACTACAATGTTAATTTGGTAACTCAATTAAATCCCAGAAAGAATTAAGCACAGAGATCATCTCAAGGAGTGATTCATACTGTATTGGTTTAACCAGATAGCCGGCCACGTTGAGATCATAGGCCTCTACCACGTCTTTGGTGGTATCTGAGGCTGTCATTACAAATACGCTGCAGGCTTTTAATGATTCTTCCTGTCTTAACGCTTTTAAGAAGTCTAACCCACCCATGCCTGGTAAATTGAGATCAAGCAGGATTATTTTAGGGGTGGGCACCAAGGCATTGGTGTTGCCGGTGCCCAGCAACATAGACAGAGCGTCTTTGCCAGTGCCTGCCACATGTACAGGGTTCTCAATCCCCTGGGCTTTAAACGCCCGCAGAATATTGGCTACATCCAGTGGATTATCTTCCACGAGTAAGATGTGGGTCTGCTTATTTTTCAATGGATTGGTGGGATAAACATAGAATCAAACGTAATCTTCTCTTTTCAGCCCTTGTTAGGGCCGTTCACATAACTTCCAGTAGCGGTCAAGGGTGCCAACGGCGGTGATGAACTTCTCAAAGGATAACGGCTTTAAGATATAGCCGGCCACATTGAGGTTGTATGCGTTGAACTTGTCGCTGTCCTCATTAGAGGTAGTCATGACAAAGACACTGATGCGGTTCAGTGCCGGATCTTTTCTCAACTCCTGCAGGAACTCTATGCCATTCATTTTGGGCATGTTGATGTCCAGGATGATGATGGGGGTTTGCGGCAGGGCGTCAGAGCGCAGCATCTCCAAGGCCTCTAAACCATTATTGGCAATGTAAAGCGGGTTATTTATGTTGTTCTTCTTAAATGCCCGTTGCACATTCATGATATCCACTTCATCGTCTTCCACTAATAAAATGGGTACTACTCTTTCTTCCATGGGTGTAAGTTATCTTCTTGGTTCGGCGTCTGCCATACTTTTGTAGGCGGCGAGGGTATTGTAAGGTGAAACAATCAAGCAGTTAGGGAGAGGGGCCAGGTGAAAAGCATCTCGGTTCCCTGGTTCAAGTCTGATTTTGCCTCAATGGTACCGCCCGCAAATCTTACTATCTTGTGTACTATGGTTAACCCTGCCCCTAAACTCTCTTGCCGGTCTTTGGGCTGCACGGTGTAAAACATCTTGAATATCTTTCCCAATGAGTCTGCCGGAATCCCAATGCCGTTGTCTCTGACAGAGAAAAGAAAATGCGTTGGGAGTTGCTTCGCAGAAATCCATACCTCTGGCGTTTCCTGCTCATTAAACTGCACCGCATTCTGCAGGAGGTGGCAAAACACCGTCTCCAGTTTTCTACAATAGGTAGTAAGGGTAGGCAGCTGCGAAAGATGAACCTTTAAGCCTGATTTCTCCTGAAACGGGGCCGCAATTTTTTCTATCATTTCCTGCACGGCCACTTCCCTTACCTCTAAGTCTTGCCTGCCTACTCTGGAAAATGACAAGAGGGCTGAAATCATGCGCTCCATTCGCTCTGTCCGGTTCTGGAGAAGATGAATGTTATGGGCAATATCAGGCTCCAGGGCTTCCCCCAGATCTTCTTTGATCCAGCCAGACAGGTTGCTGATAGCTCTGAGCGGTGCCTTTAGGTCATGTGACACAATATAAGCAAACTCGTCAAATTCAGTCTGTAGCTGTTTTAACTGTTCTTGGCAGGTGTGCGCGTGTTCCTTCATGATACATAGGCGGTTTCAAGAAGCACAGGCAAGTCTTTTTTTTCCTTAGGCCAGGTGAATACAAAAGTAGTTCCCTGCCCTTTGTCAGACTCAATCCAGATGCTGCCTCCTTTTTCCTCAATAATCTTCTTAACGATAGCCAGGCCTATGCCAGTACTTTCTTTTACGTCACGGGCCTCCATAGTTTGGAAAATCCCGAATACTTTTTGGTGGTATTCCTTCGGGATGCCCGGGCCATCATCCTGCACCTCAAATTGATACATGTTTTCCAGCTCTTTGGCGCGTACCTCTACACAGCCGTTCTGGGTGTGGTGGTATTTAAAGGCATTGCTCAGCAGGTTTGAGAAAACCTGATAGACCAAGGTCTTCTCAGCGGTGAGGGTAGGCATATCTGCCGCAATTTTCACCTGAAACGAAGCTGGTGGAGACAGATTCTCTAATGCCTCCTTCAGAACGCTGTTAACTGAAAAGGTAGATTTTTTGATCTCTTTTCTCCCTACCCGGGCGTATTCTAAAATACCGTTGATCAGGTTCTCCATGCGCTGTACCCGCCCCCGTAAAATGGTGAGGTTGTTGGTGATTTCCGGCTCCTGGCTATCCAGGTCCTCTGCAATCCACTCAGCCAGGTTGTTGATGGCTCTGAGAGGGGCTTTCAGGTCATGTGAAACTACATAGGCGAACTGGTCCAGTTCCCGGTTCATCTTAGTCAAATGGTCAAAGCTCTGCTGAAGTTTATGCGCCATTCTATTAAGAGAGTGGGTCAGGCTGCTGATTTCATCATGGCGGGTGTCAGTGAGCGTTACCTGGTAATTGCCATTGGCAATGCTGTTGGCCAAAGCAGTCATTTTCATGAAACGCTTCCTGATGGTTTTGCCCAGCAGATAGGCGGTAAGGCTCCCCGCCAGGATTGCCAGCAGGGTCAACCCGAGCGCAATATCATTAGTCTGCATCAGGGAGTCATTCATTTCCCGTACTTTGGCCCTTTTGATGATCTCTTCTTCGGCCTCAATGAGCTCAAACTTCTTGCGCGCCCGGTCAATGATGAGCTTCCCCTTCGCTTTTTGGGCGGTGGCATTGAAAAGAGAATCATAGTATTGTTTGTGCGAAGAGCTCAAGTGGACCTTGGCCCGGGCAGCAATCAGGGGTTCAGAGAAATTGATAATCCATTCCTGGGCATCCTGTTCAATGAGGTGCACCAACTGGTTTTGGGAGGGATAGGCCTCTGTAAGGGAATCCAGGCGCCGTACAGTTCTGGCAATAATCACCTGCCCTTTGTTGTAAGGCGAAAGAAAAGTCTGCCTCCCGGTTAAAAGGTACCCTCTCATGCCGGTCTCAAGGTCAAGGAGCATTTTCTGGGCCGACTCGCCTTCCCTGATCACATCAGAGGTCGCCAGCACCGCCTCCACGCTCTTCTGCACCCGTTGGGTCTGCTTGATATAACCAAAAGTCACAATGCAAAACATGGCCAGTATAAAACCTATGGCAAGATGAATGGTGGTGATAATTTTCATGGATCTGGTACCTGCGCCTGGAGTGTATTCAGCCACAGTTGACGATCTCAAAGATAAGGTATATAGCCATGAATTATTCCTTTTTGCATAATTTTTAGCAAGGCCATGTGAAAGAGAAGCGGCAGCCTTGTTCAGGAATGGAATCTACCCATATTGTTGCTTGTCTTTCATTCAATAATTTCTTGATATAAGCCAAACCTACTCCATTTCGCTCTTGCTCGTGTTTTGAGGAAAGGGTCTTGAACATGCCAAAAATTTTCTCATGGAACACCGGGGCTATACCTACGCCGTTGTCCTGTACATAAAACTCCAGCAGGAACGGCGTTTGCTGCCGCCATCCCACTTCTATCTCTACAGCACGGCCCGGGTTGTGAAGAATGGCGTTTTCCAGGAGCTGGGAAAAAATGGTCTCCAGCACCGGGCGCTCTGTTCTAATGACAGGCAGGTCAGTGGCCAAGGTAACAGTTACCAGATGGTCTTCTCTCAACGTGTCACATAGCTGTTGGAGCATGAGGGAGGTAGCTACCGTCTCTAAGGGGGCAGTTACTTCGCGGGCCCTTGAGTAGGTGATAAGCCCGTTGAACAGGTTCTCCAAACGCTGCGCCCTGCCGCGCAGCAACGCCAGATTCTGTCTCACCTGTTCGTGGCTTTCCTCTGCAAGGTCTTCAGAGATCCATTCAGCCAGGTTATGGATTGCCCTGAGCGGGGTTTTCAATTCGTGTGATAAGGTATAAGACAATTGGTTTAATTCAGCTTTATAGGCTGCCAGCCGCTGGGCGCTGGCGGCTGCTTTTTGGTTTTCGGCCTCCAGTTTTCTTTTCTGAGCGTCTAGCTCTACCAGTGCCATGACCTGCTGGGCCAGGGTGTGCAGCATTTGCCGCTCCTGCGGGGTTAGCTGCCTGGGCTCATCTGAGAAAAGGCAGATATTGCCCAGCCGGATGCCATAAGCGTTGACAATGGGCGCGGCGGCATAAAACCTAACCCCCATCTGGGCGGTCATGGGAATGGTGGTGAAATATTCTGTGGCCGCAATGTCTGGTATCTCCAGGATAGAATCTGATTGGATAGTGAGGTGGCAGAGAGTGTTGGCCCGTTCAATCTCAGGCACCGGCACCCCCACCCGCGCTTTAAACCAGGTGCGGTCTCTGTCTATAAAAGCGATAGTAGCTATAGGAACCCTGAAAATAGAGACGGCCAGGTTGAGGAGGGCATTGTATTTCTCTTCTGGTGCCGTGTCTAATATCTGGTAATCATATAAAACTCTGAGGCGCTCATCTTCTAACTCAAATAAACGCTCATTGCCTTGATTTTGCATATATAATTTTAAGGGGGATAGTTCTTTACGGCCCGGTACGTTTTCATTCCTGAGCCTATTCCAAAATTAATTTATCTGTCTGGGCAGAATGGTATATTTCGATGAAGGGGAGGTTCTGCACGGTAAAGACCGCCAATGGTGCGGGCATGACAAATTCGGCCAGGGAAGTTGTTTCAACGGGTGGCTGCTTATCTTTGTCTCCGTAAGCCAAAACAAGAACAAAAACAGGTATGTCAGATCCGTTAGGTGCCGCCATCAAAGCGTATTGGGAAGGAAACAAGAAAGCCGTCATACAGGTGTACACAGACCAGGCTGACCCAGATGAGTTGCCCGTGCATTACCTGTTCAGGAAAGAAGAGGAGATGCCGGAGCGGGAGCAGTTTGCCCTCTCGCTCTGTAGGGGACGGGTTTTAGACGTAGGGGCAGGGGCGGGCTCCCATGCGGTGGCCCTGCAGCAAAAAGGGCTGGAGGTGACGGCCCTGGAAATCTCTGAGAAAGCGGCGCAAGTACAAAAAGCCCGGGGTGTGCAACAGGTGGTGGTGGGAGACATGTTCCAAATGCCCCCAACACCTTCTTTTGATACGGTGCTGCTGCTCATGAACGGGATTGGCATAGCGGGCACCCTGGAGCAATTGCCACAGTTTCTTGACATCTGCAAACGGTGGCTTGCCCCCGGCGGACAGATCCTGCTGGAGTCCTCAGATATTTTATATCTCTATGAAGAAGAAGACGGTTCTGTGCTGCTGGATCTGAATGGCGCCTATTATGGCGAACTCACTTATGTGATGGAGTACCGGCAGGAGCGGAGCCAGCCGTTTGACTGGTTGTTCATTGACTATAGTCTGCTGGAGCAATATGCGCAGGAGGCAGACCTGAAGGCTGAACTGCTGTTACAGGAGGAAGACGCGCACTACCTGGCCCGCCTCACCGTTGCCTAACCTTCTTGTTATATTTCTGTTTTGGGGCTGTTTTCAGAAAAACAGCCCCAAAACAGAAACTGCCTTGATAGGCACTACTTCTTTATGGGCACTACCTCAATGGTTTTGGTAAGATATTCTGTATCACTTTTCCAGAACCTGAACTCATATTTACCGGTCTCTTTGGGCCGGAACGAAATGGTGTGGTACAGCGGCCGGGCAACGTCTGTGCAAACCACATCTGAGCCTTCTTCCGGGTACTTCACGTAGAGCTTCATGGTAAAGACGCGGCTAACCGTGGCGGTGTCTATTCTGGAGCGTCTGCCGCAGCCATTCTCCGGGGTGAACAACGCCTGCAGGGTGATGGTGGTGTCTACGCGCACGGGCCTTTCAGGGAAGTTCCTGGTGTCAGAGACGGCCAAAGGCATTTCTACCTCAAACAGTTCTGAGGTTTTATCACAGGCCGTAAAGGCGGCCAGGCTGAGCACCGCGCCCCATACAACGGGTTTAAGGTTCATTTGCAGGTATCTCTGTTTTTAAGCTACTTTTTGAAAAACAGGCCCAAAACGCCTGAAAAAGCAAGAGCCGTCCATCATGAAACGGCCGGCTCTTGTAATTGGTATATATAGTCTTACGCTTTGGCGTAGGTTACTTCTTTCACGGCATCAATCACCCGCTTCACGTTAGGCAGCGAAGCCTCAATCAGCGTTGGGGCATATGGTAGCGGAACGTCACGGCAGGTCACGCGCTTCACCGGGGCATCCAGGTAGTCAAACGCCTGGTGCTGCACATGGAAGGCAATTTCTGAGGAGAGGGAAGCCAGCGGCCACGCCTCTTCTACCACCACCAGGCGGTTGGTGCGTTTCACAGACTCTACAATGGCTTTATAATCAATGGGCCGTACAGAGCGCAGATCAATCACCTCGGCGTCTACGCCGTCTTTGGCCAGCTCCTCTGCCGCCTGCAGGGCAACCTTCATCATCTTTCCAAAAGAAACAATGGTGACGTCTTTCCCCTTGCGTTTGGTGTCGGCTACGCCGATGGGAATTAAATATTCTTCTTCCGGCACCTCACCTTTGTCACCGTACATCAGCTCAGACTCCATGAAAATCACGGGGTCATTGTCTCTGATGGCCGTTTTCATCAGGCCTTTGGCGTCATACGGGTTTGACGGAACCACCACTTTCAGGCCAGGGGTGTTGGCGAACCAGTTCTCAAAGTTCTGAGAGTGCTGGCTGGAAAGCATGCCGGCGTTGCCGGTGGGGCCTCTGAACACCATGGGGCAAGAGTACTGGCCACCAGACATAGACATCATCTTGGCAGCCGAGTTGATCACCTGGTCAATGGCCACCAGTGAGAAGTTGAAGGTCATGAACTCAATGATAGGACGGAGCCCGTTCATGGCGGCCCCCACGCCAATACCGGCAAAACCAAGCTCGGCAATAGGGGTGTCAATCACGCGGTCTGGACCAAACTCGTCCAGCATGCCCTGGCTCACTTTGTAGGCACCGTTGTACTGGGCAACTTCCTCGCCCATCAGGAACACCTTTGGGTCGCGGCGCATTTCCTCGCTCATTGCCTCACGCAGAGCCTCTCTGAATTGTATGGTTCGCATAGTAAGAATTTTCTTATCAGTCCGGTAAAATTAAGACATGCGCCACAAATAAAAAAACGCCAGGGGGCAGAAGGAGGGCGGGTGGGGGAGTATATTCCTGTTTCTGGCCTGTTTTGGCAAAAACAGGCCAGAAACAGGAGCCTTTAAATCTTTAGGGCCCCGGCAAAGGCCGCTGACTGGTGGTACCGCTGAAACTCCAGGTCTTCAATGGCTTTCTGGGCCAGGGCCGGTTTGGCCGCCACCGCTTTCTTCAGGTGGTCTGCCATCTGGGCCTCCTGCTGGTTGCGGGCGTAGATGATGGCCATGAGGTAGTGGGTGCTGGCATCTGCCGGAAAGGTCTCCAGCAGCTTCTGGCCCAGCTGGGCGGCACCATCATAGTTCTCCTTGAGCAGGTACAGCATGGTACGGTTGAACTGGGCAGCGTAGCCAGAGCCGGCGTAGGCCAGGCTGCGGGCGGCATCATCATACTGGCCCACTTCCAGTTCCAGGGCGGCCTTGTCTGTGAATAGTTGCTGCAGTACAGGCATAGGCCCGCCCAGTTTTACGGCATAGTCAAAGCTTTGCAGCGCCTCCAGGGCATCACCGTGCTGGTGGTGGGCTACCCCCAGGTTATAAAAGAGCTGCGCGGTGGGCTGCCGGTGGGCAGCGTACCGGAAGTTAAGGATGGCACTCTCCAGCAGATGCTGCCGGGCCGCCGGTTTCAGTTCTTTCTGCGCCTGCTCAAAGTAGACCATGCCCAGGTTGTTCAGGGCCTGCCACGTCATGTAGTTTTCTATGGCGCTTTCATAGATCTTTTTCTTTTCGGCGAGCAGTGGGGTGAGGCCCGCGGCGTACTGCATTTCCTCGGCGTTAAGGGCATCAGCGTTGACGCGGTTCTCTACAATCTTCTTGGCCAGCAGGTAAACCTCGTAATCACGGCGCAGGTTGGGCTGGTAGTCAATGGTTACCTCGGCGTAACGGAGTACCGGGTACACGTACATTTCAATATATTCATAAGAGGCAAGTTCCTGCAGCTTGCGCTCTTTCTCTATAAAAGAGCCGGGGCCGTTTACAATGTCCAGGATCTGCTGGATCTGCTCTTCCGGCAGCGCCGAATTCTGGACCCGCCCCAGAAACGCCTGCCAGTTCTTCTGGATGGTGCGCAGGTTAAACCTGACCGAGGAAACGGTGTTGGTATAAGACTCTGTGTCTATTTTCTTCTTAATGAAATTCTCTACCGCCACGGCCCGTCTTGATGCCAGGTTGCGCGTGGTGGTTTCTAAAGAGTCTGGAGAGTGGGTAGCCAGAATCTCTATTTGCTTGGTCTTTTGGTTAGAAGTCAGGAACTGGTCCAGCAGCTGCAGGTTGGTTCCTAAGCCGGTGCGCAGCGTAGCCAGCGCCTGGTCAAAGAAAATGGGGATTTTGAGCGGGCCCGGTTTCTCCTTTTTAGCTGAATCTGAGACATAGGCCGGGGAATGCACGTGCTGCACCAGGTACGGCGTGGTTCTGATGCCGGGGGCCAGCACCACTGGTTTCAGGTATTTTTTCCGCCCTTTGGGGCTGGTCACCACGCCCTGGGCATACAGTTTCCCGGTAATTTTAGAAGGGGTATAGGGCAGGGTGAAAGAACTTGACATGGTAGGCCTGCCCTCTACAAAGTTGTAGTTCCCGAAGTCAAACGCCAGCGAGCCAATATGGTCTTCTACGCCTTTGTCTGCTTTGTAATACACCCTGATGCCGTATTGATAGTCATCCCGCAGCAGATTTTTAGGCAGTTGGGCCGTGACTTCTACGGGTACCTGCCGGCCCCGCACCATCAGTACTTCAGGCTGCGCCCAGAGCTTTTGCCCGCGCTCGGCTTTTTTGGCCAGGCGGGAGAGGGTGCAGCCAGAAAAAAGGAGGAGCAGGAACAAGAAGGGGAGAAGCCGTAGGTTAAGAAGACGAGGAAGGGAATAGGGCATATCTAAAACTGGAATCATACGTATAAAAGCGCCAACACTGTCATCAAGTACTGGATTGGCCTTTCAAGGGTTTGAAAAGTTGACGGTGAACGTAAATTTATTTAACTTAGGCTTCTAAATTCCTGTGAGTCATGAAGCAACTACAATATTTCCTGGAAAGCCAAGCGTTTGGGGTTTGCTCCAAACTGGGCGAAAAACTGGGTTTTGCTTCTAGCAGCATCCGGCTTTCTTTTATTTATCTCTCCTTCCTAACGTTTGGGTCTCCGGTATTGGTGTACCTGATCCTGGCCTTTTGGCTGAACGTGCGCAAACATTTACGCCGGGAGCGAAGCACTGTCTGGGACGTCTAGCTGCGTAAACTTCTTCTTGCCTTTTCCAAAATACTGCCACACTACGCTTTGGGGGTACCAACCGGTGAGCTGAGCCGTTGGCTTTTTATGCGGCTGGCCCTGCCGGGCTGCATCCAGAGTTTTCCTCATTGCAAAGAATGCCCGGTGCGCGCGCCAGATTGCCGCTACCTCTTGCCATTGCCCTTTCAGGAAATACCGGGCCGCCGCCACTCCGTCTAAAACCAAGCGGGTGTACAGGATACGGTTTAACTCCTGATCAGATAGATTTTTGTACAGCAACGCTGCCCCGTTCCTGAAATTAAGGAATGTTTTTCTGGGATTGGCTTTAGGTAAGGTGCCACCGCCCACGTGGTAGACCGTGCTTTGACCGTGGTAGAAAATCTGGTAGCCCAGGTTCTGCAGTCGCCAGCAAAGGTCTATCTCTTCCATGTGGGCGAAGAATTCCTTTTCAAGTCCGCCCGCCTGCCAGTAGGCGCTGGCCCTGATAAAGAGGCAGGCCCCGGTGGCCCAGAACACCGGCCGCGCCTCATCATACTGCCCCCGGTCTTCCTCCAGCGTGTCAAACAGCCTGCCGCGGCAGAAGGGATAGCCGTAGGCGTCTAAAAAACCACCCGCCGCGCCGGCGTACTCAAAGTGGGTGCGCTGGTGAAACGACTTGATCTTGGGCTGACAGGCCGCAATTTGTGGGTTTGTCTCTAGCAGGTGGACCAACGGGGAAAGCCAACCGGCCGTCACCTCCACATCTGAATTGAGCAGTACATAATAATCTGCCTGCACCTGCCGGAGCGCCTGGTTGTAGCCCTCGCAGAATCCGAAATTCTCCTGCAGGGCAATTTGTTTGACCTCCGGAAAATACTGCTGCAGAAAATCTACGGAGTCATCTGTAGAAGCGTTGTCGGCCACGAATACGTCAGCCCCTGCACTGTGCAGGATCACCCCCGGCAGGAACTGTTCTAACCAGCGGCGTCCGTTCCAGTTCAGGATGACAACCGCCACTGTGGGCTGGGAATTAAAGTCCAAAGTTGCTGAGGTCTAGGCCGGGAATGTTGGGGAGCATGCCCTCTGTGTTTTTCTTAAGTTCTTCTTTGGCTTTTTCACCGGCTTCGTCCATGGCTTTGTTTACGGCCGCCACCACCAGGTCGGCCAGCATTTCTTTGTCCCCGGGGTTCATGAGCGTCTCGTCAAACTCCAGCTTTAGTAGCCGCCGCTCCCCGTTCACAGTGGCTTTGACCATGCCGCCTCCGGCTTCTGATGAGACCGTGATGTGTTTCAGCTTTTCCTGCGCCTCTTTCATCTTGGCCTGCATTTCCTTCACCTTGTTCATCATCCCAAACATGTCAAACATATATTTCTCCTTTCTAGTAAGTTCTTTACAACATAACGCTGAAACCCCGGCAGAAGATACTTGCCTCAGGTTTCTGTTCGCGCTCCCAAAAGTAAGGGATTTCACGCAATGCTGGTAGGTGAGACGCTGGTAGTGTTATCGTCTACCAGACTTTGACGTTCAATATGGTTTTAACGCTCTGACGGGTTCTGCTTCTAATAATCTTCTCCCTTAGAACCCCATTGTATTTTTATATTGGAATGATCTCGTGCATGAGTCGTGCATAGCCCTTGGCCGAAGGCTGCCGTTTATGCCTTGTTGGGCGGAGGCCTTTTTTGTTAAGTTGCCACGCGCTTATTTTCTTATCTGTTTTTGACCTACTTTTAGGAAAACAGCCCGAAAACAGAAAAGCGAAGAGTTAGACAAATTCTTTATCCGTCCCGTTTTGGCTTAATTTCCAGAAAGCAGGCCGAATACGCAATCTAGTCCGTCGGTTTGCGTGCATTGCCGATAAATTCTTTGCACGCATGCTGCGTCAACTCCTCTTCTGCGACTTTTGCAACATCAGTTGGTCAAAGTCGGGTGGCGTTCACTTTCTTTTGCTGAGGTAATCTAAGCTTTTGCCGGTCCACTTTTGCAGCAATTCCCGATTTTTCGTCGGCTTCTGCTGATTTTTTGCTTGCCGCCGCGAGAACTTCTATTTACAATTGCACATAACGTACTTGTGTAAGCGACGGCGAAGGCCGTCGGCCGTAGCGTGCCGTTTATACAATCCTATGTTTGTAAAAACTAATTAACTTGTATAAAAGAGAAGAAAGGAAGGAACAAGATTTATTATACAATAAGGCCCTTGTAA
>NZ_JACJIQ010000023.1:0-75213 GCF_014138425.1 Rufibacter ruber
CAGGGCGCAGCACTGGCTTGCCCTGCATCTGCTAGCCTTTACAGCCTTGTTTATCCGAAAATTCAACCAAAATCAAAAACTCTAAACAGCTTCATGGTTATGAAATAATCTTACAACCCGTTTTAGGCCTGTTTTAGCAAAATCAGGCCTAAAACGCTAAAGTCCTCAGAACTGCAGTCTGGGGCGTTAAATGTAGTTGGCTGTTTCTGGGCTGTTTTGGCCAAAACAGCCCAGAAACAGCCGATAGGTGAGACGCTGCAACAAAAGCGGGAACGTTCTACAGATCTGCCTCTATGTAATAATGCAGGTTTTCTTTGGTGATGATGTCTAAGGGGAGGTACTTGATGGGGTTGGTCTTTTTCTTGAACACCAGCTGGTCTGCCAGGCCGTAAATGCCCCAATACCCCTGCCCTTTGGGGTTCTGGTTGATCAGGAAATCTATGGTCCCTTTGTTCAGAAACTCCAGGTTTTTCTCCATGAGGTCATAGCCAATCAGCCTAATCTGGGAGATGCCTTTAGTTTGCAGGTACTGGGCCACGGTATGTGCCTTGGAGTTGGTCACGAATATGCCTTTTACCTCTGGGTTCTGCAGCAGCAGCTTGTCTAGCTGGTCCTGAAACGCCTCTGAGGTGGAGTTCCCCAGATCTGCCTGCACTATTTTAAACATCTTGCCCGCAGAATGCTGGTGGAAATAATCATAGAACCCTTGCTCTTTGTTAATCAAGTGTGAGGAGTTGGCCAAGTCAACATCTATATGTACCACTAAGAATGTCCCGCCCTCTGGATGACCATACTGCAGCAGTTTAGCCGCCAGATATCCGCTTTGGTAAGAGTCCTGCCCAATATAGATCAGGGGTTCATAGTCTGGGATATGGGTATTGAACAGGGCGAAGGGGATACCTGCTTCTTTCCATTGCTTAAAATACGCCAAGGACTCCCGGTAAAAGATGGGAGCTACCAAAATAGCGATAGGCTGCCGGGCTCTTACTTCTGCGGCTTGTTCCTTAAAAGAGTTGGCGTTAAGCGGGTCAAAGATAAACTGGGTCACCCTTACCCCGTACTGGGTTAATTCTGCAGCTGCTTTCTCTATGCCGGTTTGCGGAGCCTGCCAATAATCATCTTGCGCAGGATCTGGAATGAGTGCCGCAATATCATAGGTTCTGTTGTTCACTAAGGTTCTGGCCAGCAGATTGGGCTGATAATTAAGCTCCTTGGCAATTTCTAAAACCTTTTGCCGTACGTCTTCGGCCACGCGGCCACGCTCATGCAGTACCCGGTCTACCGTACCCGTTGAGACCCCGGCCTTTTCGGCTATATCTTTAATCCTGACCATTTATATATTCTTAAATATCTATTAAGTGGAACCCCTGAGAAGAAGAGGCACTTCACTTCTTTAGCATTCTGCACTATTGCCGGGGCGGAGGAACTTTCGGCTAGCGTACCACAAATAGGAAATATCTTTCTAAAGTTAAAAGGTATACTTTAAAGGTAAACCTGATCTAGCTATTTGTTTTCAAAAAAGCTTAACAAATCCTTAATCCATCTCTCCGTCCTGATCCCTTACCTTTATATTTCAAATTCTTCCTGAATCCCAAAGGTACTTACATATATACAATCTCCCAAGGCAAGAATTAAACAGAAATTTGTGTGCACGTCAACACTTATAAATTTTTCATGCGTTTACGAACACATTTATTTTATGAATTTGTTTGCATAATTGTTTTTTTTATTCATATTTGGTTGAGCAAGACAAAACCCATGGCTTAAAAATGCAATAATGCCATAAACATGGGTTCATAACGGCATCTTGAGGGCACAAGGAAAGAGAGAGGCAACTGGTACTGTGTTCCTGAGGATTTGTTTTCCCACTCTGCCCCGGCAGAACGCAGGTTCCTTTTCAGAAGCCGGAATACCTATACAGCAACATCTACCCAGAAATAACCTTTAAACTTCTCTCAATGCGAAAACTGTTACCTTACCCGTCTGCCGTCATGCTAGCAGCACTGCTTTCTGCGGCACCTGACACCAGCCTTGCCAGGGATAGGTCTTTAGCGACGGATGTCTCCGGTACTAGCAAAGATCTACTTGAGGCTGCCACCCCACCGCCACCTGCTGCTGAAGAATATGCAGCCATGGTGCAGCAAACCACCAACCGCGATATTACCGGCTCTGTAAAAGACTCAACCGGGACTGCCTTAGTGGGGGTTACGGTATTAATTAAAGGCACTACCATTGGCACCAGCACAGATGTCAACGGGAAATACATTCTGAGCGCCCCAGACAATGCCACGCTGGTTTTTAGCTACATAGGGTATCTCTCGCAAGAAGCCACGGTGAGGGGAAAAGACGTGGTAAATGTAATCTTGAGATCCAATTCTTCGCAGGTAGATGAGGTAGTGGTTGTGGGGTTTGGCACCCAGAAAAAAATCAGTACGGTAGGCGCGCAGTCTACTATCAAGCCTACAGAACTTCAGCTCCCGGTCCGGAATTTAAGTACTTCTCTGGGTGGCCGTCTGGCTGGGGTGGTCTCTGTGCAACGCAGCGGTGAACCAGGCGGAGATGACGCCGATATTTACATACGGGGTATTTCTACGTTCAGCAACAGCTTGAGCAAACCGCTGGTGCTGGTAGACGGGGTTCCCCGCCCGTTTTCAGACGTAGACCCGGAAGACATAGAAACCTTCTCGGTGCTCAAAGATGCCTCTGCCACGGCGGTGTACGGGGTAAGAGGTGCCAACGGCGTGATCCTTATCACTACCAAAAGCGGCACTATGGGCAAACCGAAATTCAACATTAGGTATAATGAGGGTATTACCACTTTTACTAAAGTCCCTGCTTTTGCTAACGGAGTCACGTACATGCAGATGGCCAATGAGGCGCTTACCAACCGGGGCGGCCAACCCCGTTATACTGAAGAAACCATACAGGCTACCAGAAACCAGACAGACCCCTACCTCTACCCCAATGTAGACTGGTACAAAGAGCTCTTCAACAAATGGGGAAGCACCAGAAGGGTGAACATGAACATTAACGGCGGAAGTGACAAGGTCAATTACTACGTGGCCACCAGCTTCTATGATGAAAAAGGGCTATACAAAACAGACCAGCTGGCTGAATATGACTCCCAGGTCTCCTACAGAAGATATAACCTCACCTCAAACATCACTTTAAAGCCGTCTGTCACCACCACCGTGAAACTTGGGGTACAAGGATACCTGGCCAATGTAAATTATCCAGGCACCAACGCCAGCGACATCTTTGAGAAAGCCTTTTTCATGACGCCGGTGCTCAACCCGGTACAGTACCCAGACGGAAAAATGGCCGATGTGGCGGCCTCCAGCGTGCAGAACCCGTACGCGTTGCTGACCCAAACCGGCTATGCCAACCAATGGCGCAACCAACTGTTCTCTAACCTGCGGGTAACCCAGACCCTGGATTTCATCACTGAGGGTTTGTCAGCTACCGGTATGTTTTCTTTTGACGCCTACAACTACGTAAGCTTGAGAAGAACCAAAACCCCTGACACCTGGCTGGCCAATGGCCGCGATGCGGATGGGAATCTGATTTTCCAGCAGACCCGCATTGGTACAGAATACCTGGCCTACAGCCGCAACAACAACGGTTCCCGCACCATTTACAGTGAGGGCTCACTTAACTACCAGCGGGCTTTCGGCAACCACAACTTTGGGGGCATGATTCTCTTCAACCAAAGCGATGAAATCAATACCCAGGCCTCTGACTTTGAATCCTCCCTGCCTTTCCGGTTCCGGGGGTTGGCGGGCCGCACCACGTATGCGTTCAAAGAGAAATACTTTGCCGAGGTGAACTTTGGGTACAACGGCTCAGAGAACTTCCTGCCCAGCAAACGGTACGGTTTCTTCCCTTCGGCAGCCGTAGGCTGGTTAATCTCTGAAGAACCTTTCTTTACTCCGTTGAAAGGCGTAGCCCAGATGGTAAAACTGCGCTTCTCGCATGGCATAGTAGGGAACAGCAATATTGGCGGTCGCCGGTTTGCCTATTTAGGAACCGTGTCTTCCACCACCGGTTATTCGTTCGGGAAGACTCCTTCCAGCCTTGGCGGTTATGACATTGGCGAGTACGCCGTAGACGTAACCTGGGAAACCGCCACCAAATCAAACCTGGGCCTGGACATCTGGACCATCAACAGCGGGCTCAACCTGCAGGTAGATATCTTTCAGGAGCGTAGGGAAGGAATTTTCCTGCGCAGGGCTTCACTCCCGGCCTATGTGGGCATGCGCAACAACCCCTACGGCAACGTGGGCAAGATTGACAACAAAGGGATAGACGCCTCTGCCAATTACTCAGGTAAGCTTGGCAAGCATTTCAACTTCCAGGTACTGGGCAATATCACTTTCAACCGCAACAAAGTGGTGGAAGACGACCAACCCGAGCCCATCTACCCTTGGCTTGACCGCAAAGGCCTGAAAGTGGGCCAGCGGTTTGGCTACATTGCCCTGGGGCTTTTCCAAAGCGAAGACGAAATTGCTAACAGCGCCCTGCAAGCGGGTGACGTTCGCCCCGGCGACATCAAATTCAAGGACCTGAACGCAGATGGCCGCATTGACGCCTATGACCAGGCACCCATCGGCTACGGACAAGTGCCCGAAATCATCTACGGGTTCGGGTTTACCCTTGGCTATAAGGCGTTCACGCTTTCAACGCTCTTCCAGGGGGTGGGCAACATGGATATCTGGCTCAACGGCGAAGGTCTGGTTCCTTTCCAGCAGGGCTTGAGCCGGGGCAACCTGTTCAACAACATTGAAGACAGATGGACCGTGGAAAACCCGAATCCCAATGCCTTTTATCCTCGCTTGGGAGCCGGTACCATCAATGACAACTACGCCAGAAGCACCTGGTGGATTGCCAACGGCCGGTACATGCGCCTCAAAACCGCCCAATTGTCTTACAAACTGCCTAAGAGCTTTGTCAGCAAAGCCAAAATGGCCAATGCAGATATCTTCTTCTCCGGGGTGAACCTACTCACCTTCAGCCCCTTTAAGTTATGGGATGTGGAATTAGGAGACGGTAGTGACGCCGCCTTCCCCGGTGGGGCCATGTACCCCAACGTGGCCACGTACAGCCTTGGCTTTAACCTCAACTTCTAACCAGACTTACCACGTTTATTATGAAAAGTCTAAAATATATTCTTGGTCTCACTATCCTGCTGTTCTCCAGTTCTTGCCAGGATGATTTTCTGGACCAGGTGCCAGATGACCGCTTAACCATTGAGCAGGTGTTCCTGCGCCGCGAGACCTCTGAACAATACCTGGCCAATGTGTACAACTACATCAAGGATGAAAGCATGGTCACCAACAACGCCCCCTGGATTGGTCTTTCAGACGAAGGGGACGTGACCTATGACCGCCCAGGCTACCTCACCTTCCTGATGAACATTGGGAACTGGAGTGCCGCCTCTGGGTACTATGACAACTACTACGGTGACTATTATAAAGGCATCAGGTCTGCTACCACGTTCATCAACAACATTGGCAACAACCCCCAGTTTACCCCAGAACTGATCACCCGGAGAACCGCCGAGGCCCGGTTTGTGCGGGCGTTCCTGTACTTCAGCCTGTTGCGCACCTGGGGGCCCGTCACCATTCTGGGGGATGAACTTATACCCGGGGACCTGGAACCCAATGACGCAAAACTCCACCTGCCCCGCAATTCTTATGATGAGTGCGTAGACTACATTGTCTCTGAACTGGACCTGGCAGGCCAGGACCTTCCGCTGCACTGGACCACCCAAGAATCAAACAGCCAGCAGTATGGCGTGGGTGAGTTTGGGCGTGCTACCAAAGTGGCCTGTATGGCGCTTAAAAGCCGTGTCTTGCTGTATGCCGCCAGCCCGTTGGTAAATGGCAACCAGGAGTACGCCGGTTTCACGAACAAAGACGGTAAGCAGTTGATCAGCCAGCAGTATAACCCTGCAAAATGGGAAAGAGCAGCCAAAGCGGCCAAAGACATTATTGACCTGAACATTTTGTCGCTGTACAAAAAGAATGACGCACAGGGCAATTTTGACCCACTGCTTTCTTACAGAGGTGTTTTCCTGGATGCTTGGAACCCTGAAGTAATTTTTGCCCGGGTGGCGAACAACATTGCCGGGTGGGAACGTGCCTCCAGCCCCAGGTTGGCCAGTGGGTTCGCGAGTACTGGTCCTACCCAGCAAATGGTAGATGCATACCACATGGCCAATGGGTTGAGACCGGTTCTTGGGTATACTTCCAACGGTTCGCCCATCATCAATGCCCCCTCTGGTTATTCAGAGACCGGTTTTACCGCCGCTGCCACCAAGTACACGCTCGCCAACACCTACAACATGTACGTGAACCGGGAGCCGCGCTTCTATGCCAACGTGAATTTCAACGGCGTTCAATGGATCAACACCAGTGAAGGAGTGAAAGTCATCCAGACCTACAACACCGGTGAATCCGGCCCGGCCGGCTCCTGGGACCACTCCCGCACAGGTTACATCAACCGTAAGAATGTCTCCCCCGCTGCCAACCCCAGAACGGGGGTGAACACCGCCCGCCCGTGGGTGATGTTCCGCTACGCGGAAATTCTACTCAACTATATAGAAGCCCTGCATGAAACCGATCCTTCCAACCCAGACATTCTGCAGTACCTGAACGACATACGTGAACGGGCGGGCATTCCCCAGTTTGGAGAAGGGCCTTCTCCGCTCCCCACTCCTTCCCCAGACGCCGTACGGGAGCTGATCCGCCATGAGCGCAGAATAGAACTGGCCTTTGAGCACATGCGCTACTTTGATACCCGCCGCTGGAAAATTGCCGAACAGACCGACGCTGGTCCTTTCTACGGCATGAACATCAGCGCCAACCCGCCCGAGTTCTACAAGCGGGTGGTCTTTGAAAACCGCGTCTTCCGGAAGAGCTATTACTTCTTCCCTATTCCGCAGCCGGAAATTAACAAGAACATGAATTTGGTCCAGAACCCAGGCTATTAAGCATGAAACCCATGAAAAGAATAAACTATCTCTATGCCATAGCCTTATTTGTAAGCTGCTGTCTGGTGGCATGCAAATATGATACAGACATCCCCAACCCCAGTGACTACGCCAAAGTATATATGCCCCAGGCCATAGACACCCCGGCCCGGCGCACGTTTGTGATGGCAGACACCCTGCAGAGCATTGTGATTGGGGCTGCCTACGGCGGGCCGAACTCGCTTGAAAGTCCTATAGAGGTCACATTTAGGGTAGACCCCGCTTTGGTAGACGCCTTTAACAATGCCAACGGCACGTCTTATGCCCCCATGCCCGCCGGGAGTTATGAATTACCCAACCCCAGGGCAAGCATTTCTGCGGGCGGGGTCAGTTCTTCCGCGCTACGGATAAAGGTAAAAACCAAAGGCGCGTTAGAGCCCTTCAAGCAGTACCTGCTACCGGTGACCATTGATCAGGTGAACGGGAACATACCGGTGAATGAGAGCCTCAAAACCACCTATTTTGTGGTGGAAGGCCAGCGCGAAGGCACGCCGCTCAAAGTCATGTCGTTCGGGAAAGGGTCTGGGGCGCACAACATGGCCTTGGTGGCAGATATCATCAACCCCCATAACCCAGACATTTTGCTGGTAAGGGAGATGGATATCAACACCAACCGCAACGGCAAAATAGACCAGGCCGCTGCGCTGGCAGAACTGATCAGTATGCCGCATTACCTGTACATTCCGTCTATTGCCAGTTATGACGGCGGTTCTTATGGGGCCACTATCTTCTCCAGGTTGCCTATCAAAGAACAGATCTACCACATCTTGCCCACCGGTGACATCAACACCGAGAAAGGCCCGCTGGGCATCATTACCGTGGCGTTGGCAGACGGCACCGAGGTGGTTTTTGCCGGTACGCACCTAAACTCCAACGCCACCCGCAGGGCGGCCCAGCTCCCGGAACTGTTGAACGTTATGAACACCTACACTACCCAGCCGCTCATCTTAGTTGGCAATTTCAACGAGAGGCCGCCGTCTGGGCCGGTGTACGTTTCCTTAGCAGACGCCCAGTTCATTTTCCCGTGCAGCACTTGCCCCGCCAACACGCCGGTCACAAACCCGGTGAACTATTCAGACTTTATCCTGTACAAGCAACCAAATCGGTTCCGAGTGATGGGGTACACGGTGGGCACCACGTCTACCAGCGCGCATTTGCCTGTTATTGCCCAGTTTCAAGTGTACAAAGATTAAGACGCTCCGCCCGCTGGGAATAGTTTCCACTCAATTCACAGCGGACGGGGCTTCTAAAAGGAGATAACTACCACGCAAAACGTTAGAATCAAAACTTCCGCCCGGCGGAAATTCACCGGAAGCGGCCGGGGGTTTCAAGCAACACCCCAACTCCAGACTTGGCATCCGTTTTTGGCCTGTTTTCAGACAAACAGACCAAAAATGGATGCCAGCTTCCGGCAGTTTAAGATTTTAGAAAAATTACTACTGGAGGTTCCCTTTCCGGTCATCTAACTAAACAACAAACCAAACATACCCCTATGAAGCCACTATTTAAGTTATTCCTGCCTTTATGCATTCTGGCCGCCTGCGGCGGAACCAGTGCCGACCCGGAGGAAGAGGAGATTCCGGCCCCTGCCCCCCAGGGCCCTGTGGTCAAAGTGATGTCCTATAACATCCATATTGGCAACCCGCCCTCTAAACCCGCCGATTACCGGGAACTGGAGGCAGCCGCCAACGTGATCAACCTCCAAAAACCTGATCTGGTGGCTTTACAGGAAGTAGATGTGAACACCAGAAGGTCAGGATCAACAGTGGACCAGGCGAAAGAACTGGCCCGGTTAACTGGCATGCACTATTACTACACCAAGGCCATTGATTACCAGGGCGGCCAATTTGGTGATGCCGTGCTGTCCCGCCTGCCCATTCTTGAAAAACGCCGCTATGAATTGCCGGTAACTTCCCAGCTGGGCGGAGAAACTCGTTCGGTGGCCTTGATCACAGTGGAGAAAGAGGGACATAAATTCCATTTCGCGTCTACGCACTTAGACCATCTGGGCCCCGAGGATAACCGGATCCTGCAAGCGAATGAGCTGGTGAAGGTGGTCAAGGAATTTACGTTGCCTCTAATCATTGCCGGAGACCTAAACGCGGTGCCCACCTCTACCACCATGGGTATTCTGTTCCAGCAGTTAAGCTCCGGTTGCCAGAGCGCGTGCCCCTTCACGTTCCCGGCCATTAACCCCACCCGCACCATAGATTACATCATGGTGCACCCGTTGAACAAATTCAACATCAAAAGCTACCGCACCATCACCGAAACCTACGCCTCTGACCACCTGCCGTTGGTTTCAGAGATCCAGCTGAAGAAGTAATTTTTGTATTCCGCTTTCAGTAGAAAAGTTAGCAAACCGACTACGGATTATTTGAAAGCCATTTCATCTTGGGTTTTTAAATTCCGTTTCCGGGCTGTTTTCGTGAAAACAGCCCGGAAACGGAATTTTGGTTTAACACGCATTCCGTCCCCCTTTGAAGGGGGTAGGGGGATGACCAAGGCCGTTGAAGAACCGCCAGCTTCTGCCAAATGTCTTTGA
This sequence comes from Rufibacter ruber, assembly GCF_014138425.1. Classification (NCBI taxonomy): domain Bacteria; kingdom Pseudomonadati; phylum Bacteroidota; class Cytophagia; order Cytophagales; family Hymenobacteraceae; genus Rufibacter; species Rufibacter ruber. Next base: position 9,576 of record NZ_JACJIQ010000023.1, read on the forward strand.
AAAAATGATTCTCGAGAATGCGTACTTCTGCATGAGTATCATCCCCTTACCCCCTTCAAAGGGGGACAGACTGCGTGGATGGAGATAGCAAATCGGGTTCCTGTTTATGGCTTGTTTTCTGGAAAACAGGCCGAAAACACAAGTTTGATTGTATGCGTTGCAAGCGTTTTGGCAGCTTTCCCACAAAACTAAATGTCAGCGTCTCCCCTGCTTTCGGCCTGCGGCCGATGCTTTAGTAACTTCCGCCGTGGGCGAATAAAAAAAATAAGAACATCTTCTCTGGTCGCCTTCCCCAAGTGCCATTATTACATTTCAAACCTATTCCGTCAACTAAAAAGTGGTGCTGGCTTCTGCAGGAATACGTACCTATGCCCACAAAGAAAGCCGCCCTGGTTTAACCAAGGCGGCTTTACTCTACAACAAACTAGTTTACAACTTATCCTATTTGACCTGCCCTAACGCTTTCTCAGTTTTAAAATACGGGGCATACTTTACACCTAGCTTATCCAGGTGCTGCACGTGCTTGAATAACCTGGCTTTAAAGTCGCTGAAATTCTTTTTCTCGGGGGCAGTCCAGGCTACTTCGGCAAAGGCCGAAGCCCGGGGGAAGGTCATGTGCTCGGCGTGGTCTGGGGTGCCAATGTACTCTGACCAGACGTTGGCCTGCGGACCCAGGATATGCTTGGCTTCCTCTGGGGTGAGGCTGGCCGGCACGGGGTTGTACGAGTACACCTTCTCCAGCGGCAAGTATCCGCCAATGGCCACCGGCTCTACTTTGCGGGCGTCAGGGGTTTGGTAATAATCCAGGTACAGGAACGTGTTGGGCGACATGATCACGTCATGCTTCTGCTTGGCCGCGGCAATCCCGCCTTTTTCGCCCCGCCAACTCATGACCGTGGCGTTGGGGGCCAAACCGCCTTCCAGAATCTCGTCCCAACCAATGATGGCCCGGCCTTTTGAGTTCACAAACTTCTCAATGCGCTGAATGAAATAGCTTTGCAGCTCGTGTTCGTCTTTGAGGCCTTCGCGCTTAATCACGGCCTGGGCTTCAGCAGACTTTTTCCAGCGGTCTTTAGGGGCTTCGTCTCCGCCGATGTGAATGTATTTGCTCGGGAACACGTCCATCACCTCAGTGAGCACATCTTCCAAGAATCTGAACGTGGTCTCATGCGGGCAAAAAATGTCTTTCTGAATGCCCCAGGCGGTGAGCACTTGGTACGTGGTGTCTTTTATGCAGCCCAACTCTGGGTATGCAGCCAACGCGGCCAGGGAATGGCCCGGCATGTCTATCTCCGGAATAATGGTGATAAAGCGGTTCTGGGCGTATTTCACCAGATCTTTCAGCTCTTGCTGGGTGTAATAGCCGCCGTGGCGCTTGCCGTCATATTTACGGGGTTTGTCTTTCACGTGGCCCACCACGGTGCTGTCCCGCCAGGCGGCAATTTCCTGCAGTTTGGGGTATTTCTTGATTTCCATGCGCCAACCCGCATCTTCGGTGAGGTGCAGGTGAAAGGTGTTGATTTTGTAGAACGCCATCAGGTCAATGTACTTCCGCAGGAAATCAACCGGGAAATAATACCGGCCCACGTCCAGCATGAGGCCGCGGTAAGCAAAACGGGGCGCGTCTTCAATGGCCACCGCCGGTACCTTAAAGGTCCGCATCTGGGTTTTGCCTTCAATCTCGGCGGGCATCAACTGCCGAAGCGACTGCAGCGCAAAAAAGGCTCCTTGGGCCGTTCTGGCTTTCACCAGCACCTGCTTGGGCGTCACCTCCAGCTTATACCCTTCGGCATTTTTAATGGAGGTGTCTACCAGAAACGAGATGGAGTTTTTCTGGGGTTTGCTGTCCGGCTTGGCGTACGGCAACTGGTAACCGGCGGCGTTTTTCACCAATCCCGCCAGATAGTCGGCGGCCAGCTTGAAACCGGGGCTGTCTGCAGGCAAAATGAGGGTGGTTTTTCCGTCCAGGACGAATTCGCCTTTTTGGGGCGTCAACTTCTGCGGCTTGGGAATGATGGCGTACCGCAGGCTGTCCTGGGCAAAAACCTGCGCCTGGCTGAGCAGGAACAGGAAAAGAAAGGCAGGAATAATTCTTATCATGGTAGAGGAGGATTTGAGATGCAAGGGAGATGGGAATCTTCCCGTTTTCGGGCTGTTTTTCTAAAAACAGCCCGAAAACGGAAAAGTGGGTTCAACCGGAAAACAGTTCTGGCGGTTACGCCCGCACGTTCGTGGTTCCGCCCCCGGCCAAAGTCAGATCAACCGGCTTGTTCTTTTGCCAGGTACCGCCGGTAAAATCAGGCACGTCAATGGAGTTGGAGCGGTTGGCCACCGACCATTCACTCAACGGCGCGATGGCGCTCCACAAGGCGGCGTCATACACGTCCTGGTCCAGCGGAAGCCCGTTGCGCAGGCAGTCAATCAAGCGCCATTCCATCAGGAAGTCCATGCCGCCGTGGCCACCAATCTTCTTGGCCATTTCGCCCAGTTTCTGGGTGAGCGGCGGGGTGTACTGGTTCTGCACTTTCGTGAAATCCTCGGGCGAGAGCCACTTATGACCATTGGCGATTTTGGCAGGCATGGGCCATTTCTGGGCAATACCTTTGGTGCCGCTCACCAAATGGATCCTGGAATAAGGCCGGATAGAGGACACGTCATGCTGCACCACAATAGTCCTGCCTCTCCGGGTCCTGATGGTGGTGGTGTTCATGTTGCCCCTGAAGTTCATTTGCGCGAAGTCTTTGTAGAAACTGTCTTTGGCAGCCAGTTCCTTGGCTTTAGCGCCCATGGTGAAATCATTGGAAGACATAGACACCAGATAGTCCATCTGGTCACCGCGGTTAATGTCCATGATCTGGCAGATGGGACCCAGGCCGTGCGTGGGGTAAAGGCTACCGTTGCGTCCGTTCTCCTTGAGCCGCCACATGTCATAATAAGCCTGGTCGGTCTCGCTGGTTTTGCCAAAGTTGAGGTCAATCAGCTCATGAATATACGCACCCTCGCCGTGCACAATCTCCCCGAAATACCCTTGGCGGGCCATGTTGAGCGTGAGCATCTCAAAGAAGTCATAGCAGCAGTTCTCCAGCATCATACAATGCTTCTTGGTGCGCTCAGATGTCTCTACCAGTTGCCAGCACTCGTCAATGGTCTTGGCGGCGGGCACCTCTACGGCCACGTGCTTGCCATGCTCCATGGCGTACACAGCCATGGGGGTATGCAGGTGCCACGGCGTGGCGATGTACACCAAATCCACATCTTCCCGTTCGCAAAGCTTTTTCCAGGCGTCTTCGGTGCCGGAGTACGTGGCCGGGGCCGGTCTACCGGCGGCCATTTCTTTGCGGGAGAGATCTATCCGTTCTGGCCTGATGTCACACAACGCAGTAATCTCTGCCCCTTCAATATGCCCTACCCGTTTCACGGAACCAATGCCCCGCATGCCCAGACCAATGTACCCAATGCGCACTTTGTCTATCTTGGGTGCCGCATAGCCACTCATGTTAAATACCTGCCGATGGGTTTTGCCGGCCTCTTTCTGGATTTGACCTAAATTAGAAGCAGGGGCTGAAGTAGCGCAACTGCTCACCAGGCCGGTAGTAGCCAGTCCAAGACCGGTCAGGCTGGCCATTTTCAAAAAGTCTCTACGGTTACTGCTCATATGAAATTGTGTAAGGGTAAAGGGCTAAGGAATACAATCAAACATCGCACGGAGTGCGCCAATCAACGTCTGTTACCGGGACTTCACTTTATGACCGGCCGTGGCGAAATACAGGATAAACAAATAGCAGGGAATAACGAGCCAATACGCCTGCTGTGGGTCAAAATGGTCAGCCAGATAGCCGTAGAGCAACGGTAGTACGGCCCCGCCCGCCAACGCCATAATCAGGAAAGAGGAACCAATCTTGGTGAAACGGCCCAGCCCCGCAATGGCCAGCGGCCAAATAGCCGGGAACACCAGCGCATTGGCCAGCCCCATGAGCGACACGCACAGAACCGACACGAAACCGTCGGTGAAAATAGCGCCTAACCCAAACACAATACCCAGCACCGCAGACAGCTTCAGGGCATTTTCTTGGGAGATAAACCTGGGAATGGTCACAATGCCCACCAGATAACCTACAATCATGGCCCCTAGGGTAAACGAGGTGAAAAACTTGGCCGTGGCAAAGGCAATGCCCTGCGAGGCTCCGTAACTGATAATGGTATCACCGGCAATCACTTCAACGCCCACGTACAGGAACATAGCCGCCGTACCCAACAACAAATGCGGAAACTGCAGAATGCTTTTCTTGCCTGAATTGGCGGCGGCCACGGCCTCATCTTCCTGGTCAGTGTCTACTTCTGGCAACGAGGAAAAATACACCACCAATGCCAAGACCAGCAACACGCCTACCATGAGGCAGTAAGGTACAATCACACGATGGGCCAAAGCATCTAACTGGGCAGTTTTTTGCACTAAATCCATCTGGGCTAGTTGTTTCACCAACGCATCTGCGTCTTTCAGAGCTACCGCGCCCAAAGCAATTGGTGCAATCATACCGGCCACCTTGTTACAAATACCCATCACGCTAATGCGTTTGGCAGCACTCTCACGCGGCCCCAGAATGGTAATATATGGGTTGGCTGCCGTCTGTAGCAGCGCCAGGCCGGTGCCCTGGATAAACAGCCCCAATAAAAACAGGCCGTACGTGCGGGTCATAGCGGCCGGGATAAACACTACCGCCCCCACTGCCATCACAATTAATCCCGCTGACATGCCTCTTTTAAAACCCACAACTTTCAGAATCCAAGCAGACGGGATTGCCATCACCAGATAAGAGATATAAAAGGCGAAGGTTACCAGATAGGCCTCTGTATTGCTTAACTCACAGGCAATCTGCAGGTAGGGAATCAGAACCGAGTTCAGCCAGGTGACAAACCCGAAGATGAAGAACAGCGCCCCAATGATGATGATGGGCCGGGCACTGCCCGTTTGCGAGGCCAGCGGCGGGGCCGATGTTTCTGGCGAAGTGGTGACAAGTGACATAGCGTTTGTTTGTATTTGGTGTAAGGTTGTGTCAGGTCAGCAATAGCTGATGCAGGTTTCATTGGTCAGCTGAAATGCCGCCTAAACTTTTTTTCCGTTTTCGGCCTGTTTTCCAGAAAACAGGCCAAAAACGGGTTGTTTTTCTATTTCTTCGGCGCTGCCGATGGACAATTAATGCTCTCTCACTGGAACTGCATCTCCCCGAAATATTCCGGTAGGTGAAAGTTAGGTTCCTCGGCAGTGACGGTGCTCCAGGTCAGGTAATGGGGATTGGGCAAGTCATCACCGCATTTAAAGAAATTGACTTTGCAGTTCTGGCCGTCCAGCGTGGCGAAATCATGGCAGCAAAACACGTCTACTGGTATCAGCAGCGTCAGTTCCCAGTGTACCACCGTTGCGCCGCGCTTGCTTTCGCGCACGTTTAATTGCGCAGACCGCTTAATTTCCCTGATAATGCTTTCTGAAAAGACCTGCCGGTCATTCTTGCCGTTGCCGAACCCCATCAGGCAAGTCCCCAGGCTGTTGAATTCAAGGTTATAATAGGCTTCTTCGCCGTTAAAGGCGATAAAAAGCTCTACGCAGCTGTCTTTGTACACCGGGTCATTGGTTTTTCTGAACACCGCCCTGATGGCGTTCTCCTGCACATAGAATTTCACCAGAAAACAATCACTGCTGTGGGCCACCGAAAACGCCACCCTTGGTTTGTAGCCAAAAGCAGGCCACGGCGCTGCGTCAATGGCGTGTTTCTCCAGGTTGTCCAGCAACTCTGATACCTCTTGGAGAGATGATTGCCGGTCCAGCAGCGGCAAAAATGGGACTTCCAATTGCTTCACAGGAATATCAGTTAGCAGTGATAGGAATAGCCTGTACTTCTTGCACTACTTTCTCAATAATATCTTCTAACTGGGGCTGGCACGCTTCCAGCTGGTGTACCAGTTGGAACTGCGCCCGGGCACGCTGCAGGTTATGCCCCGCAAAATGGATTTTGTAGTAGTGATCCCCGTCTATATAATCGGTTAGGAACCGCAGCCCCATAATATAGGGGAGCAAAAGTGCGCCCGGCACTAAAGACGCAACCTCCTGTTCAGACAAGGCGGCACCGGTCTCTTCCAGAAACCCGCGGGCAAACCCTTCAAACAGGGCCAAATCCACATGAATCTTGCTGACATCTGCTTCATCTTCCGGAGCCGTGTTGACGGTGGTTCTAATGGCATCACCAAAGTCATAGGCCACATATCCTGGCATGACGGTGTCCAGGTCAATGACGCACTGGGCCTTGCCTTCCGGGTTAAGGAGCACATTGTTGAATTTGGTATCATTGTGCGTGACCCTAAGCGGCAAAACCCCTTGCTGCCCCAGGCGGTAGATGGTGCTCATGGCCTCTATGCGGTCTTGCACAAAGGCAATTTCAGGGGTTACCTCTTTCACCCGTCCCACCGGATCTGCCTCTACCGCACGCTTGAACAGGTTGAACCGGCTGACTACATGATGGAAGTTTGGGATAGTGTCATGCAACCGCTCCACTGGCAGGTCAGCCAAGAGCGCCTGGAACTTGCCAAACGCTCTTCCGCCCTCATACGCTTGCCGGGAGGAGGTCACTATATCATAGCTGGTGGTATTCTCCAGAAAGAGGTACATGCGCCAGTAATTGCCTTCCTGGTCCTGGTAAAACCATGGGCCTGCGTTGGTAGGCACCAAGGTGAGTACTTCTTTGCTGGGTTCTGCCCCCGCCACGGCTCCCAGCTTGTGCCTTAGATGCGTGGTCACCAATTGGATATTCTCCATGAGGGCAGGCACGTTTTTGAACACGTGGTGGTTCACGCGCTGCAACAAGTAGTCTGGAGACGCCGCCGCTGTATTTTGCACATGGTACGTGTCATGGATATGCCCCGACCCATGCGCGGTGACGGCTGCCACTGCCCCTTCTAATTGAAACTGTGCAAGAATTTGTTTCAGCTCACTGCCTGCCTCTGCTTTCTCTACCATGTTATTCTACTGTTTCTAAGCTTCTGTTCCATAGGTTTTTGGGGTACACCCCCTGGGCCACCAATTGCCCCAGCGATTTGGTGGCCACAGGCTTGTCTGCCGGGTAGGTCACCCCGAACCATTTTTCAGGGGTAGGCAACACGTTCACCTTCACCACTCCGGCTTTCACCAAGCGGTCTACCACCGAGGGCAGGTAAAACTCCGCCTTCGGCTGATGGCCCTGCTCGTTGATAAACTCTTTCAGATACTGCTCAAAATACGGCAGCAAAGACGGCGAGAACCCCATCAGATTCATAGACACGATTTGGTCCGGGGCCAAAGGGATTTCCTCCCCATCTGCCCTAATAGCCACAATATGCTGTTCTTTCCGCTCAATGTGGGTTTGCTCGGTAATGCTGCGCAGAGTTCCGTCTGCGTCTACCTCACAAATACCCCGTGATACCGCCCCGTGCTCAGATAATGTATTGGCCAGCTGGTAACCCACCAGGCCGCAGGGCTGCCCGCTCCGCAGAAAATCAGCTATGATTTGAAAGGATTTAGCCCCGTAAAAGTCGTCTCCATTAATGACCGCAAAAGGCTCCTGCAATTTCTCCCTGGCTACCCACACCGCATGGGCCGTTCCCCAGGGTTTCACGCGGTTCTCAGGCACTGTTAAACCGTCTGGCAGCACCGCTAACTCCTGCAGCACATATTCCACGGCAATCTTATCGCTGAACTTGTTCAGCATAACCGCCCTGAATTCCTCTTCAATAGACTTTCTGATAATGAAAATCACCTTCCCGAAGCCAGCCCTGACAGCATCATAAATTGAATAGTCTATTATAGTCTCACCATTAGGCCCAAAGCCATCTATCTGCTTTAGACTACCGTACCGACTTGCCATGCCAGCCGCCAATACAACCAGCGTTGGTTTTACCTCCATAGGAAGATCCTGATTAGTGTAATATCTTATTCTATGTCTAATTAGCCTTTGTGCCCATAGCCAGCTCTTAAAATTGATGCCTCTTGACTTCAATCATACATTTAAAGGCCAGCCTCCTGATAAGTACTTTCCTGTTAAATGCCTGGGAACAAAAGCCTTTTTTCTTTCAAAGGCCTTAGATCAACCCACTTTAAACAACTGTTTCGGTTTACAAACCTTAGAAACTCAGGCTAATTTCATGTTTCTGAGATAAACATAGAAACTAACATTAAGATTTGCAAAGTTTAAGTGCAAAAATGTGTTCGAACACACAAGATATAATTAAAGTGTTTACGAACACAATATGTAGTCCATCAAAATCACATATAATATCTATTTTGCATTTTTTCATTGCAACCCAACTATCAATGCCCAATATACCTCTAGGTCAGGAGAAGAGTAACTATTGATCTTCTGCCATAAAAACAGCTTACCATGAAAGCGGAATAGCTAACCCAGGAATTAAACTGCACCCAATACCTTCATATAAAAGCGACCAGAAGGGCAAATAGTCTTTGTTTTGAAAACTATTAATTATCACCCCAAAGCACGTATGGTGTTATTGACTGATGTCCACAGTAACAAACAAGTATCCCCCTTATATCAAGAGCATATAACATGTCTATTGGGCTACAAACGGGCATCAAAAGGATCTTCTCTACTGGTTGCCCCATGCTTTCTCCTGCAAAAGCAAAAAGTAAACAAGCTTTAAAGAAAGCGCCCAGAAGAAGATGATCAATTTAGAACACCTACAAGAACAGCATGCATTGGGGTATGTCTTTGTCTAGACAAGTAGGGATATGCCCTTAAGTAGGATATAAGGATTGGCTACTTTCTCCAATATAGCATCAGGGGTTGCAGAGAAATATAAGTAAAGCTGGCCCAAATCATACCGTTGCTCTCCTGCTAGAAGGGAAGAAAACTTTGTTTGAAGAATGACTCGCCTCTGTCAAAGTCAGCGACAGACACAGTAGCAGTTTGCCTGCCTGCATGCGATAGGGTACATTTCACTCAAAGCCAAATCTTGCCTATTACAGTACCACCTACATTATGCACCAACGGCAGCATTAGTGCGCGGCTTTGGCTGAAAAGGGCGGGAAAAATGTGATGGGAGGTAACTATTATGCCTGACGGTGCACTTTGGTCACCAACTCTACCACGGTGTCTTCCATCCATTTCACGGCATCCTGCTCGGTCAAAAAGGCCTGGTACCGCACCTCAGGGCACGCGTCTAAGGCAGATGAAAGGTCTTTGTTTTCCTGCAAACGCTGCATTTGCCGGGGGGTAAGTAAAAAGGCGACCAGCAGTTGGGGGGCAATCAGTTGAAGGGCTTTGGGATAGAATTCCTGGCTCAGCCACTCACTTTCCTTTTGGGTGAGCTCTCCTTTTGACCTATAATCAAACAGCCAGCAGGTGGCGGCATTTTCAGTGGCCACTTGCAGCATAGACAGACAGTTGATCTTGAACTCTGTGAACGTAACAGGCTGCTGCCACCGGATGATGACCGTCTGCATATCCGCCCGATAGGAGATCTTACTATGTTTGCTTTGTCCTATCTTCATGAGTGAGGGGTTTGAGCTAGGAGGTGGTAATCAAAAAAGTACTCATTTGTCGGTAGTCTGTCTTGAACTGAAAGTAGATCAATAAACACTTATAAACAAGTTTCCCACAGGCTTTTCCCCATTAAAGTTCCAAAATATAGTATTTATACGGAATAAGGCTAGTATTCATTCCGCCGTCTGGTCTCGTTCCAGTTGGTGCGCATGGCCAGAAACAGCTCAATACAGCTTTGCAGAAACGCCTCATCAATCCATCTTTTGATCTCCCCGTCGCCCCCGTCTACGTCCATCTCACTCACCTTGTAGGTCTGTTCAAAGGGACCCAGCTCCAGTTTGAGCAGGTATTTCCCGTTCCAGGCAAAAAGAGTGATCTTGATTTCAGGATGTGGAATATCTGTTACTACACGCATTTTACAAAAGTTATTAGAAGTACGAAGCAAAAAAGCCAGGGATTCAAAATCAGGGGTGATTTCTTAGATTTATTCCCCCTCTCAGCAGCACAGGGTATCTGTTTTACCCCTGTTTTGGGAAAAACAGGTCATAAACGCTACAACTCAATTCCCATTTGACGCATTAACTGGCTGGCATTGAAGCTTTGGCAGATGCCGGGGCGCAAGGTATAGTCAAACCGCAGCTGGCCGTTCTCAAAGTAGCTGTTGAAGCTGTAATTTTCTACTGCCCCCACCAACTCCTGCTCCATATTGCCCAACTCCAGGTCATGGGTAGAGACAAAACCAGCGGCCTGCCGGCGGTTCAACTGTCTGATCAACGCCATGGCTCCCTGGTGCCGGTCATGCGAGTTGGTGCCTTTCAGAATTTCATCCAGAAAGAAATACACCGGCTGGCCGGCGCCCGTCAGGTCAAGGAGAATCTTCAGGCGCTTTAGCTCAGCGTAGAACGAAGAAGTGCTTTCTGCCAGGTTGTCTTCTGTTCGCATGCTGGTGTAGACCTGCGCGGGGAATACTGACAGGCGTTTGGCACAAACCGCCGCACCCGTAAAAGCCAGCACCATGTTCACACCCACGGCCCGCAGAAAAGTACTCTTGCCAGACATGTTGGAACCGGTGATCAGCACTGTGTGGCCAGCCCCGGCAAAGGCAAGGCTGTTGGCGGTCCGGCTGGGGCTGAAGATCAACGGGTGGCTTAATTCTTCGGCCTCAAACTGAAAGGGCTTAACACTGATCTGGGGTACGGCATACGCTGGGTTGGCATACTGGAAGGCGGCCAGACTGGCCAGGGCCTCAAACTCGGCGGCCGCGTTGAGCACTTGCCCAATGTTCCCAGACATGGTTTTCTTCCAGCGCTCCAGCCTGTACATCCAGATAAAATCCCACATGAGCACGTGGTTCAGAATAAAGTTCAGGTACGTGTTCAACCTAGCCGACAGGTATTGGATGATGGAAGCCAGTTGGCGTACGTGTTCAGAAGCCGGTCTGGTGTCAATCTTAAGCTGCTGCTGCAACGCCTGCGCCCTGGCACTCTGGAAAGTTCGGCCTTCAATGTGCACCAGCAGGTCTGTATAGCTGCGCAGCGTCTCGTACATGCCGGTGCTTTCTTCATAATATGCATCACGCTGCCGCTGGTACTTTACCGCAATCAGAAACTGGAGGAGCACCAGCCCAATAAACGGGTAATGGGAAGATCCCTGCGCCCAATACACGGCAGCCCCCAGGGTCAGGAACGGCAGCAGAAAGGTAGCCACCACCAGCCAGGCCTTTCCTTTAAAAAAGTTGGGCTCCCTAAGCCAGAGCAGGAAAGGCTGTGGCAACTGTTGCGTTTTACGGTGGTGGTGCATGGCCCGCGCCTGCAGGTGCTGCCGCCACTCCAGATCAGGCACCAGCTCAGCCACGGCCTCCTGCCGCGCCAGAATCTCCTGCGAAGCCGCGGGAACCTTCAGCCACTCGGCCAGCCGCTGCTGCCCCAGCCGGGTCACGGCCCGGTTCAGGAGCTGAAAAATGGAGTTAGCCCCAAAGACGTCCAGGTCTGCGGTGTAATAGTGGTTGGGTTCCTGAAACTCGGCCCCGCTGGGGAAGTCACTCAACTCGCCCCGCAGGCGCTCCTGCTCAGACCGGTTGATCACGCCCAGGTACAGCTGGTGCTTGCGGGCGTACTCAATTTTGTTGTGCCAGTGAATGAGCGCGGCAAAGATGAAGTACCCGCTCACCAGCAGCGTGAGGCCGGCACCGGCGTGTTGGTAGTAGAACAACACCACGCAGCCCAACACTGCGCCCACAAAGAAGGTCAGCCGAAGCCAGCCCACCCAGCGGTAGGTAGAAGCCTGCCGCTCCTCGGCGGCGAAAAAGCGTTGCTCACGTTCAGCGAACAACCTTTCTGGGGAAGTATCTGTCATGCAGGGAATGAATCATTTTCGGCTGCGCCCGAATACAACCGCAGTGGATTTGGGCGGTCTACTTTCCGGCAGCCCAACAGCACGCCGTTGTAAACTTTCCGTTTTTGGCCTGTCTTCTCAAAAACAGGCCAAAAACGGCTTTCCTTTTTCTAAAGCAAAGATGGGATAATTATTGTGCAGATGGCACTTCAGCTGTACTAAATAGTGGCAATACACTTCAGTTCAATGGCAATGGGCGTGGGCAGGGCGTTTACCTCAACGGTGGTGCGGCAAGGCTGGCAGTCTCTGAAATACTGCGCGTACAGGCGGTTGTACGTCTCAAAGTCTGCTTTCATGTTGGTCAGGAACACGGTCACGTCTACCAGGTTCTCCCACTTTGAACCAGATGCCTCCAGAATAGCCCGCACGTTCTTGAACACAGCGTGGCACTGCGCCTCCATGTCATATTGCACAATAGAGCCCTCTGCGTCTAAGACCAACCCTTTCACTTGGTTTGTTTCAGGCTCCCGCGGGCCCACGCCAGAGAGGAACAGCAGGTTGCCTACTTTGCGAGCGTGCGGGTACGCCCCTACCGGTTTGGGGGCATTAGCGGCATGGAAGGCGGCGGCAGATGATGAATCCATAACGAATGCGTTTTTGGCCTGTTTTCCCAAAAATAAGCCAAAAACAGCGGTATAAAAAAAGCGGGCCTTCCAGACCCGCCTTTTCAACACAAAACAATTCTAAAATCCTGTCTTTAGTGAAAGGCAAGGCTCCCGTACTTGTTGGTCACGTTTACCGTGCCCTTAGGGGAAGAGCTGCCGTACCTGCCGCGGTACACGGCAGAAGTGTTTTTCACTTCTTTGAAGGTGAAGTCTATCTTATCTTCATTGAACTTAGGGTTGCCGCAGTAAGAGGTGCTGATATCAAAGTTGAAAGCACTTTTGTCAGAAAATCCCAGCTTGATAAATGAATAGCCGCCCGTGAGGTTCACTTTCTTGAAGTTGTTGCTAATATTCTCTACCTCAAACTTGGTGCAGTATTTTAAATCCATGGCCAGGGCCTCAGAAATGCTGCCAATAGAGAACGAGGTGTAGCTGCTCCTGCCCGTTACTTCACCCGCGCTGCCCACATTAAAATGGGTGTCATAGCGGCTTTCAACCGCCAGATTGTCTACTTTGTCAATGCTTACTCTGCTATAGGCGGTTGCGGCGTTAATGGCTTCGCCGCCATTCAGGCGCAGGTGGGAGTATTTCACCTCCAGATCACCCGCTTTAACATATTCCAGCACACACTCGCCAGTACTGTAGGTCACGCTGATGCTGTTTCTGCGGTTATTCAAGCGGCCGGTGGTCAGCTTGCCATATTTCACAGTCAAGTCAGTAGGCCCATCAAAGTCTGGCAACTGGATGACCCCGTACCGGCTGCTGATGGCCACCGCATTCGTTTTGGGCATTTTCACCAGATAATTGATCTCAAAGCTTTTCTCTGAGCTGCTTCTGATCTGCATGGGCTGCAACTGGGTGGCAAAGGAGATCAGATTCCCGCCTTCGGTCACGTTCACGTCAATCTTGTCCAGAATCTCCTGCGCTTTGCCCTCAGAGGAGGCACGGGTGATGATGCGCACCTCCACGGTCACCTCGTTCCGGTTCCAGGTCTGCACGTCTACCCTGCCAAAGCTGTTGCTGATGCTGAGTTTGTCTGCACCCGTGACTTTGAAGCTGCGTGCAATGTTCTTGGTTTTCTCAGCGGCAAACGGAACCTGCAGCGCTTCGCCATCTTTGATGATGAGGTCTGGCTGGTCAGGGTCTGGCTGCCCCAGCCCCTCTAACGCCTCCAGTGATTTCAAAGCCTTCAGGCTCTCCAGGCCAGAGAGGTTTTGTAAACTTGACAGCGTTTCTAAACCCTTCAGGCTTTCCAGGCTCTTCAGAGACTGGGCTACTGCTTGGGCTACCTGCGGCTCCAGTACCTCCTGCAGCCTTTCTTGCACCAGCACATTCACACAGGTAGAGAGGTCCTTTGAAAAAGCGGCTGACGTTGATACCGTTTGCCCTTGTACCCCGGCAAAGCTGAAGAGGGCGGCTATCAAAAGGGCGAGTTTAGAGTGTCTTGGTTTCATTACTCACTTGTTGTTTTACGGTCTGTATGTTTTCAAGAACCTGCAACTGCCGGTTCAGGATCGCGATTCGCATTTTCAGGTTTTCGCGCATGGCCTCTACCACCACTTCTTTGTTAGGGGTGGTGTAAAGTTCTTTTTTGAGTTCGGCGTACGCCGAATCCAGAGCCGTGGCCTCCCGCTCCCATTCCTTCTCCATGCCCAGGGCTTTCAGGTCATACTCTTTCAGCTGTGCCTCTTTCTGCTCAATCACACCCACAAAGCGGGTTTCAATCTGCTTTACCTCTGGGGCAATCTTATCTAAGGACACCGGTTGGGCGGCGGCAAGGAGCGGGTCACGCTGCCAGGTGCCAGAACCGTAATAGCGGCCTGAGATGGCCACCATCACCAGTACCGCTACGGCGGCGGCGTACCGCCAGGCCACATTCCAGTTCAGAGGGAGAATCCTGGCTTCTTTCACCTGCTCTTCCTTCTGCTCAGGCTCCGGCTCAGCCGGCAGTTCGGCAGAGATATCCTGCCACAGGTCAGGGCGGGGCGAAAAAGAATCAAACTCTTCCCGGTGGGCGTGTACAAAATCTTTCAGTTTATCTTTCATGGCGGTTTCGCTCTTCAGGTTACGCTTGGTTGCTTTTCTCTCTTCTATCTTGAAAGGGCCTGCTCTTCCATTAGGGACAGCAGCTTTTTGCGGGCCCGGCTGTACTGTGATTTGGAAGTAGCCTCACTAATGCCCAGGACCTCGGCAATCTCACCGTGGTCATAGCCTTCCAGCAGGTACAGGGTGAGTACCACGCGGTAGCCGTCTGGCAGCTGCTGAATGGCGCGCTTGATGCTCTCTACCTTGTACTCCATGTCTTCAAAGTCACCCTCAGATGTTTCCTCAGCGAAGTCCTGATGGTCTTCTATCTGCACCACCTGCAGACGCCTGCTGCGCACTTTGGTGATGGACTTGTTGATAACGATGCGCTTGAGCCAGCTCCCAAAGGTAGAGTCGCCTTTAAAGGTGTGCAGCTCTCTGAACGCGTTCAAGAACGATTCCTGCAAGACATCTTCTGCCTCAGTGTAATCATTGGTGATACGCATGCTCACGTTGAACATAGATTTGCTGTAGAGCTTGTAGAGCTCATACTGCGCCTTGCGGTCACCTGCTTTGCAGCGGGCCACTACGTGCGCGTTAACGTCGGTGTATTCCAGCGTCTCCAAATTGTAACTGTTAAGGCTTTCTCATGATATCCTGGTAAAGCAGCTCTCCGGAACAACACCAACCCTTTCTACAGCGCCCTCTGACGCGCTCTGTTCCAAACTTCTGTACTAAAGACTACAGGTTTGTACATGGGTTGCACGGTGTTCCTAAAATTCTTCTGCTTTTTATAAGGGGCGTATAGCCGCTGACACGGAGTGAGGGCGGTGGCGAATCAGTGCCCTAGTTACCAAGATTTTACAACGCCGCCAACTGGCGCCGCTACTTTAACAGATGTTTAACAAAACCTGTTTTGGCGCTGATTTGGGAAAAACAGCCGCAAAAACGGAAGAGCAGGATTTTCTGGAAGGGATGGATTTTCTGAATTAGGAAAGCAAGTTGAACTGCTTACTTCACACAGGCTATTTCTTACTGCGCACTTTGTACGACCACGAGATCACAAACCGGGCCACCTCGTCTCCTGCCTCATCACGGCCAATGCTCACGGTCTGCAGGCTGGCGCCCAGGCCGGTTTCCTGGGTCTGCCTCACCGCCTGTGCTATGGCCTCCCCGTCTGCACAGGTGAAGGTAATCACCCCCACGGCTTTCTTGGTGAAGGTGGCCTGCAGGTCTACCACCAGCATGGACACTGACGGATTGGCTTTGTACAGGTACATCATGCTTAACACCCCGGAAGACAGCTCGGCCGCCATGCCCAGACAGGCGAAATAGATGGACTTAAACGGGTTTTTGGTCAGGTAGCCGTATTCAATGGTGGTCTGCGCCTCCTGCTCTGTGAGGCTTTTGATCCTGACACCGGCCAGATAAGCCATGGGCAGGTTCTTGAAAAGGAACAGCTTGAGCTTAACCGGGTTGGTGATGACTTTCTTAAAGGCGGCAACGCTGGTGGGAGTAGGCATGACGGGGTTAGTTCAAGGTTCAATGCAGAAATACCATCTGCAGCAATAGCTTCTTTACGATTTCAAAAATAGAAGGTAGCAACTTCTGCAGCGGCAGAAAAGATCTGGCTTTAGAAACTTCCTGTTTTGGGGCTGTTTTTCTGAAAACAGCCCCAAAACAGGAATGCCCCTTCTGGCGCAGCACCAGAAAGGGCATTTGGTTTCTTGCAAGCGTGAACCGGTTACAGATCAAACTTGATCCCCTGCGCCAGCGGCAGCTCCCGCCCAAAGTTGATGGTATTGGTCTGCCGACGCATGTAGAACCGCCACGCATCTGACCCGGACTCACGGCCGCCGCCGGTATCTTTCTCCCCGCCAAACGCACCGCCAATCTCAGCCCCGGAGGTGCCTATGTTCACGTTGGCAATGCCGCAGTCAGAACCCCAGTGGCTCAGGAAGGCTTCGGTCTCCAGCAGGTTGGTAGAGAAAATAGAAGAAGACAGGCCCTGGCGTACCCCGTTCTGGATTTCAATGGCGTCTTCTACGGTGCCGCTGTATTTGATCAGGTACAGAATAGGCGCGAAGGTTTCTTCCTGCACGGTGTGATACTCGTTTTTGGCTTCTACAATGGCCGGGGTCACGTAGGTGCCGGTGGCGTATTCTTCACCTTCCAGCACGGTACCGCCGGTCAAGAGTTTACCACCTTCTTTCTGCACGTCATCCAACGCTTTCAGGAACGCAGAAACCGCGTCTTTATCAATCAACGGCCCCACCAGAATGCCGTCTTTCAGCGGGTCGCCAATGGGCAGGTTGGGGTAAATCTTGAGCAGGCGCTCTTTTACTTCGTTGTAAATGTTTTCATGAATGATGAGGCGGCGGGTAGAGGTACAGCGCTGCCCTGCAGTTCCCACAGCCCCGAACACCACGGCCCGGATAGCCATTTCCAGGTCAGCATTCTCAGTGAGGATGATCGCGTTGTTGCCGCCTAACTCTAACAGAGACTTTCCTAAACGAGCACCCACGGCCTCGCCTACTTTCTTACCCATGCGCGTTGAACCCGTAGCCGATACCAGCGGCACGCGGCCGTCATGCGCCATCTGGCTGCCAATGCTGGCATCACCCACAATCATGCTGAACACGCCCTCAGGCACGTTGTTTTCCTGCAACACGTCTTTGATGATGTGCTGGCAAGCCACCGCGGTCAGCGGGGTTTTCTCAGACGGTTTCCAGACCACCACATCTCCGCAGATAGCGGCCAGCATGGCGTTCCAGCTCCACACGGCCACCGGGAAGTTGAAGGCCGAAATCACGCCTACAATGCCCAGCGGGTGGTACTGCTCATACATGCGGTGCGTGGGGCGCTCAGAATGCATGGTGTAGCCGTGCAGCTGGCGCGAAAGCCCTACCGCAAAGTCACAGATGTCAATCATCTCCTGCACTTCGCCCAGCCCCTCCTGCAGGATCTTGCCCATCTCATAGCTCACCAGTTTGCCCAGCGGTTCTTTGTACTCGCGCAGCTTCTGGCCAATCTGGCGCACCACTTCGCCCCGCTTGGGCGAAGGCCATTTGCGCCACTCCAGAAACGCCTGCTGGGCGGTGGTGATGACGCGTTCATAGTCTTCGGCCGTGGCCATGTTTACTTTGGCAATCTCTTTGGCGTTGGTGGGGGAGGAAACAGTGCGGGTGTCACGGTGGCTCTCACCGCCCCACTGCAAACCGGTGCTGTAAGCAGGATTGGTATCCTTGATGCCTAACTGCGCCAGAATATCTGATATTGGTTGTGACATAGTTTTAAAAATGCTGGTTCAAAGTCCCTAGTATAGCCCTTTCTGTTAACTTTTGAAACAAAAAAGCTCCTGCCGGTGGGCAGGAGCTTTCTAAAGAGCCGTTTATGGCTTGTTTTTTCTATTTCAGGGCAAAACTAGCGGCCAATGGCGTAGTAGGCGCGCCTACCGTCTGGGTACACTCCCTCAATCAGCAGGCCGCCGCCACGGGAGCTTTTCAGGATTTTCTCTACGTCTTGCGGGGTGTTCACTGAGTTGCGGTCAATTCTGGTGATGATGAAGTTGTCTTTCATGCCGGTTTCGGCAAAGCCGCTTTTCTCAATACCGGTCACTTTCACGCCACCGGTTATGTCCAGTTTGCTTAACTCCTGCTTGCTGGCGGCCTCAAAAGTAGCCCCCTCAATGGTCATGGATTTGGCCGCGTTTGGATCACGCTTCACAATCTCAGTGCTTCCATTGGCGTTGCGCAGGGTCACGTTAATGGTTTTGGCGTTTCCGCCGCGTACAAAGCCCACTTTAATCTTATCACCGGGGCGGTAGCGGGTTACCTGCTCTTGCAGCTGGGCACCGGTGTTCACTTTCACGCCATTGATTTCTGTGATCACGTCACCTTCCTGCAGACCGGCAGATTTGGCGGCACTGCTTTCAGAGAAACCGGCCACGTACACCCCGTTCAGGTTTTTGATGCCTTTCTCTTTGGCCAGCTCTGCGTCAACCTCCTGCATAGAAACTCCCAGCAGGGCGCGCTGTACTTCGCCGTATTTGAGCAGGTCATCTACCACTTTGCTTACAATAGAAGACGGCACGGCAAAGGAGTAACCGGCAAAGGAACCGGTCTGGGAGGCGATGGCGGTGTTGATGCCCACCAGGTCACCGTTCAGGTTCACCAGGGCCCCGCCGCTGTTGCCAGGGTTCACGGCGGCGTCTGTCTGAATAAAAGACTCTACGCTCATACTACCCGCATTCTGCAAGATGCCCACGTTACGGCCTTTGGCACTCACAATACCGGCGGTTACGGTTGAGTTGAGGTTGAACGGGTTGCCCACGGCCAACACCCACTCCCCTACCCGCACGTTGTCTGAGTTGCCGTAGCGCAGGGCCGGCAGGTTCTCTGAGTTGATTTTTAACAGGGCAATGTCTGTGTTTGGGTCTGTTCCCACCAGTGTGGCGTCAAAGGTGCGTTTGTCATCTAAGATCACCTTGATTTTATCTGCCCGGTCAATGACGTGGTTGTTGGTTACAATGTACCCGTTAGAGGCAATGATCACCCCAGAGCCTGAGCCCATGGCAGGCCCCTGCTGGCGCTGGTAGCCTTCAAAATCATCTCCGAAAAAATCCCGGAAGAACGGGTGGATCTCACTTGGCGACCGGCGCGCCTGCACTCTATATTCAGTGGTTACGTGCACTACGGCAGGGGTTACCAACTCAGCCGCGGTCACAAAGTTGATGCCTTCTGGCACCGTCACGTTAGACGCACGCATGGCGCTGGTATATCTTACATTGGTATTGGGTTGCTGCTGTCCGGCAGCGGGCCTGTCTTCTTCCAGCAATTTGTAACTTCCAACTGCTACTCCCCCACCTAACATAGCGGAGAGCATCAGACCCAACATAAACTGTTTAGTTTTCATACAATAGGTCAGCTATATAGGTTAATAATGTATTAGTCTAGTTTTAGTATCTGAAGCAAGGCTTCTTTTTTGTGTACGTCTGAAACGCTAAAAAAGCAAAACTAGTATTATAAGTCAATCAAACACTAAGCCAAAAAGGCGCTTTGCAGCGCCTTTTTAACATTTCTTTAACGTTTCATTATTTTACTTCAATCTGACGCTTCACCACTTTCTCCTCAACCTTGGGAACGGTGATCTGCAGCAGGCCGTTCTCAAACTGGGCGTCAATGCTACCCGCGTCTACATGGTCTGGGAGTTGGAAAGAACGCCTGAACTTGCCGTACAGGTTCTCTACGCGGTGGTACTTATGCTCTTTCTCCTCTTTGCTGAAAGCGCGCTCGCCGCTCACGGTCAGCACACCGTCCTGAAACTCAACGTGAATGTTTTCTTTCTTCAGGCCGGGCAGGGCCACTTCCAGCTTATAGCTGTTTTCAGTTTCCCAAAGGTCTACCGCCGGGGTGAAGCCACTTACGCGGCGGTTGTTCACCGTATCCTGAAAGAAGGTGTCTAACAGGCTGCTAAAAGGGACTCTGTTTTGTACTACCGGATGCTGTTTTACAGTTGCCATTGTCTTTATCTTTTTAAGGTTGATTGCTCAATTCTAAGGTGGACACCTCCCTTATAGAAAATTTTGTACCAACCCATCCCTCACCTAAAAATAAGACAGAATGTCTTGATTCACAATAACAGCCAGACAAACATAAGACACAATGACAGAAATAGAGAAGATTTTAGCCGTTCCTGGAAAAGAACTTTATAAAAGTATTTTGTGTTTTAAGCCTGTTTTTCTAAAAACAGGCTTAAAACAGAAGGAATGAACGGTGAAAACTTTCCTGTTCCAGAATCTTTCCTGTTTTCGCAGCTTAACTTCGCCCAAAACAGTATAGAACCGGGTAACCTGCGGCCTACTTCAGCATTCCCGTTCACAGCCAACTTCAGCAGTTTTTATTTGGCTGGCTTTGTAACTATCCATACCACCAAACTATGAGAAAACACCTTTACCTTTGGCTTCTGGCAAGTCTTCTTTTTGGCACCACCGCCGCGTTTGCCCAGGTACCTGAAACCCGCGAAGCGGGCGTAAACCTCCATTTCACAGACGGCCTCAACTTTACTACCCGTGACTCAACCGCCAGCATCAACCTGCGCTTCAGAATCCAGAACCGGGCCGACTTTGAGACCCAGGCCGGTGACGATTTGGATTTAGCCTCTCATGGCGGTTACATCAAACGGCTTCGGCTCCGGTCATCTGGTTACCTGCTCAGCAAAAAACTCACCTACTCCCTGCAGCTCGGTTTTTCTCCCGGCGACATGGACGTAGAGAATTCTGAACACCCGCAGCTGATTAGGGACGCCGTTCTGTTCTACCAGTTCACCCCCAACCTGAAAATTGGGTTTGGGCAAACCAAGTTACCCGGCAACCGCCAGCGCGTGATTTCTTCTGGGGAGCAACAGTTTGTAGACCGTTCTATTGTGAACGCCACCTTCACCATTGACCGTGATTTTGGGTTATTTGCTTTCTATGAAAACGAGCTTGGCACGGTGCCTATACGTTTACAGGCGGCCCTGACTAACGGTGACGGCCGAAACGCTTCGCCCGTAGAAGGCTCCGGCGCAGCTTACACCGGCCGGGTAGAGGTGCTTCCGCTTGGTGAGTTCACTCTGGACGGAGATTATTTTGAGGGCGATTGGGTGCGCGAACCGAAACCCAAATTAGCGCTCGGTTTCGGCCTTTCTGAAAATGACAACGCCTACCGCACCGGCGGGCAGATAGGCTCTGAGCTGCCCGGTTTCACAGATTTGGAGGCTTACATGGCCGACTTGATCTTCAAATACAACGGCTGGGCCACCCAACATGAATGGATTCAGCGCAAGGCAGACCAAACCCAGTTCCTGACCGGAGACGGATCAGACTCGTTTATCTATGCCGGGCAAGGCTACAACGGGCAGGTGAGTTACCAATGGCCCAACCATTTTGAGCTGGCCGCCCGCTACGCCGTCATCACGCCAGAAAAGCAAATCCAGCACCTGGCGCGCCAAACCCGGCATTACACCTTGGGGGCCAATTATTACATAAGGTGGCACCGCATCAAGCTGCAGTCTGACCTCACCTACCAAACCCGCGAGAACTTAGCCGTAGACAACAGTCAGCAAGACAACTGGATTCTGCGGTTCCAGATGGAATTGGGCATTTAAGAACCTGTAAGTCAACTCCGTTTTGGGCCTGTTTTCTGGAAAATAGGCCCAAAACGAAAATTTGATGATAACTATAAGCGGGCCAGCGCCTGTAACTCTTGAATAGCCAGCCACGCCATTAACCCGCTGCCCAGTTCCAGGGCAGACTCATCAATGTTGAAGGTGGGCGTGTGCACGCCCGAAGTGATGCCCTGCGCCTCATTTCTGGTGCCCAGGCGGTAGAAGCACGCATCAACCTGCTGCGAGTAGTAAGCAAAGTCCTCAGCGGCCATCCACATATCCAGCTCCACCACGTTTTCTGCGCCTAAATATTCTACCGCCGCGGCCTGCGCCCGGGCTACCAAAGCCGGGTCGTTTTTCAGGAAGGGGTAGCCGTCCATGATGGTGATGTCACAGCTGCCGCCCATGCTCTCGCAGAGTCCTTCGGCCAGTTTTTTAATTTTCTGCTTCGCCTCGGCGCGCCAGGCTTCGTCCATGGTCCGGAAGGTGCCTTCTATGTGCACTTCCCCCGGAATCACATTGGTCGCCCCATTGGCAATGACTTTGCCAAAAGACAACACCGACGGAACCTTAGGGTTGGCCCGCCGGCTCACAATCTGCTGCAGCGCCACCAGCAAGTGCGCCGAAATCAGGACCGGGTCCACCAACTGTTCCGGCAAGCCGCCGTGCCCGCCTTTGCCCTTCACGGTGATGTAGATTTCATCTGCACTGGCCATGTACATACCTGACCTAAAGCCCACCTTGCCCGCCTCCAGCATAGGGAACACGTGCTGGCCCATGATGCTCTGCGGCGCGGGATTCTGCAATACGCCCTCCTTTATCATCAGAGAGGCCCCTCCGGGGAATTTCTCCTCGCCCGGCTGGAAAATGAGTTTCACCGTACCTTCAAACTGGTCTTTCAGTTCCTGCAGAATTCTGGCGGTGGTGAGCAAAGACGACGTGTGTACGTCATGGCCGCACGCGTGCATCACACCCTGGTTCTGGCTTTTATAGTCCACGTCATTGGCTTCCAGAATAGGCAATGCATCCAGATCGGCCCGCAGGGCGGTGGTGGCTTTCTGCGGGTTTCTACCTTTCACCAGCGCCACCACCCCCGTCTCGGTGACCCGCTCCGGCTCCAGCCCGTACTCCTGCAGCTTCTGGAAAACATAGGCAGAGGTGTTGTGCTCCTGAAAGGATAGCTCGGGATTCTGGTGCAGGTGGTGCCGGGTAGCCACAGTGTCTGCGGCGTATTGTTTCGCGAGTTGCTGAATATGGCTGGTCAGTTCTTTCATGGCTAAAGCGGAATTTTCCAGGGCAAAGGTACGGCTATAAAATGAAAGCGCCGTTTCTGGCCTGTTTTCTCAAAAACAGGCCAGAAACAGAAATACGCAAAGATTCAACACTCCCTCATCTAACTGTCTAAAGACCACAGGCCTGGCGTGAACTCATCTCCGGCAACTGTTGTCTCTCTGCCATAGAGCCACTTAGCCATGAGAAATTCTTACAACACCCTTGCCGTACTGCTGCTACTCTTAGCTGGCTCTGCCTGCGACATGGTTTGGCCGGAGCAGTCGCCGCAGTATTGGTACAAGGTGCAAAACCACACGCGTGAAACCCTGGAGGTCACCCTAGACCCTGACCCCGCCACTAGCCATGCCACCAGCACCATGCGCTGGACCGTTGCCCCCGGCAAAACGGCAAACGTCTGGGGCTCCTCCGGATCTACTGAAGAAGGAATGGTCTTTGACTTTGAGAAAAAACACCCCCGAATGCAGTCTTTCAGGCAGGTGCTCATGAAAGGCAACGGCATGCTCAACCAGCCCAAAACAGACTTCACTTTAACAAAGCACTGGACCTACCATAAAATCAAAGCCTACGAAGCCTCTTACACCCTCACGGTCAGTGAGAGTGATTTCTACTAAAAAAAATTCCGCCGTTTTTGGCCTGTTTTTCAGAAAACAGGCCAAAAACGGCGGAAACAACCTTCTTAAAAAAAAAGCCTTATTTAGGGATGTTGATGGTTTCGCGCACCAGCAAAGCGTTCGGGATCAGATCCTGCACTTTGCTCAGGGCGGCCTGCGCCTCTACCCGGGTAAAGAAATCGCCAAATTTTAGCTGGTACGTGGGCTGCTTGAAGGTGAGGTAATCCCTCTGCTCTGGAAGGCGCTGAATGAGGTTGTTGCGTAACGCCATGGCTGAGTTCCGCTCAATGCCGGTATAGGCCAGAATGCGGTAGCCGGTGGCGTATTTGATGTTCTTCTGCACCTGCGCCACACTGTCCAGCAGCAACGCCACCTGGTTGCGCAGGTGGTTGGTGGGCATGGCCGGAGCGGCAGGGGCTGTATTCCCGGCTGGCGCCGAAGGAAAAGTGGGCAGATATTTCTTGGTGTCTACCAACGCCGCCGTCCCTCCTTTTGATTCCGCTTTGCGGTTATCATCTGAGGCGGTGCCGTTGCCGGAAGAGGTGCTGCTGCTGGTGGCCGCACAGCCCATCATTACTACCAGGCAAAGAAATCCTAAAACTCTTGAGGTCATTTTTTGTAACGTCATAGCAATGAAACGCCGGAAGATGTTCCAATCCGGTCGGCTCCGGCTTTTACCAACGCAAGGGCGGCTTCCTTGGTTTTGATTCCGCCGGAGGCCTTGATTTTAATATGCGCTGGCAAGGTAGCACGCAGTAACAGAATATCTTCTACCTGCGCCCCGGAGGCGGCAAAACCGGTAGAGGTTTTTACATAATCCACCTCGGCCTCAATGCAGAGTTTGCACACCTGCACCATCTCACTGGGGCTCAGCAAAGCGGTCTCAATGATCACTTTCAGGATAGAATTCTTGAAGTGGCACAAGGTACTCAGCTCCTGCAGCTCAGACATGACCTCTTCGTGCCTACCAGATTTGAATGCGGCAATGTTCATGACCACGTCAATCTCGGTAGCCCCTTCAGCCAGGGCCTGATGGGCCTCAAAGAACTTCACTTTGGCCAGCTGGTACCCCAATGGAAACCCCACCACCGTGGCCACCTGCACGCCCGTATCCTGCAGGGCCGCCACCGCCTGCTTTACAAAGCAGGGAGGCACACAAACGGCGGCAAAATGGTGTTCAGCCGCCTCCTGGCAAAGCTGCGCCACCAGGGCCTGCGTGGTGTCAGGCCTGAGCACCGTATGGTCAATGTACGGCGCCAGGCTCTGATCTGGTGATATGGGCACGTTAGTCTTCAATGATAAAGCACCGGTTGTTGAGCAGGTCTTGTTCTACGTTCTTGAACTTCACGTCTTTCATCACGCGGCCGTCCATGTACTGCACGTTCACCTTGTCATTACGGCCCACAGTTTTCTCTACGCGCACCGGCTGCGGTTTAGGGGCAGGCGCCTGCGGCATTGGCGGCATGTTAGGCACGTGGTCTTCTAAGGTAGAATGCACCTCCTCTTTCTGTACCTGCAGTTTGGGGGCCTTTGGCGCGGGCGCCGGACGGGCCTCCTGTACCGGAACCGGCTGCTCCTGCTGCACCGGCAGATCTGCCTTGAACAGGAATGACACCGTTTCTTCGTTCACTTTGGCAATCATGCGCTTGAACAGCTCAAATGACTCAAACTTGTAGATCAAGAGCGGGTCTTTCTGCTCATACACCGCGTTTTGCACACTCTGCTTCAGGTCATCCATCTCGCGCAGGTGCTGGGTCCAGGCCTGGTCAATGGTAGCCAGGGTGATGACCTTCTCTACTGTCTTGATCAGCTCACGCCCCTGGGTGCTTACCACTTTCTCCAGGTTGGCAATAGCGGTGATCTGGCGGCGGCCATCTGAGAACGGCACGGCTATGTTTTCAATCAGGGCACCGCGGTTGGCGTAGATGTCTGCCAGAATGGGGGCCGACTGCTGCATGATCTGCTGGTTTTTAGCCGTGTGGAAATCCAGCGCCTCATTGTAAAGACGGTCCATTAACACCTCAACAGACTGACTGGCCAATTCACCGGCGGTTATCTGCGAGTTGAAGCCGTACACTCTGATAATGTGCAGCAGGAAGTCTTCATGGTTACCGGTGGCTTTGTAGGTCTGTACAATGTCCTCGGCCACGTCATAGATCATGTTCAGGATGTCCAGCTCCAGACGCTCGCCGTACAGGGCGTTGCGGCGGCGTTTGTACACCACCTCGCGCTGGGCGTTCATCACATCATCATACTCCAGCAAACGCTTTCTGATCCCGAAGTTGTTTTCCTCCACCTTCTTCTGCGCGCGCTCAATGGAGTTGGTGATCATGGAGTGCTGAATCACTTCGCCTTCCTCCAGCCCCATGCGGTCCATTAGGCGGGCAATACGGTCAGAGCCAAACAGACGCATTAAGCTGTCTTCCAGTGACACGAAGAACTGGGAAGATCCCGGGTCTCCCTGGCGGCCGGAACGGCCCCGCAGCTGGCGGTCTACCCGGCGGGACTCATGGCGCTCGGTACCAATGATGGCCAACCCTCCCGCAGCTTTTGACTCTGGGGCAAGTTTGATATCTGTACCACGGCCGGCCATGTTGGTGGCAATGGTTACCGCGCCCGGCTTACCGGCTTCGGCCACAATCTCAGCCTCGCGCTGGTGGTGCTTTGCGTTCAGAACCTGGTGCGTGATGCCGCGCATCTTGAGCATACGGCTTACCAGTTCAGAGATTTCCACGGAAGTGGTACCTACCAGCACCGGACGGCCTTGCTTGGTGAGTTCCTGAATCTCCTCGGCCACGGCGTTGTATTTCTCGCGGGTGGTTTTGTACACCTTGTCATGCTCGTCTTTGCGCTGGGCCACACGGTTGGTAGGGATCACCACCACGTCCAGTTTGTAGATTTCCCAGAACTCCCCGGCTTCTGTCTCAGCGGTACCGGTCATACCGGCCAGCTTATGGTACATTCTGAAGTAGTTCTGCAGCGTTACGGTAGCATAGGTTTGGGTGGCGTCTTCCACACGCACGTTCTCCTTCGCCTCAATGGCCTGGTGCAGACCGTCTGAGTAGCGGCGGCCCTCCATGACACGGCCCGTCTGCTCGTCTACAATCTTCACCTTGCGGTCTTCGGTCACAATGTACTCAGTGTCCTTTTCAAACAGGGTGTAGGCTTTGAGCAACTGGTTGATGGTGTGCACGCGCTGCGTCTTGTCCTGGTACTCCTGGATCAGGCGCTCTTTCTCGTGCAGTTTCTCATCAGCAGTGAGCCCGGTATGGCTTTCAATATTGGCAATCTCCGTTCCAATATCTGGCAGGATGAACAACTGCGGATCTTCGCCCTGACCGGTGATCAGGTCAATGCCGTTCTCCGTGAGTTCAATCTGGTTATGCTTTTCGTCAATGGTGAAGTACAGCGGCTTGTCTGCCTCTGGCATCTGGCGCGAATGGTCCTGGAGGTAGAACGCCTCGGTCTTCAGGAGAATCTGACGGACACCGGTCTCACTCAAAAACTTGATCAACGGCTTGTTTTTAGGCAGACCGCGGTACGCTCTGAACAGGGCCAGACCGCCTTCTTTCTCGTTTCCTTCCTTGATCAGGCGCTTGGCCTCTACCAGAAAGTTACCCACCAGCTTGCGCTGGGCCTCTACCAGAGCGGCTACGCGGGGTTTCAGCATGTAGAACTCGTGCTCATCGCCGCGCGGAACGGGTCCGGAGATGATCAACGGCGTACGGGCGTCATCAATCAACACGGAGTCTACCTCATCTACCATGGCATAGTGGTGCTTGCGCTGCACCAGCTCACTGGTTTCGCGGGACATGTTGTCCCGCAGGTAGTCAAACCCGAACTCGTTATTGGTTCCGTAGGTGATGTCTGCCCGGTAAGCCTGACGGCGCGCCTCAGTATTAGGCTGGTGTTTGTCAATACAGTCAATGGTGATGCCATGGAACTCAAACAACGGCGCCATCCACTCAGAGTCACGCTTGGCCAGGTAGTCGTTCACGGTTACCACGTGCACGCCGCGTTTGGCCAAGGCGTTCAGGAAGGCCGGCAAGGTAGCCACCAGGGTTTTCCCCTCACCCGTCGCCATCTCGGCAATCTTGCCCTGGTGCAGCACAATACCGCCAATCAGCTGTACGTCATAGTGCAGCATGTCCCACACCACCTCGGTACCGGCCGCCAGCCAGCGGTTGGCCCACACGGCCTGGTCGCCGTTGATCTGCACGTTTGGCTTGCGGGAGGCAATTTCACGGTCAAACTCTGTGGCAGAAACGGTCAGCTGTCCGTTCTCCTTATAGCGGCGGGCGGTTTCTTTGACAATGGCGAACGCCTGCGGAAGCACTTCCATCAGGACTACTTCCAGATCTTTGTTACGGTCTTTCTCCAGGTTGTCAATCTCCACAAAGATCTCCTCTTTCTGGGCAATGTCCAGCTCCGGCTCGTTTTCAATGCGCTGGTGCAGCGCGGCAATTTTATCATCAATGGGTTTCAGGCGCTCGGCAATGGTGGCTTGCACCTCTTGCGTGCGCTGGCGCAGCTGGTCATCAGACAGGGAGGCAAGCGTGGCAAACTCTTGGTTGATGAGTGCCACATACGGCATTACCCCTTTGATATCCCGTTCTGACTTGGTACCGAAAAGCTTGGCGACCGTCTTCCCAAAAAAGTCAAACATAAAAAGCTATTTAAGATGTAGTGGTTGCAATTTCAAAAATACGCGGTTTTTCCGACATTTTCCTATCTAGCTAAAACAATACCACTTACGCATTAGTGGCCGCCACCTGACGGGATGGCAGGAAAAGGTTAAACTTTTCTGTGGCACCCCTGAGGGTTACCAAGCTGTTTTTGGCCTGTTTTAGGAAAATCAGGCCGAAAACAGGAAGCAGCCTCTGATTCTCCCTTTCAGGGAAAGGGAGTGCCATTGCGGCACATTGTTGTTTTTAAAGATGGTGTAACCGGTTCAGTCAGGGAGCTGCCTAAACGCAGACGCAGCACCCAGGGGAGAATCTGCGCCACGTGAAGCGAGGGAGGCACTAAAACAGCTGTGGTATCAAAACAAAAACCTGTTTTCGGGCTGTTTTCCCAAAAACAGCCTGAAAACAGGTTTCACATTTTCATAGCGCCAGCTTATGCCTGGGCCGCCAGCAGGGAGTCCTCCTCCCCTTCTTCCACCTTGGGCAACAGGGGCCGGAACGGGATTTCACTGGCGAACAGGAACCGCCGAAGGGCGTCTTCCACCGGTGGCAAAACCGCACGTTTACTTGTTTTCAAAGGCACATTGGTTGGCCTGGGGGCCAAATAGTGAAACTCCTCCTGAGGTTTAGACAGAAGCCAAGGGCTTGGCTCTACTCCCGCCACTCTGGCAGCTGCCTCGGCCAAACCCGCCCAGGAGTACGTTCCTTCATTAGCCAAGTGCCAGATGCCGCATTCCTCATCAATCAATAAGTCAAGGGTGGTATTCACCAGGTCTGGCACGTAGGTAGGCGTGATAAACGTATCTGCGGCGGCCTCAAAAAACTCCTGGTGCGCCAATGTGCGCAGGGCGTGGTACACAAAGTTGTGTTGGTCCCAGGGCCCGAAGAAAGCGCTGGTTCTGATCACCAAAGCCCTGGGCATCAGTTTCAGCACCTGCTCCTCTGCCAGCGCTTTGCTGCCGCCGTACACGTTCAGGGGGTTGGGGAGATCTGTTTCCAGATAGCCTTCCCCTTTTTGGCCGTCAAACACCAGATCAGAGGAAAACGTCACCAGCTGAATGCCTCTGGCGTGGCAGTGTTTGGCTAAGTTCACGGGTCCTTGCGCGTTTTCACGGTAGCAGGCTTCGGGTTCATTCTCGGCGTCATCTACGCGCACGTAACCGGCGGTGTTCACCACGGCCCAGGGCTGGTATTTCCGCAAGGCTTTCTCCACTGAGGCCTCATGCGCAATATCCATCTCCTGGCGGGTCAGCAGTACGTACGGGATGCCCCGCGTGTCACAGATGCGGGCGAAGGCGCGGCCCAACGTACCGGTGGCACCGGTAATGAGCAAAGGCTTTACGGTATTTTGTTTCGGCTGCGCCGATGGTTGAGTACCTATGCACCAGGTTTCAGGAACTTCCGGCGAAGCAGGGAACAATGTTCTGCAAGAACGCTTCCACCAGCCATCTATCTGCAGCACGGGGTGCCTGTCTGCGCTGTCGGCCAGCCCTTTTAGAAGTTTGGCGACGGCATTGGGTTCGGGTTTCCCGTTACGCACATCAAAAACGCCGGGTTCATAAAAGCCCCGCTCCTCGGTCAGGAGACTGTTCCAGTCAAAGGCTCCCAGTAAAGACCAGGCGGTGACGGCAATGACGTTTTTGCCCTGATTTTTTAAAAACAGGGCAGAATCCCAAACTTCAGCCAACCAGCGCATCTGCTCCTCACGGGTGCAGCAGAGGTGGGCTTCGGTGATGGCAATCTGGTTTTCCGGGTACCGCTCGCACACCTGTGCCAGCAGGTTCTGTACCCCCAGCGGCACAGCCGAGGTCACGCGTACGGCCTCTACATCTGCGTATTTATGCCGGCCGTTGCTGCCGTGCGTGTGCAGCGGGTATTCTGTGATGCGCTCATCTAAGTAGCGCTCGCTGGTCACGTAGTAGTTCACGCCAATCACGTTGGGCGGACAAGGATTTGCCACCAGCTCCAGCAATTGCTCCTCCGGCACCTGCGCATTGGTCAGGTAATTCCAGAGCGGG
Organism: Rufibacter ruber; assembly: GCF_014138425.1. NCBI lineage: Bacteria > Pseudomonadati > Bacteroidota > Cytophagia > Cytophagales > Hymenobacteraceae > Rufibacter > Rufibacter ruber. The sequence goes on from NZ_JACJIQ010000023.1 coordinate 39,877, forward strand.
TGCTGCTGGTCTACTTTCCCGGAGAGTAAATCCCAGGAAAGCCACCGGCGGTGGTTCTCAAAATCTGCCTGGTACTGTAACGTGGGCGTACTGTGAATGTAGCCCAGGTCATCGGTCTGCACCAGTTGGGCATTGGGGTTCACTTCCCTGATGGCGCGCATGGCCAGTACCGTTCCTTTGATTTGGTTCAGCAACGCTTTGGCAAACGACGCATCATCATTCTTGTGCGGGTACCATAAACCGTAAAGGGCGCTGAAGCGGGCGGTGGTGAGCGGTTCATTCACGGGGGTATAATACGTCACCCACGGAAACTGCTGGGCCACCGCTTTGGCGTAGGCGGCAAACTTCTGGGGGAAGTCTGGGTCCAGCAGGTTGGTATAGCGTGGGCCGCTGCCATGGTGCAGCAGGCCCACAATAGGATCAATGTTCAGGTCGCGGAGCTTGTGGAGGCGTTCTGTGGCCCAAGCCCAGTTTTGCTGTTCAGGGTGCTTGGGGGCTACGTGCTCCCAGAGAACCGGATATCTGATTTTTGTTAAGCCTAAGTCAGCGAAGAGGTCCAGGTCTGACAGCCGGCGGTCATGCCCGCTTTTGGCCAGCTGGTCAAAGTACTGGTCGCCCACGCGGTTGACCGTACACTCCACGCCTCCCCATAGGTTAATGTTTGCCATTCGTAGTCACTTTGGTGGAACTTCCGTTGAGGGCTTCGCGCACTTCTTTGGGCAGAATGGCAGAGGGGTCCAATGCCGGAACCGCCAGCTTCTCTTTTCCCGTCAGTTTCTTGTGCAGCGTGAGCGCCTGCGCCACCACCTGGTCCATGTTATAGTACTTGTAGGTGGCCAGACGGCCTACGAAGTGTACGTTAGGAGTTGCCTCGGCTAGCTTTTTGTATTTGTTGTAGAGCTCGGCGTTCTCGGGTTTGGGAACCGGATAATACGGGTCTCCTTCCGCGCGCGGAAATTCATACACCAGGCTGGTTTTAGGGTGTTGCTGGCCAGTCAGGTATTTGAATTCGGTCACGCGGGTATAGAGCTGCTCATTGGGGTAGTTCACCACCGCCACCGGCTGGAAGACTTCTTTGTTCACGGTCTCATGCTTGAACTCCAGCGAGCGGTACGGCAGCTTTCCGTATTTAAAGTCAAAGTACTCATCTACCGGCCCCGTGAAAATCATCTCCTTGAACGGAATCACGTCCAGAATCTCGTGGTAGTCTGTGTTGAGCATGATTTTGATGTTGGGGTGGTCCAGCATCTTCTCAAACATCTTGGTGAAGCCGTGCAGCGGCATGGCCTGGTAGGTATCTGTGAAATAGCGGTCGTCACGGTTGGTGCGGGTGGGCACGCGCGAAGTCACTGACTTATCCAGTTCAGACGGATCCATGCCCCACTGCTTGCGGGTGTAGTTCTTGAAGAACTTCTCATACAGCTCGCGCCCCACTTTGCTCACCACCACGTCTTCAGAAGTCTTAATGGTGTCTACCTTCTCGGCCACCGACTCAAACCACTTGTCCAGCTCAAAGGAAGTAAGGCTCAAGCCATACAGTTTGTTGATGGTATCCAGATTGATGGGCATGGGAACCTGCTGGCCGTCTACGCTAGCCAGCACGCGGTGCTCATACGGGCGCCACTCGGTGAACTGGCCCAGGTACTCAAACACCTCTTTGGAATTGGTATGGAAGATATGCGGGCCGTATTTATGCACCAGAATACCGTCTTCGTTGTAATGGTCATAGGCGTTGCCCGCAATGTGGGAACGCTTGTCTATGATTAAGACCTTTTTATTGGACGCTGACGCCAATCGCTCGGCCAGTACACTTCCGGCAAATCCTGCCCCTACAATCAGATAGTCAAACATAATGTTGGATAGTAACAGTTACGCAATAAGATTTCTACTGGCGCTCACACTAGGAGTAGCCAGGTGCTGTTTTGGGCCTGTTTTTGGGAAAACAGGCCCAAAACGCATTTTATAATTATGCCTTGGTTTGTTTCTCTTTGCTGATGCACTGCATGAGGCGCACCATGTTCTGCCAGGTTTTGTCCCAAGAGATTCCGGCCAGGAAATCATCGGTGCGGCGCATCCAGCCATGGTCTTCTTTCTGGGCCAGGGCTTTTTCTATGGCCTGCTCAAAGGCTTCGGCGCCATCAGCAATGTGCACCAGGTTCTGCTCACCGTACGGGCGCACTACATCTCTGATTGAGGTAGATACTACGGGTTTACCGGCGGCCAGGTATTCTGGGGTTTTGGTTGGGCTGATGTATTTGGTAGACTCATTGTGGGCGAAGAGCAGCATGGCCACGTCCCAGCCCGCCAAATACGAAGGAAGTTCCTGGTATGATTTTCCGCCCAGGTAGTGAATGTTTTCACCTTTAGGCAAGTCTGCTTCGTCAATTTTCACCACGGGCCCAATAATCACGAACTGCCATTCTGGGCGGGCAGCGGCGACAGAGCGCAGCAATTCAATGTCAAAACGCTCATCTACTACGCCAAAGAAGCCCATACGCGGGTGCGGAATGTGGGCCTGGTCGGCGGGGTCTTCCTGCGGCTGGCGGGCTTTGCCGAAGTGCACTTTGTCAATGCTGCTGGGGAACGCGTAGGCTTCTTTGTGGCGGTCTTTCTTGGCCTCATACAGGCTTTGCCCGCCGGTGAACACCACATCGGCCTTGGCCATCAATTCTGCCTCCAGCTCCAGCAATCTGGGCGGCGCAAATTTGAAGGCAGACAGCTCATCCATGCAGTCAAACACGGTGAGGCTTGGGGTGAAGTGGCGGGTGAATTCCAGGGCCATGGGCGTGTAATACCAGAAAACGTAGTCTTCCAGCTTGTTCACCTTGAAGAATTTGTCCAGCAGGTTGCGCTGTTCGGCTTCAATTTCAGCCCCGGTCAACCCATGCGGCAGGTGCGGCACCACCACCGTCACGTTGTCTTCGCGGCTAGAAACCGCCAGGCGCGGGCGGGCGTTGTCAAAGAAAAGCGGCTCCTCAATAAAGAAGAGACGGGTATGTTTGGCGAAGCGGGAAAGTAAATGCTGCGGACGCTGATATACAAAATCCCAACGCAGGTGCGAGAGGCAGACCAGAGCCGAAACAGTGCTCAGGTACTCTTCCATACTGTTACCGGCTGACTTGCCAGAAGTGGCTCTTAGATCTTTCTTGGAGGCAGCAGAAGTAGTACTGGCAGTGCTCGCTTCAGGCTCAGATACAAAATAGCCGCTTCCCGCACTGGGAATAAAATCAGAGTCTAGGTCAAACATATTCGTAAGCTTTTGTTTAGTGTGGGTCTATCATAGAAAAAGGGAAGCCCTTTTTCTCATTGCCCACTTGCTTACGTAATTTTCTTAAAAAGGCTGCGTGAAACGCCCAATCAGACTTTATATTATTCCAGACCGGAGGGAAAACCCGTATTAACACCTCAACAAGCCAACAGAGAACCGTATTTACCTGGTGGCTAACCAGTTAGTTGCGCATCTTTGCTGGAACCGCCCAAAGACAGTATTTTCTGAAACTCCACCACGTCTTGCCAGCCGGTTGGCGTCTTCAGCCAGTCTTGCCTGACTCCCACCTGAGTGTAGTTCAACTGCCGGAAAAGCGCCAGACTTGCCCCGTTGTTTGCGGTTACTGAGCAGCTTAGCTGATGCAGCTGCAGCACCTGCGCCGCATAGAACTCCAGTAGCTGCAGGGCCTCCCGGGCGTAGCCTTTGCCTCTGTACTCCTGCATCACGGCAATGCCCACCCCGGCGCGCCGGTGCAGCGGCTCAAAATCAAACAGATCTACCGTGCCAATCACGGTCTGCCCCTGCTGCAGACAAACCATGAGCCGCAGCTGCCTGGCCGCGTAAATGTCCAGTGACGCGTTTTCCAGGTACTGCCGCAGCACCTCTTTGGAGAACGGCGCCAATGACAGACTCACCGGCCACAGCGTGGTGTCATTCTCAAACAGGTAGAGAAAGTCCAGGTCAGTGGGCTCCGGGGCCCGGAGAAAGAGGCGGTGGGTTTGCAGCAGCACTTTTTTAATTGGGAATGGGGAATTAGGAATTAAGAATTGTAATCGGCTGTGCCGAAATCAACCAAGAATAAATTACCTGTTTTTGGCCTGTTTTTCAGAAAACAGGCCAAAAACAGAAAAGGGTTTCATAGCGTGATTTCGCCTTTGAAGACTTGTTCGGCAGGGCCGATGAGGAAGACATTCTTGAAGCTGTTGCCGTCTTTCTCAAAGCTCACCTGCAGCTGCCCGCCCAGCACCTTGATGTTTACAGGGCTTTGGTACCCGCTTCGGCTGGCCGCCAGGGCTGCCGCCGTCACGCCGGTGCCGCAGGAGAAGGTTTCGTCTTCTACGCCCCGCTCATAGGTGCGCACAAACAGTTTATTCCCCGGCAGGTGCTCCACAAAGTTCACGTTGGTGCCCTCAGCCTTGAAGCGGTCTGAGTAACGAACGGCACGGCCTTCGGCAAAGACGTCCAGCTCCTGCAGCGCCGCCACCTGCTGCACGTAATGCGGCGAGCCGGTGTTCAGGAAGCAGGCGTTCTCCAGCTCCTCTACGTGGTGCACGTCTATCATCTGCAGGTGCACCAGCCCGTCTTTGAGATACGCCTGGTGCGGCCCGTCTGACGCAATAAAATACGCCTCCTCTTGCACCACCCCCAGAAACTGCGCGAAGGCCACCAGACAGCGCCCGCCGTTACCGCACATGGAGCTGGGCCTGCCGTCTGCGTTGTAGTAGACCATCTCAAAGTCATAGCCCTCTTTGAGCTGCAGCAGCATGAGGCCGTCGGCACCCACGCCTTTGCGGCGGTCGCAGAGAAACGCCACCTGCTCCTGGGTAAGCGAAATGTCTCCTGAGCGGTTGTCCAGCACCACAAAATCATTGCCGGTGCCCTGGTATTTATAGAAAGTCAACTTCATGTTTCTTTGGGGTATCAGGTAGCACGTAGCAGGTATCAGAACTGAATTCTTTTTCAAAGCACAATGCCGTTTTTGGCCTGTTTTTCTGAAATCAGGCCAAAAACGGCCTCACTGAGAATACTCAAGTCGTGCTACCTGATACGTGCTACGTGCTACGAATAACGTACCTTTGCGGCACCACTACTTTACAAAGATATGTATTCTTTCCTGACCACTACCGCCTGGACGGACTATGAACTCATTGACTGCGGCAACTTTGAGAAACTGGAGCGCTTCGGCGATTACATCCTGGCCCGCCCTGAGCCGCAGGCCGCCTGGGACAAACATTTGCCAGAGAGCGAGTGGGACCGTCTGGCGCAGGCGGTGTTCAAGCGTGAGAAGGGAAACGCTGAGAAAGGCCAGTGGCAGCTCAGGAAAGGCATGGCCGAACAGTGGTTCATCAACTACCGCTACAATGACCTTAAGCTGCGGTTTAGGCTGGGGCTGTCCTCTTTCAAGCACGTAGGGCTGTTCCCGGAGCAAGACCCCAACTGGCAGTTCATCTATGATAAAACCCGCGCCCTGCCCGGCAAGCCGAAGGTGTTGAACATGTTCGCCTACACCGGCGGCGCCTCTTTGGCCGCCAACGCCGGCGGCGCCGATGTTACGCACTTAGACTCTGTGAAACAAGTCAACTTCTGGGCCCGCCAGAACATGGAGGCCAGCAACCTGGACAACATACGCTGGCTGGTGGAAGACGCCATGAAATACGCCCGCCGCGAGGTCAAGCGCGGAAACAAGTATCAGGGCATCATCCTGGACCCGCCCGCCTACGGCCGAGGCCCGGACGGCGAGAAATGGCAGCTGGAAGAGCAGATCAACGAACTCATCAAGCTCTGCGCCGACCTGCTGGAGCCTGAAAACAACTTCTTCGTGATCAACCTGTATTCCCTGGGCTTTTCGGCTTTGATACTGGACAATCTGATCAGAGCCTCCTTCGGGAAGACGGTGAAGAATGAGGAACTGGGGGAGCTTTACTTACAAGACCGCGGCCAGCGCAAACTGCCGCTGGGTACTTTTTTCAGGTTCAGCTCTGAGAAGTAGAGGTTGGTTGTTAGTTGATTGTTAATCTCCAATCATCTTCCTCTACTTTGTCATCCTGAAAGGATCTTTTGAGCCAGCTAGAAAGACAAAAGCTAAATACAGGAAACTGTCTTCTTTTGTACCATCTAACTCAAGTTGCATAGAAAAGCAGCTGACACATGACGGGTGTTTACCACAGTAGAAAAAGCGGAAAAAGAGTACGGGTGAAGGCTCTTCCAGATTTGTAATCCGGAAGCCCTACCTCGGGGATGAGTAATCCCCGCTTCCGTACTTTTAATCGGCACGCACCGCGGATTGCAAATCCGCAGGTAACCAAATTCGGGATTGCAAATCTCAAATAGCAGAGAAAGTACATTTTCTTTCCATAGAGCAAATGCCTGTCTAGCTAGCACGCAAGATCATTTCAGGATGACAAAAGAGAGAAGCACCCAGAATAATTTCTCCAATATCTAGCTAAATATCAAAAGCTGTTTTTGCCCTGTTTTTCAGAAAATAGGCCAAAAACAGCTTTCTTTGTTTATTGGGCAACATAGGCTGCGCCGAAACAATTTTGTTTTAGGGCAACTGCGGTCTTCTACTTTTCCCGTACAACACCCGGAGTTAGTAAAAACCGACAGCCTATTTTGCCCATTCCTAATTCATAATTCTTAATTCCCCATTAAAAAGATGCGCCGTTTAGCCCTTATTGACCTTGGCACCAATACGTTTCACCTGCTCATTGTAGAACTACAGGAAGACGGCGAGCCGAAGACGCTTTTCAAGACCAAGGTTCCGGTGAAGCTGGGGCAAGGCGGCATCAGCAAGGGCGAAATCCTGCCAGAGGCGCGGGAACGGGGGCTCAAGACCCTGAAGGAGTTTCAGGAAATCATAGCCCAACACGGCGTGGCCGAAGTGAAAGCCACGGCCACCAGCGCCATCCGGAACGCCAGCAACGGTATAGAGGTGGTGCAGGCTATCAAAGAACACACCGGCATTGACGTTGAGGTGATCAGTGGCGCCCGCGAGGCTGAGCTGATTTTCAAAGGTGTGCAGCAGGCGCTGCAGATAGGCCCCAAGCCGGCGCTGGTCATGGACATTGGCGGCGGCAGCGTAGAATTTATCATTGGCACAGACAAGGGCATTCTCTGGAAGAGAAGCTTTGAGATTGGAGCCCAGCGCCTGCTGGACAAGTTCTTCCACACAGACCCCATGGCCCCTGAAGACGTGAAGGCCCAGCGTCATTACCTGCAAGACCAGCTCCAGAAGCTCACCGCCGCCGTGCTCCAGCACCAGCCCGAGGTTTTGGTGGGCTCCTCCGGCACTTTTGACACGCTGGTAGACATGGACCTGGCCCAACAAGGCCTCACCCGTGACGCCAACGGCTCCCCAGAAATGGAGTTAAGTGTCTCCACTTTTCAACGGCAGAACAAAGAACTCCTCCAAAAGAACCGGACAGAGCGTATGGCTATTCCCGGCATGCTGGAGATGCGGGTAGACATGATTGTGGTGGCATGCGTGCTCATTGACTGGGTGCTGGAGAAGTACAACCTGGAGCACATCAGGGTTTCTTCGTATGCTTTGAAGGAGGGGATGTTGGCGGAGTTATTACAGGGATAAAGTTTATTTATTGCTTTCGCTTGATTTGTAACTAATCTGTTTGCTGCTGTATGTTTTTGCAGCGGCGGTGGGTCCATTGCTGTGGCAGGAAAGTGCAGCCTGCTGCTGCTGCATGAGAAGTTGCTTCTGCGGTAGCAGTGGCAATGTGTAGTCTGTAGTTCCCTTGGCTGTGCTGTTTGATGCGTTAGTTCACGGGCGATGTTGTTTCATCTTTTCCGGTAAGCGCTCACGGCCGCGGGGCCCCGTCCTGACGGTTCGCACTGCTGTTAAAACTAGGCCCTCCGGCCTTGCCGCTGGCGCGGCACCGTATTAACAGAGGCGCTCACCCCCAGGACTGGTTCAGGTTCCTTTGCTATTACTGCTTGTACTGCTCTGTCTGCCTCTGCAGGTAACTACTGCTGTTCCGCTAGCCTATGGCGAGCCCGTGCTGCGCACATCAGCCAGGGGCAGAAGTGCTAATTTACAGAGGTGCCATTAGAAGAAGCGTTGATTGTTAATAATTGTTTGTTGGTTTACTTCTTGCTGCTGGTTTGCCACTTTCTCTGGTTCAAGTTTCCAACTTGGACCTATAATAGCGGAAGCTTTCAGCTTCCATGAGGCGGCAGCCTCACATGACTTCTGCCCTCTATAGCTCCTCTATGGCGCGGAAGTTACTTCCGTGCCTTGTAACGCTACCAGATACTCCCCCTTTCAAGGGGGCGAAGGGGGATGTTTACACAGGAGGACACGCATTCCTGATCAATTCCCTTGTTACCACATATAGTTGACTCCTGCCCAGTATCACGCTCTTCCGGATTTGCAATCCGGAAGCTGGTACACGGGGATTTGCAACCCCCGTGGCGACACGTTTGATCTGCAGGCGCCGCAAATTGCAAATCCGCAGGCACTGTGTCCGGGATGGCAAATCCCGGACTGCCGAGGGACACGCATGCCAGATGTAGGGGCACAGGGCACTTGCCCCTCACATGCCAGATAACTCCCCTCCCGGGAGCGGCAGGAGGGGGTTCTATTCATGGCTGAACGGCTCCCGACGAGTTTGGAGCCTCTCCCCATCCCACGGCACGGGAGCGGAGTCTCGCGCCAGTTCCATCTTCCAACCATCAGCAAAAAACAATCAGCCATTCTTCAGCCCTCGTAATGTGCGCAGCTCCTGTGAGTGTCTGGGCCAACTACTCTGTTTCATAGCTTGCCCCTCACCCTAGCCCTCTCCCCATGGGAGAGGGAACAACGCTACTGCGTTTTGGAGCAGTTTTCTCGAAAACAGGCCAAAAACAGAAGAACGGCCCTTGCGGGACCGCTCTTCTGTGACTAGGTTAACTTCTTGAATTTCTTCTGGTACGCCTTGTTCAGCTTTTTCAGGTCTTTGTTGCCACCGGTATAGGTTTCGGCTTGCTGCTTGTAGTTGGCTTTGGGGTTGGCCTGCACATCCCGAACCGCCAGTTGCTCGCCTACCTGCTCCTGCAGTTGGTTCAGGTTGTATTTGGTATACTTCAGGGACACCAGACGCTTGATCAGATCAATGGCAGCGGCGGCCTCTCCGTGGGCAGCGGTGTGGCGGGCCACCTCGGCCACGAAGGTCTTGTTTTCATGCCGGGCTGCCAGGGCTAACAGCGGGGCATGCTGCAGGCCAAACCGCTCCACGCCATCTTCTGCAAACTGTTGCCCTGCTTGCAGGTAGAGTTGTACCGCCTCGGTCATTTTGTTCTGGCTGATGAGGTACTCTACCTTTTGCAGGGTCTCCTGGTAATGGGCGGGAGCGTCAATGCGCACTAGTTCGGCATCGGCGGTAGCCGTGGAGATGGCGCAGCCGCCATTCTCTTTGGCCGCGGCCAGGGCCTGATCAAGCGCGGCGGCGGCTTGGGCAAACTGCCCCTGGCGGCTCAACTGCAATGACCGTTGGTAATGCTGCTCATAACTGGCCTGCGCGTTGGCGCATTCCTGCGAGAAAATACCCTGGCTTAACTGCCGGAATTTGGCATCCAGCTCTTTGTCACTTACCAGGTTGTACTTCACCTGCAGGTTGGTCACTTCGGCGGCAATGGTGCGGGCCTGGGCCAAGCGGTTGTTAGCGGCTTGCTGCTGCCCGTCATTGATCCTGGCCAGAATTACCGGCTTGGCCGCTTGCCGTAGCAAAGAGGTAGCATCTGCCTGCTCCTTCAGGTCATATTCTGCGGCCACGCTTTTGGCTTTCTCAAAAGAAGCGAGCGCGTCTGCGTATTGCCTGGCTTGCAAGGTTTTTCGGCCGGAGGCCATGTGGTTCACATACACCTGCTGCTGCACGTCCCGCATCAAGGTTTGGGCGGCCGCGTCTGTGCGAATAAACGTGCGGTTGTTACGGGCATAGGCCTGGGCTTCACGGGCCAGTTTCTCGGCTTGGGGGAGGTTCTTGCCGTGCAAGGCTGTTCTTCCGGCTTGCAACAGGTTGTCATAGATTCCGTTGGTGGCGTAGGCAATGCCGCTTTCCCAGAGTTCAGGGCGGCACCGCAGGCTGGAGATGCCGCGGCAGAACTCCCGGGCTTCTTCAAACTGCTGCAGCGCCTGGTGGTAATTGCCCTGGTTGTTGAGTTGCTCGCCAAAGCGCACGTATTCGTTCTGGATGTTCAGCGCCAATTCCTGGGCAAACCGGAACGTCTCCGGGTCAGGCTGCATGCGGTTCAGGAGATCACGGGTGCGCTGGGCAGATTCTTTCAGGTAGCCGGCCTGCAGGTCAAGTCTTGCCAGCTGCAAGTGTGACGGTGCAAAGGCAGGGTTCGCGGCCACGGAGCGTTCAAAGAAATCACGGGCGGCGCGGGCGTTCCCGTTCATGGCCAGTTCCAGGCCGCGGTTGTAGAAAATCTCAGGCAGGCGCGCCCACATCTGGTCAAGGGCGGCGCGGCGTTCCCGCAGGCGGCTGTCCAGGTCTCTGGCGCGGCGCATGAGCTGCACAGGGTCATGCTGCCTTAACCCCAGTTCCCTCTCCATTTTGCTGTCTACCGCGCGGTCCATCTCTACTTCTAAGGCTTTCAGGCGTTCGCCGTGCTGGGCCAGCCGGTCTATATCATTGGGGTTGATGGTCTGCAGGTCCCGTGACAGCTGTGCCAGCCGGGCATCTGTGTCATAGTAGCGGTTCACCAACTCTTTACGCTCCCGCACCAGCGAACGGTTTTTGGCCGAAAACCCCAGTTTGGTCTCTACCACCCTTACTTTATAACCGTTGAAGGCGGTGGTGTCTTTGATAAAACTCTGGGCCAATACGGTAGTGCCGTTCTGGTCAATGTCTTTGGTGTACACGTCAAACGTCTGCAACACCTTGTCCTCAGCGCCTAACAGCTGCACTTTGGCGGTAATGGTGGCCGGCACCAGCGCCTCTGCAAAATCAAATTCACGGTACAGCACGCGCTCCCGTACCCGCATGTTTTTGAGAGAGGCGGTAAAGTTGATCTGGTTTCCGTCACGCGTGATGCGCTCCTGCTGCTCAAACTCTACCGGCAGCAACAGCCTGGTGGTGCGGGACCGGCTGGAGACATACCCCAGGTCTACGGCAATGGAGTGCAGCTCAGCATGGTCGGCGCTGGACAACGTCAGGCTCTCCAGCTTCTTTTGGTCATAAATTACCTTAGACTGCGCCCGGGCTTGCCCGCTCCAGAAGAGCAATACCAGGAGAAAGAGGGAGAGTAGGCGTGCGTTCATAATATTAGCTTTATCTGATATTCTGGTGAAGGCAAATTCTGTTCCAGAAATCATCTTTATTGCAATCTCTACTGAGTAGATGCGCCAGGGAAAGGTTCAGTTGCCTGCGGCGAAGAAAAACAACTAAGAAGTTGGCGGTGCGTTTTGGGCCTGTTTTTGGAAAAACAGCCCGGAAACGGATCTGGGTGTTGCTTATCGCTGCGGGGAAAGTAGGGTGAGGGGCAAATCCTCTTCAATTTGTACAACGCTAGTGAAGCAGATAAAAGGCACGCAAGTAACTTCTACGCCATAGTTACTATCTCTAGAACCAGAACATAAAGCGCCGGCACAAAAGACCTCGTAGCGTCCAGAGGACCTGCGAGCGTCTGTGCCAATAGCCACCGCTGCCCGTCTTCTTCCGCATAGATGAGCAAATACGGATTTTTTTCGTTTTCGGGCTGTTTTTCTGAAAGCAGCCCGAAAACGCTTTTCTGCTTACAAACCGCTCAGCTGCCGGTTTTTGGGGTACTTGACTACGTAGCGCAGGGTGCGTTTTACGGTTTCATTAGGCTTGAGCATAAGTTGCCAAGTCACTTTCCCGGTTTCCTTGTTCAGGGTGCCGCCGTTGGTCTCTATGTCTTCCACCTCAATCTCAGAGGTAGTGCTGAGCGGAATCTGGTCTTCTACGGTGATGGTCACCGGCTGTGCCTTGGTGTTGCGCAAACTGATTTCATAGCCTACCTGCTCTTTGATATTGCTGCCCAGGGTAGACCGTTTCTGGTAATCTTTCATGCGCTCGCGCTGCACCACCACGTTCTGGTCACGGCCCAAAGATAACGTAAGCGTGTCACGGGTCTGCTCCGGGTTCAGGTAAGACTTACCGGTAAAGGTACCGGCCAGAAACACGTTGGCCTCACCGGGCAGCAGTTTCAGATTCTCCCAATTAGTGAGGTGGGCAACAAGAAACGCGGTGGGGTCTAACTTAGGCACGGCGGTGTGGGCGTACGTGGTGGTGAGGCTGTGCTGCTGAATGTCTACCGTGTGCGGCTTCGCGTCTGACGGCACGCTGAACGGGATCCCAATCTTAAACTCGGCCGCCAAGGTAGTGGCCACGGCTTCTGTGTAGTCTGACGTGCTCATGGCTGGGGCTGCAACAGCTTCTTTCCTCTTGACACCATAACCCGTCACCACTACTTCATTCAACTGCTGTTTAGAATCTTCCAGCACAGACACCCCAGCGGCTCTTCCCATTACTCTTGCATCTATGGATCTGGGCTGCACAAACCCTATCCGCTGCGGGTCCAGCTCCGGTTTCTGGGCGCCCTCGGCGGGGTTGGTGGTGGCTAGGGTGAGTTGCACGTTGTTCCAGTCAACCCCGGTGTTCTGGCGCACGTTGGCTTTGTACTGGAGCTGCACGGGCCCCTGGTTTCCGCTGGCGCGGAGGTCATAAATGGGCTCCCAACCGGCGTTCATGACCAGGTAGGTTACTTCCAGCCCCACCTGTGCCCGGCCAGTGGCCTGCACCGCCACAATTACACGGTTGTTGGCCTGCTGGTTGCTTCTCGCTTGGTTTACCTGGCTGTTGAACTGGTTCTGCCGGTCGCGCAGGATAGCCAGCTGCAGGTCTACGGTCTGGATCTCCCTCCGGATGGCGAGGAGACGGGTGCGGTAGTACTCTGCCACCTCTTTCAGGCGGGCGGCGGTGATGCCCGCATCATGGCCGCCAATGCTTTGGTTCGCCTGCAGCAGCCCCTCCTCCTTTTGCAGCACCTCGCGCTGGTCAGTGAGGGTTCTGATGCGGCCGTTGTAGCTTTGCAGCGAATCTTCCAGGCGTTGCAGCTCTTTGGGTTTACCGGCACTCTGGAGAAAGTTCTGTTCATAGCGCACTGACAGCAGCGTGACGTTGCCGGTGGGGTTTACCTGCACACTGCGTTCATCCAGCTGCACGGGCAGGCCTTCCAGCACCAGCTCGGTTACGCCGGCGTCAACGCTGGCGCGGCCGGTGTTGGTGACCTGGGCCCGGTTCAGGAACACGGTCACCCGTTTCACCTGGGTGTCCATAGATTCCTGTTTTTGGGCTAAAATCTGAAAAACAGGCAAAAAAGAGAAAACCGCTAAGAGTAGATAAAAAGATTTCTTCATGTCAGTTGCGTTGATGTTCTAAACAAGATGCCAGCCGCGCACCTATTCCATACGCCTGCGTTCTTTCTTTTGATAACGCAGGAAAAGATAGCGGGTACTGGCTCTTCTTATTCCAACCAAAGCTAACATTTCCCCGGGAAACTTTTCATCTCTTTGCCGTACCTTTGGGCCACTAGAATTTGATCTGCCCATGTATTCGTACCAACGCCTTTTTGACTTCTCCCATAAGATTTTCCTGAGTATGGGCTGCCCGGCAGAAGATGCCCTCAGCGCCACTGAAACCCTGCTTTCAGCTGATCTGCGTGGCGTAGACTCGCACGGCGTGGCCCGCCTGGTGGGGTATGTGCGCCTCTGGGAGGCGGGCCGCATCAACGCCACCCCCACCGTGCGCATTGTGCATGAGACCCCCAGCACCGCCACGGTAGACGGCGACGGCGGCCTTGGCCTGGTGGTGGCTCCCAAAGCCATGCAGATTGCAATTGAAAAGGCCAAAAACGCAGGCAGCGGCTGGGTGAGCGTGAAAAACTCCAACCACTACGGCATTGCCGGGTACCACGCCATGAAAGCGCTGGCGCATGATATGATTGGGATGTCTATGACCAATGCGAGTCCGTTGGTGGCCCCTACCCATTCGCTGGAACGGCTGCTGGGCACTAACCCCATTGCGGTGGCAATTCCGGCGGGCGAGCAGCCCCCGTTTGTAGCCGACATGGCCACCACCACCGCCGCCAACGGTAAATTGGAGATGCTGCAGCGCAAGAACCTGGAGGCCCCGCTGGGCTGGATTCAGGCCGCAGACGGGAGTGCCTCTACCAATCCCAATGAGTTGAAAGACGGCGGCGCACTGCTCCCGCTGGGCGGCGACACGGGCAGCCACAAAGGCTACGCGTTGGGCGCGGTGGTTGACATTTTCTCAGCGGTACTTTCTGGCGCCAACTACGGGCCGTGGGTACCGCCGTTTGTGAGTTTCCTGGCGCCGCCCGCAGACCCTGTGGGCGCGGGAATTGGCCATTTCTTTGGGGCGATGCGCGTAGATGCCTTCCGCCCGGCGGCCGAATTCAAACAGCACATGGACCACTGGATTACCCGTTTCAAGACTTCCAAAGCCAAAGAAGGCCAGCAGGTGCTCATTCCCGGGGAGCCGGAACGCCTGTTCACCGAGCAACGCCTGAAAGACGGGATCCCGCTGCTGCCGCCGGTGGTCAAAGATTTGGAAGTCTTGGGCGAGAAGTTTGGGGTGCAATTATAAAATAGCTTCTGTTTTAGGGCTGTTTTCAGGAAAACAGCCCTAAAACAGAAAACCCCTTGCTTACGGTACAGATCTACCACATGAAACTGCTCCTCCACTACCTCAAGGCTTACAGGCTCATTCTCTTCAGGCAGCATGCCTGTCCCAGAGGGGCGCTCCTGTGGGCGTACACCAGGTTGCTGGTGCAGGCCCACTGGGCGGGCAAGCGGGGCAGCCGGCATTCTGGCACTCAGAGCATCCTGCTGTTTGGAAAGCGGCTTTACTTTACCAGCTATATTTTCCTGCTTTACCAGTTTGAGGAAATCTTTGTCTTAGACTGCTACCGGGCCAAAACCGCCGGGGAAAAAAGATTCATTGTAGACGGCGGAAGCCATATTGGGGTCTCGGTTCTCTTTTTCATCACTGCCTACCCCACCGCTTCTGTTCTCGCGTTTGAGCCAGACCCCCAGGCGTTTCACCTGCTGCAGCTGTTTGTACAGCAGAACAAGCTACACCAGGTCCAACTGGTGAATGCGGCGTTGGCGGCCACCGCTGGCACTGTTTCTTTCTATGCCCATGAGGAGTTGGGGCGCTTAGATGCCGGCACGTTTACAGCAAGCGCCCAGACCGTGGCCTTGACAGTACCCACGGTACAGCTCTCTACCTATCTCACCCAGCCGGTAGACGTGCTGAAGCTTGACATTGAAGGCGCAGAAGTACCCGTGATTGCCGAGCTGGTGGCCAGTCAGAAGATTTCTGACATAGGTGAACTGGTTCTGGAGTTCCACCCCGCCATCAATGGTGAACCTGCCCCCTTCCTCTCCCTGCTTGAGCAGGAAGGCTTTCAGGCCACCTCTACCACGTCTGCAGACCTCTATGAGAACACCACAGACTACCTTCTGCATTTCACCAGGAGGTAACCGCCTGTTTTAGGGCTGCTTTTGGGAAAACAGCCTTAAAACAGAAAACCCTTTCCCCGTTCCCGCAGAGCGGAAATTTCTTTCACCTACAGCACCGCCAGTTCCCGAAGAGATACCGTAGACGGGTAAGCGGCTATTTCTTTGTACTTTTGCCTAGGCGGCTACGGCGGCCTGTTAAAAATCTGATACCATGGCTAAAATAGCAATAAACTTAACCACCGCTTCCATCCAGCAGGAAGAGGTGATAGTAGGCATTGACCTGGGCACTACTAACAGCCTGGTGGCGTACATGCACCCAGAAGACAAAACCCCCATTGCCATCAATGACCTGGGCATGGGCACCATTGTGCCGTCTGTGGTGCATTTCTCGCCAGAGGGCGAAGTGCTGGTGGGCAATGCCGCTAAAGAGTACCTGATCACTGACCCGGCCAACACCATCTACTCGGTGAAGCGCCTGCTGGGCAAATCGTACCAGGATTTGGGCGAGCACAAGGATTTCTTCGGGTATAAGATCATTGACGACAATTCTGAAGGACTGGTGAAGATACGGGTGCAGGACCGCTTCTACTCGCCCATTGAACTCTCTGCCGAGATTCTGAAAGAGCTAAGAGCCCGCGCCGAGCACGCCTTGAAAACCCCGGTAAACCGCGCCGTGATCACCGTGCCGGCCTACTTCAACGACTCGCAGCGCCAGGCCACCCGTGACGCCGGCAAACTGGCGGGGCTGGAGGTGCTGCGCATTGTGAACGAGCCTACCGCGGCCTCGCTGGCCTACGGCATTGGCCTGGACCCCACCGAGGAGAAAACCATTGCCGTGTATGACCTAGGCGGCGGGACGTTTGATATTTCCATCCTGAAGATTCACCAGGGCATTTTTGAAGTACTTTCTACCAACGGCGACACCTTTTTGGGCGGCGACGACCTGGACCGGGCCATTCTTGAGCACTGGACGCGGGGGAACAAATTGGTTGCTGACTTAGCCGGCCAGGATGCCAACACCTCCCAGGCGCTTCGGCTCAAAGCCGAGGAAGCCAAAAAGACCCTGAGCAGCCAGCAAAGCTATTCTTCTGAACTGAACGGCATTGAGCTGCAACTGGACAAGCACACGTTTGAGACGCTCATCACGCCCATTGTGGACCGTACCATGACCTCCTGCCGCATGGCCCTGCAAGACGCAGGCCTGGCACCGGAGCAGATTGACACCGTGATCATGGTGGGCGGTTCTACCCGCGTGCCGCTGGTGTACCAGACCGTGAGCGACTTCTTCGGGAAGCCCGCCAACAACTCCCTCAACCCAGATGAGGTGGTGGCCCTGGGCGCCGCCATTCAGGCCGATGTGCTGGCCGGGAACCGCAAAGACATTCTGCTGCTGGACGTGACGCCGCTCACGTTGGGCATTGAGACCATGGGCGGCTTGATGGACTCCATCATTCCACGCAACTCCAAAATCCCCACCAAGGCAGGCCGCCAATATACCACGTCGGTAGACGGGCAGGTGAACATGAAGATCTCGGTCTATCAAGGCGAGCGGGATCTGGTGAAAGAGAACCGCAAACTGGCCGAGTTCGACCTGAAAGGCATTCCGGCCATGCCCGCCGGTTTCCCCAAGGTGGATGTGAACTTCATCCTAAACGCCGACGGTATCCTGAAAGTAGAGGCCCTTGAACTGCGTTCCGGCGTGCGCCAAGAGGTGGAGGTGAAACCGCAGTACGGCCTCACCGATGAACAGGTGGAGCAGATGCTGATGGATTCTATCACCCACGCCCGCGAAGATGTTTCTACCCGCATGGTCATTGAAGCCCGCACCACGGCTGAGCAGATGATTTACCAGGTGGAGCGCTTCCTGGAGAAAAACGGTGAACATTTGACCCCAGAGGAAATTGCCCTCACCCGCCAGAACGTGCAGCACTTGAAAGATGTACTTCCTTCAGGAGATAAAGACACCATTCTAAAGGCCGTGGATGTGCTGGAGGAGCAGACCAGTCCGTTTGCGGAGCGCGTGATGCAAATTTCCATCAAGAAAGCCATGACCGGCAAGAAGATTGAGTAATGCGTTTTCGGCCTGTTTTTCTGAAAACAGGCCGAAAACAGAAAGACTTATACAAGCAGAAAGCGCAGCCGGTGGCTGCGCTTTCTGCTTGTATAGGAATAGGTATATTACTGCTGTTGCTGCTCCTGCAGTTCCTCTTCGTCTTTTTCAACTATGATGTAGAGGTCTTCAGTGGGCTTTTTCATGAGGTACTTCTCCCGGGCAAACTTCTCCAGCAGCTCAGGGTTGCTCATGAGCTCTTTTCTGTCTTTCTCCACTTCGGCAATTTTCTCCAGGTAATAGTCCCGCTCCTCTTCCAGCTGCGCCAGTTTCTGGCTGGTCTGAAACTGGGTAATGAAGTCATTGGAGTCAAAAAAAAGCATCCAGACCAGAAAACCCAACAGTGTGAAAAAGTAAAAGCTCCGGAAGAATTTGGGAACACGTGCCAACATAGCGCAAAAATAAAAATGGCGGCAAGAAATCTCTTGCCGCCATGAAGGTACAAAGAATCCGGAAGCAAGTCCAGCCGTGGCGGGCAGTTCTTCAGGAAATTGTGTTTTGGGGCTGTTTTCTGAAAAACAGCCCCAAAACGGGAATTACATTTTTCTGCCCGGGAAATAGGCAACCTCACCCAGTTCCTCCTCAATCCGGATCAGCTGGTTGTACTTGGCCATCCGGTCTGAACGGGAAGCCGAACCTGTTTTGATTTGACCGGTGTTCAACGCTACCGCCAAGTCAGCAATGGTGTTGTCTTCGGTCTCTCCAGAACGGTGGCTCATAATGCTCTTATAGCCGTTTCTGCGGCCCAGGTTGATCGCATCAATGGTTTCGGTTAACGTACCAATCTGGTTTACTTTGATCAGGATGGCATTGGCCACCTGCTGGTCTATACCTTGCTGCAGACGGGTTACGTTGGTCACGAACAAGTCATCACCTACCAGCTGGGTCTTGTTCCCGATGGAATCAGTCAATGCTTTCCAGCCTGACCAGTCGTCTTCGTCCATACCGTCTTCAATAGAGATGATAGGGTATTTGTTTGCCCACTCGGTCCAGAAGCCTACCATCTCAGAAGAGGTGAGTTTATCACCGGTAGACTTTTTGAAGTGGTAATGCCCGGTGGAGGCATCATAGAACTCAGAAGCGGCCGCATCCATGGCTATCATGAAGTCCTCACCTGGTCTGTAACCTGCAGCCTCAATGGCTTGCAAGACTACCTCAATGGCTTCCTGGTTAGAGCCTATGTTAGGGGCAAAACCACCTTCATCGCCCACGTTGGTAGACATGCCTTTCTTCTTCAGCACGTTTTTCAGGTGGTGGAACACCTCAGATCCCCACCGGAGCGCCTCAGAGAAAGAAGGGGCGCCCACTGGCATAACCATGAACTCCTGAAAGTCAATAGAGTTGTCTGCGTGGCTACCGCCGTTCAAGATGTTCATCATAGGTACCGGCAGGGTATTGGCGTTCACCCCACCCACGTAACGGTACAGTGACTGACCGGCTTCTTTGGCGGCAGCTTTGGCGGCGGCTAACGAAACACCTAAGATGGCATTGGCCCCCAATTTGGCTTTGTTAGGCGTACCGTCAATCTCAATCATGATTTTGTCAAGCAGGCTTTGGTCAAACACGTTAAAGCCTACCAACTCATCAGCAATGAGGGTGTTCACATTCTGTACCGCTTGCAGTACACCTTTGCCCATGTATTTGCTCTTGTCATCATCACGCAGCTCTACGGCCTCATGCTTACCGGTAGACGCCCCAGAAGGAACGGCTGCACGGCCAACAATACCATTTTGCGTGATCACGTCTACCTCTACGGTTGGGTTACCGCGGGAGTCAAAAATCTGACGGGCTTTGATGTCTTCAATTAAGCTCATATAATTTCAAGTTTGGTATTACTTATTTTTCTCCTTCTCCAGCATCTCAACAAACAGATCAAACAGGTATTCTGAATCATGCGGCCCGGGAGAAGACTCTGGGTGGTACTGCACAGAGAAAGCGGGTTTGTTTTTGATCCGGATTCCCTCTACCGTGTTATCATTGAGGTTGATGTGGGTTACCTCCACATTGGGGTTGTTCTTCACCGCCTCCGGGTCAACAGCAAAGCCGTGGTTCTGGGACGTAATTTCGCTTCTGCCTGTGATCAGGTTCTTAACCGGATGGTTTAACCCCCGGTGCCCGTTGTGCATCTTGTAGGTAGGAATACCGTTGGCCTGGGCTAAGATTTGATGCCCCATGCAGATCCCGAACATTGGTTTTTCTTCGGCCAGGATCTTCTCAACACTCTTAACGGCTTCTGTGGTCACTGCGGGGTCACCAGGGCCGTTGGAGATAAAGTAGCCGTCTGGCCCCCACTGTTCCATTTCCTCAAAGGTGGTCCCATAAGGGAAAACCCGGCACTCGCACCCACGGCTGGTTAAGTTATTCAAGATATTGCGTTTCACCCCAAGATCAAGCACCGCCACTTTAAACCTGGTGTCATTGACATGAAGGTCATATTGTTGCGGCGTAGTCACTTTTGAGGAGAGTTCTAACCCATGCATAGATGGAACAGCAGCCAACTGTGACGTTAAAGTCTCAACATCTGTGGTTTCAGAGGAGATAATGGCATTCATAGCTCCCTTGTCCCGTACGTGACGTACCAGTTCTCTGGTATCAATTTCACAAATGCCCACAATGCCGGCTTTTTCAAAGTACTCTTGCAAAGAGCCTTCTGCGGTTTTGCGGGAGAAATGTTGCGAGAACTCTTTACACACCAACCCTTTGATCTGAATTTGGCCAGATTCAACCTCTTCAGGTTGTACCCCATAATTGCCTACATGTGAAACCGTGGTAATCACAATCTGACCATAATAGGAAGGATCAGTAAAGATTTCCTGATAACCGGTCATTCCTGTATTGAAACAGACCTCACCGCCGGTGGTTCCTATTTTCCCCAGGCTTTTGCCATGGAACACAGTGCCGTCTTCCAGCACCAATACTGCATCAGTTGTCGTGTGAATCTTCATTCGAAATAAGTATGTGGCAAAAATAAAAAAGGGATACGATTAATATCGTATCCCTTTTCAATTATTACTGCATTTTTGTTATTCTTCTGATTTAGTTTCAGTTGAATCAGCAGAAGCAGCAGGAGTTTCTTCTGTGGCTGCAGTAGCAGCAGCGTCTGACGCAGTGTCAGCAGCGGTGCTTTTCTTACCTGAAGAACGACGTCTGGTTTTTGCTTTACCAGCGGCGGCTGTACCGGTGGTAGTGAGCATGTCTTCGTTGTAATCTACCAGCTCAATGATACACATTTCTGCGTTATCACCAAGACGAGTTCCAGTTTTAAGGATACGGGTGTATCCGCCGGGACGATTAGCAATTTTAGAGGCTACCCCATCAAAAAGCTCTTTTACAGACTCTTTGTTTTGCAGGTAAGCAAAAACAGTACGACGAGAGTGTGTAGTATCGCTTTTAGATTTTGTCAACAACGGCTCTACGTATTTACGGAGGGCCTTCGCTTTGGCAACAGTAGTTGCTAAACGCTTGTGAAGAATCAGGGATGAAGCCATGTTAGAAAGCAAAGCAGCACGGTGGGCGGCAGTTCTTCCTAAGTGGTTAATTTTTTTACCGTGTCTCATTATTTTAATTGTGCACGTGCATACCGTCGATCAACCTGTCGGGATCGGGAATTATGCCGTAGATTACTAATCTTCTTCTAACTTGTACTTGGAGATGTCCATCCCGAAGCTAAGGCCTTTCTCAGAAACCAGGTTCTCTAACTCAGTCAAAGATTTCTTACCAAAGTTACGGAATTTCATCATGTCAGAAAGATCTAATTGCACCAGATCTCCTAACGTTCTGATATCAGCTGCTTTTAAGCAGTTGTATGCCCGAACTGAAAGATCCATGTCATGCAAAGGAGTCTTCAGAACTTTTCTCATGTGCAGCATTTCCTCATCAACAGCTTCTTCCTCTTCAGGCTTCACGGTCTCAAAAGTCATGGTGTTATCAGAGAAAAGCATAAAATGCTGAATCAAGATATTGGCAGCACCTTTCAAAGCATCTTCAGGATGGATAGAACCATCTGTAGAAATCTCAAGCAAAAGACGCTCGTAGTCAGTTTTCTGCTCAACGCGGGTATTCTCAACACTGAACTTCACATTTTTAACTGGAGTGAAGATAGCATCAATAGCGATCTGACCAAAAACCTGATCTGCTGGTTTATTCTCTTCAGCCGGCACGTAACCACGGCCTTTCTGAATAGTCAATTCAATTTCAAAAGAAGCCTCTGGATCTAAGTGACAAATCACCAGATCAGGGTTCAATACTTGAAATGAACCAGAGAATTTATTGATGTCACCGGCAGTGAAGGTATCTTGCTTGCTGATGCTAACGGTGATTTTATCATCAACCAAGTCACCAATTTTCTTGAACCGAACCATTTTCAGGTTCAGGATAATTTCAGAGACATCTTCAACCACACCTTCAATGGTAGAGAACTCATGGAGCACACTAGGAATACGGATGCTGGAGATGGCATAGCCCTCCAATGAGGAGAGAAGGATTCTTCTCAACGCATTCCCAATGGTAACACCATAGCCCTTTTCTAGCGGCTTAAATTCAAACTGCCCATTAAAGTCATCGGATTTCTCCATCACGACTTTCTCTGGCATTTGAAAGGCTAATATTGACATGATTGCTGGTTTAAGGTTGACACTTACTTAGAACTTATTACTTAGAGTAAAGCTCGACAATCAGCTGCTCCTGAATTTTCTCAGGGATCTGATCACGCTGTGGATTCGAGATGAATTTACCAGCCATTTGGCTACCATCCCACTCCAACCAAGTGAATTGACGAGCATTACGACCAGCTAAACTGGTAGTAATAGCTTCTAATGATTTAGATTTCTCACGCACACTCACCACATCGCCAGGGCGAAGGGTATAGGAGGCGATATTCACAACGCCACCATTTACTTGAATGTGATTGTGATTTACTAATTGACGGGCGGCACGTCTGGTAGGAGCAATACCTAAACGATACACCGTGTTGTCTAGTCTTGCTTCCAATAAAGCCAGTAAGTTCTCACCAGTGATACCTGTTTTACGGGCAGCTTTGTCAAACAAATTAGCGAACTGACGCTCTAATACACCATAGATGTATTTAGCCTTCTGCTTTTCCATTAACTGGATTGCATATTCAGATTGCTTTTTTCTACGACCACGGCCATGTTGGCCAGGACCATACGCTTTCTTAGCTAGCGCTTTGCTTGGTCCAAAAATTGGTTCATTGTATCTTCTAGAGATTTTACTCTTAGGGCCTGTATATCTTGCCATTTCTAATACTAAATAAGATCCTTAAACTCTTCTGCGCTTTGGAGGGCGGCAACCGTTGTGTGGAAGTGGCGTTACATCCTTGATAGAGGTAATTTCAATTCCAACATTTTGCATAGTCCGGATAGCTGACTCACGTCCAGCTCCTGGGCCTTTTACAAACACTTCAGCCTTTCTCAAGCCAGCCTCATAAGCTACTTTACCGCAGTCTGCGGCAGCCATCTGAGCTGCATAAGGAGTATTTTTCTTAGACCCTTTAAAACCCATTTTACCAGCAGAAGCCCAAGAGATAACTTGGCCGTTGATGTTGGTAACAGAGATAATAATATTGTTAAAAGAAGCTTTGATGTGTACCTGACCAACAGGCTCCACCACAACCACGCGCTTCTTGGCTTTATCTTTTCTTTTCTGAGCCATTGTCGTTTAATTATTTAGATGCCTTCTTCTTGTTTGCAACAGTCTTACGCTTACCTTTTCTGGTTCTAGAGTTATTTTTGGTTCTCTGACCTCTAACTGGTAAACCTTTTCTGTGACGTAAACCGCGGTAGCTACCAATGTCCATCAGACGCTTGATGTGTAGCTGAACCTCAGAACGAAGAACACCTTCTACTTTGTGCTCAGAAGCAATTACATTACGAATTTCTCCGGCTTCTTCCTCCGTCCAATCCTTTACTTTCTTGTCAAGATCCACCCCAGCCTTCACCAAAATAGACTGTGACAACTTACGGCCAATGCCGTAGATGTACGTCAAAGCGATTTCGCCTCTTTTGTTATCTGGAATATCAACTCCTGCTATTCTAGCCATGTTTTAAAAAATTAACCTTGTCTTTGTTTATAACGTGGATTTTTCTTGTTGATCACGTAAAGCTTGCCTTTACGTCTGATCACTTTGCAGTCTTCACTGCGTTTCTTAACTGACGCTTTTACTTTCATCTGTTTATTTGTAACGGTAAACTATTCTGCCTTTACTAAGGTCGTAAGGAGACATTTCTAATTTCACTCTGTCTCCAGGAAGAATCTTGATGTAGTGCATCCGCATTTTCCCAGAAATATGAGCGATAACTTGATGGCCATTTTCTAATTCAACCCGGAACATTGCATTGGATAGTGCCTCAATGATGGTACCGTCTTGTTCGATGGAAGACTGTTTAGCCATGTATTAATTCAGTGCGTTATCTATGTAATCAAAAGTAGTTAAAATCTCTGCTTTGCCTTTTCTCACCACCACTGTATGTTCAAAATGCGCAGATGGTTTTTTATCTCTGGTTCTAATGGTCCAGCCATCTTCTTCTTGAACAACATGTCTGGAACCTAAATTCACCATAGGTTCAATGGCAAGTACTAAGCCTTCCTGAAGCTTCATCCCCTGGCCTCTTTTGCCATAGTTAGGAACCTCAGGGCTCTCATGAAGGTTCCGGCCCAAGCCATGTCCTACTAATTCCCGGACAACACCATAGCCAAATTGTTCCACATGAGATTGAACAGCATACCCTATGTCACCAATTCTGGCTCCGGCAACTGCCCATTCTATACCTTTATATAAAGACTCCTTGGTATGAAGGAGCAAATCTCTTACTTCAGGACTTACTTCCCCTACAGCATGGGTGTAAGCGCTGTCACTATGGAAGCCTTGAAAAAAAACTCCGCAATCTATAGATACTACATCTCCAGATTGCAGAGAATAATTACCAGGGATACCATGTACTACTGCAGAATTTAAGCTAATACAAAGACTATGCTTAAACCCATTGTAACCTTTGAAGGAAGGAGAGCCTCCATTGTCTCTTATGAACTCTTCGGCAACGGCATCTAACTTCAAGGTTGTAACACCCTCAACAACATGCTTGGCAATTTCACCATGCACCTTGCTGAGGATGTTAGCACTTTGTTTAATAAGCTCGATTTCTTCTTCGGTCTTATATATTATCATTCCTTAAGAAGCTACCGGTATGTTCTTTGATCTACCTCTCAGTTGGCCAGATTTCATCATGCCGTCATAATGACGCATTAACAGGTAACTTTCGATCTGATTCAAAGTATCAAGAACAACTCCAACCAAGATGATAAGTGAGGTACCACCAAAGAATGCAGCAAATTCTCGGGTAATCCCGAACAGCATAGCAATAGAAGGAAGAATAGCAATAATAGCTAAGAATAATGCACCTGGGAACGTAATACGAGTAAGAACTTCATCAATGTATTCAGAAGTAGCCAACCCGGGTTTAACTCCCGGAACAAAGCCCCCACCTCTTTTCAAATCATCTGCTATCTGATTAGGATTAACACTGATAGCAGTATAAAAGAAGGTGAAAACAATAATTAAAACTGCAAAAGAGAGGTTATACTGCCAAGAGGTATAATCTGAAAAGACATTACCTATTTCATTTGCCAAATCACTTTCATTTCTCCAGAATGAGGCAATCATGCCCGGAAGGAACATTAAAGATTGAGCAAAGATAATAGGCATTACACCAGCAGCATTAACTTTCAAAGGGATAAACTGTCTCTGACCAGCCTGTAGAGAAGCGCTCCCACCTACTTGTTTTGCATATTGCACTGGAATTCTTCTGATAGCCTGGGTTAGCATTACTACACCCATGACTACGAAGAAAAGAACTAGCAACTCAATAATAAAGATAAGTGCTCGTCCTAAACCTAATGCGAGGGCTTCACCCACTAATGCGCCAGGGAGCCTAGAAACAATACCTATCATGATTAACATGGAGATACCATTTCCAATACCTTTATCTGTAATCTTCTCCCCTAACCACATACAGAACATAGTGCCTGCCGTTAAGATGATCATGGAAGAAATAGTGAAGAGAGGACCAGCAACAGACGGATCTATTGCATCTGCATTGATGGTTGCCAGAAAACCAACTGATTGAGCAAGAGTAATAGCAATAGTCAATACCCTTGTGTATTGGTTGATTTTCTTACGACCAGACTCACCCTCCTTCTGCAATTTCTGAAAATAAGGAACTGCAATGGTTAGAAGCTGTAAAACGATGGAAGCAGAAATATAAGGCATGATACCCAATGCAAAAATGGAAGCATTGCTAAATGCTCCACCTAAAAAGGCATCTAATAAACCTAAAATCCCCTGGGCACCACCTTTCAATTGATTGGGATCAATTCCAGGAAGTACCACATAGGAACCTAATCTGAAAATTGCGATGAATCCTAAAGTATTTAGGATTCGTACTCGCAAATCTTCAATCGCAAAAATATTCTTAATCGTAGTAATCAGCTTCTTCATCTGTTACAGAGTCACAACCTTGCCGCCTGCTTTTTCAATTGCTTCAACTGCAGTTTGTGAAAACGCATGCGCGTGAACCTCAATAGCAGTTGTTAATTCGCCTCTTCCTAAAACTTTGATGTTATCATTCTTTGAAGCCAATCCGTTCTCACGTAAAACAGCAAAGTCAATAACAGAAGCACCAGATTTAGATGCCAGGCTCTGAAGAACATCAAGGTTTACTGCA
Organism: Rufibacter ruber; assembly: GCF_014138425.1. NCBI lineage: Bacteria > Pseudomonadati > Bacteroidota > Cytophagia > Cytophagales > Hymenobacteraceae > Rufibacter > Rufibacter ruber. Next base: position 66,216 of record NZ_JACJIQ010000023.1, read on the forward strand.
GTGTATTCAACCCGGTTAATATTTTTAAAACCGAATTTAGGTACACGGCGTACTAATGGCATCTGACCACCTTCAAAACCAGCTTTAGATGAATATCCTGAGCGTGATTTAGCTCCTTTATGACCACGGGTGGAGGTTCCTCCTCTACCAGAACCGGTACCACGACCAATTCTCTTCCGGTTCTTAGTTGAACCTTCAGCAGGCTTTAAATTACTTAAGTTCATTTTAGACCTCCTTAATCGATACTAAATGTTGTACTCGGTTAATCATCCCCGCAATCTGAGGAGTCATTTCTTTCGTGACAGTTTTATTGATCTTACCAAGACCTAAAGCTTTCATTGTGAGCTTTTGTCTCTCCGGACGATCAATAATACTTTTTATCTGAGTGATTTCTACACTTGCCATAATTACCCGTTGAATACACGTTGAAGACTAATTCCACGCTGCTGAGCAACCACCAATGGATCACGCATTTTAGAAAGAGCATCAAAGGTAGCTTTAACCACGTTGTGAGGGTTAGATGATCCTTTTGACTTAGCCAAAACATCTTTGATTCCAGCACTTTCAAAAACTGCACGCATTGCACCACCAGCAATTACACCGGTACCGGCAGCAGCTGGCTTGATCAATACAAAACCACCGGAGAATTTACCCTCCATCTGGTGAGGCACAGTGTGCTTGAACAAAGGAACACGTACTAAGTTTTTCTTAGCATCATCAATACCCTTTGCAATAGCATCTGTCACTTCGTTTGCTTTTCCTAAGCCGTACCCCACAACGCCATTACCATCACCTACAACCACAATGGCAGAAAAGCTGAATCTTCTACCACCTTTTACCACTTTGGCTACACGGTTAATGGCTACCACACGCTCTTTCAGCTCTATGTCGCTCGCCTTAACGTTTTTGATATTTAATTTAGACATGTTCTTAGAATTTAAGACCCGCTTCACGAGCCCCTTCTGCTAATGATTTAACTCTGCCATGGTATAAGTATCCACCTCTGTCAAAAACTACTTCGGTGATACCTTTTTCCAAAGCTTTAGCTGCAATATCACGACCTACTGAAGTAGAAGACTCGCTTTTATTTGAAGCTGTTGCTCCTTCAATAGCAGCAGATGAAGAACTTGCTAATGTTATACCTTGCACATCATCAATCAGCTGAGCATAAATAAATTTATTGCTTCTGAAGACAGACAGACGTGGACGCTGAGCTGTTCCCGACACCTTGTTACGGATGCTACGACGGATTCTCAGTCTTCTTTTTGCTTTATCGAATGCCATTTTCTTACTTATTTAGAAGCAGTTTTACCAGCTTTTCTTCTAACAACCTCACCCACGAAACGAATACCTTTGCCTTTATAAGGCTCAACTTTACGTAATGAGCGGATTTTAGCAGCAACTTGTCCTATCAACTGCTTATCTATACCTTCTAAGGTAATAACAGGAGCTTTACCTTTTTCTGTCACCGCAGTGGCAGAAATTTCTTCAGGAAGAGCTACATAGATATTGTGAGAGTACCCTAAAGCAAGCTCAAGGTTCTGTCCTTGAGTTGTAGCCTTATAACCCACACCTACCAGCTCCAAAGACAACTTATAACCAGTGCTAACTCCAACCACCATGTTGTTGATAATTGCACGGTAAAGACCATGAAGGGCTTTATGTCTTTTTTGTTCTGTTGGGCGAGAAACAGTTAATACTCCATCCTCTATTGCAACTTGTATGTCAGTATCAACTTGAGAAGAAAGTGTTCCTTTAGGACCTTTCACTGTTACCAAGTTCTCCTGGTTTACCGTCACCTCAACACCTTGTGGGAGAGTGATGGGCAGTTTTCCTATCCGTGACATTTCTACTTAAATTAATACACGTAACATAACACTTCACCACCTACATTAAGACCTTTGGCCTCTTTGTCAGTGATAACACCCTTTGAGGTGCTTAAGATGGCTACACCATAGCCATTCAATACACGTGGCATCTCATCAAAATGCACGTACTTACGGAGTCCCGGCTTACTAACTCTTTCAAGTTTCACGATAGCAGACTGCTTTGTAGCTGGATCATACTTCAAAGCTATTTTAATGGTGCCTTGAACTGAGCTATCATCGAACTTGTAACTTTGGATATAACCTTTCTCGTAGAGAACCTTGGTTAATTCCTTTTTTATTTTGCTAGCCGGAATTTCAACTACACGGTGATTTGCCTTGATGGCATTCCGTAGTCTAGTTAAATAATCTGCTATCGGATCTGAATGCATTAGACTATATTTTTAGATTCCGCTCTTTTTAAGGAGCCGCAAAGATACTAATGTTTTCCTAACTATAATAATGGTAGGAGTAATAATTACCAACTAGCCTTCGTTACCCCAGGAATCTTGCCGGCAGAAGCCATCTCTCTAAATGTAACGCGAGAGATGCCAAACTTTCTCATATAGCCTCTTGGTCTGCCGGTTAATTTGCATCTGTTGTGCAACCGAACAGGAGAAGCGTCTTTGGGCAATTTATCTAGAGCTTCATAATCGCCAGCAGCTTTTAATTGAGCTCTTTTAGCTGCATATTTAGCAACCAATTTTTGTCTTTTAAGCTCTCTTGCTTTCGCTGATTCTTTAGCCATTTTGTTATTTCTTTAAGTTAGCGAACGGTAAACCAAAAGCTTTCAACAATTCAAGGCTCTCCTCATCTGTTGTAGCTGTAGTCACAAAAGTGATGTCCATACCAGCAATTGATTTGATTTTATCAATGCTGATCTCAGGGAAGATGATTTGTTCTTTTACCCCAAGAGTATAGTTACCACGTCCATCAAAACCTTTGTCGCTGATACCTTTGAAGTCACGTACACGTGGAAGTGCAATGGTCACCAAACGATCTAAGAACTCATACATCTTCTCTCCGCGCAATGTAACGCGGGCACCAATGGGCATACCCTCTCTCAACTTAAAGTTAGAGATAGAGTTCTTGGCTTTGGTTTGTACCGCCTTCTGACCTGCAATGATGGTTAATTCATCAACTCCAATATCAACCAGCTTCTTATCAGCAACAGCATTACCAATACCTCTGTTAATGCTGATTTTGGTGATTTTGGGAACTTGCATTATGCTCTTGTATTGAAATTTCTCTTTCAATGCAGGCGTAATTTCTTTTGTATATTTCTCTTTAAGTCTAGCCGCCATCTTAGATTAAGTTTCCAGTTTTTTTGGAATAACGTTGTAGCTTACCATCATTGTTAAGCTTCTTACCTGATCTAGTTGCTACATTAGTAGAAGGCTCTACTAACATTACATTACTGGCATGGATAGGAGCTTCCAATTTAACGATACCACCGCTAGGATTTTTAGCGCTGGGCTTTTGGTGCTTAGATACCAGGTTAAGTCCTTCTACAACCACCTTCTGCTTATCAGTTAAAACAGAGGTCACTGTTCCAGTTTTACCTTTATCATCACCCGCGATCACTTTAACAGTGTCACCTTTCTTCACATGAAGTTTATGCTTTGACATCTTGTTTTCTCTTCTCGTGTTTATAATACTTCAGGAGCCAAAGAAACAATTTTCATAAACTGTCTTTCGCGTAATTCACGGGCAACAGGCCCAAAGATGCGCGTACCACGTGGCTCATCGTTGTTGTTCAATAACACCGCAGCATTATCATCAAAACGAATATATGATCCATCTTTACGACGAACCTCTTTCTTAGTGCGAACGATCACAGCTTTGTGAACAGTTCCCTTTTTTACGTTTCCTGAGGAAAGAGCAGATTTTACGGTAACAACAATTTTATCACCAACAGAGGCATATTTTTTTCCTGTACCACCCAATACCCGGATGCACAGAACCTCTTTTGCTCCGCTGTTATCAGCAACAGTAAGTCTTGATTCTTGTTGTATCATATTATTTAGCTCTTTCTACAATTTCAATTAAGCGCCAGCATTTGTTCTTGCTCATTGGCCGAGTTTCCATAATGCGTACGGTATCACCAATACCGCACTCATTATTCTCATCATGAGCCATAAACTTTTTGGACTTAGAAACAAATTTCCCATAGATTGGGTGTTTCATTTTGCTTTCAACCATAACAGTGATGGATTTATCCATCTTGTTACTTACCACGCGTCCAGTTTTTTCTTTTCTTAGATTTCTCGTCTCCATGGTTTCAAATATTAGCCATTGAGCTCTAAAGACCGCAACTGCGTCTCTAGCCTGGCGATGGTTTTTCTTGTATGCTTAATTCTGGAAGGATTCTCAAGAGGAGAAATAGCATGGGCGAACTTTAGGTTCACTAAATTGTTTCTCTCTATGTTGAGTTGCTCTTTCACTTCATTAAGTGAAAGAGCTTTGATTTCTGATTGCTTCATGACTATTTCTCAACGTAATCTCTACGTACAACAAATTTTGTTCTAACTGGTAGCTTTTGAGCAGCCAGTCGTAAAGACTCTTGAGCTACTTCTAGCGACACTCCGTCAGATTCAAACATAATAGTACCTGGTTTCACTACGGCTACCCAGTACTCAGGAGATCCTTTACCCTTACCCATACGAACCTCTGCAGGCTTTTTTGTGATAGGCTTATCAGGGAAAATACGAATCCAAACTTGACCTTCCCGTTTCATAGCACGTGTCATTGCAATACGAGCTGCTTCAATCTGACGGCTGGTGATCCAAGAGGCTTCTAATGATTTGATGGCGAAAGACCCAAAGGAGATAGTACTCCCTCTGTGCGCAAGACCGTGAACGCGGCCTTTTTGCATCTTTCTATATTTAGTCCGTTTTGGCTGTAACATTTCAATTAATACCTAAAGGTTTAACAACTACTTGCGCTTGCCTCCGCGCTTTTGGTTGGCATCAGCTGGACGCTTGCGGCTGTCTCTACGGTCGCCACGGTCGTTACCTCTTTCACCTCTTTCGTTACGAGGAGCTGAAGAAGAACCACCACTCTGCTGACCAGCATTAGGAGATAAATCACGCTTACCGAAAACTTCTCCTTTGAAGATCCACACTTTGATACCTAGCTTACCATAAACAGTTTGTGCTTCTGATAAAGCATAGTCTATATCAGCTCTTAGGGTATGTAAAGGAGTACGACCTTCTTTGTAATGCTCAGTACGTGCCATCTCAGCCCCACCTAAACGGCCTGAAACCTGGATTTTAATACCTTCAGCACCCACTCTGATCGCAGAAGCAATGGCTTGTTTCATAGCTCTCCTAAAAGAGATACGCGCCTGTAATTGCTGAGCTACTGATTCACCTACCAATTTAGCATCCAGTTCCGGACGCTTAATTTCAAATATGTTAATCTGAACATCTTTGCTAGTGATCTTCTTTAGCTCTTCTTTTATCTTATCAACCTCTTGACCACCTTTACCAATCACCACACCTGGGCGGGCAGTATTGATAGTAATAGTGATTCTTTTAAGAGTTCTCTCAATAATGATTTTTGAAATACCTCCTTTTGGGATACGGGCTAGAATGTATTTACGGATCTTTTCGTCTTCAATCAGCTTGTCAGCGAAATCCTTCCCTCCGAACCAATTAGAGTCCCAGCCTTTAACAATACCTAGTCTTAGGCCTACTGGATTAACTTTTTGTCCCATTTTAACTATTTGGCTTCGTTAGAGGTAGATGTTTCAACTGGCTCCGCTTCCACTTTAGAATCAATCACAAGGGTTACGTGGTTAGATCTTTTTCTGATTCTGTGACCACGCCCCTGAGGAGCAGGCCGCAAACGCTTCAGCATCTTTCCTTCATCTACTCTAATCTCTTTAATATACAGATTAGCATCTTCAATGCGGGCATCTTCATTAGCTGCTTGCCAGTTTGATAAAGCAGATAAAAGAAGTTTCTCCAATTTAGGAGCGCCGGCATTCGCTTCAAATTTCAATAAACCTAATGCGCGGGTAACACTTTTACCGCGAATCAAGTTCGCTACCAATCTCATCTTACGTGGTGAGCTAGGTACATTATTTAATTTAGCAACCGCTTCCATTATCTTTTACCTTTATCTTTCTTAGCAATGTGGCCTCTGAAGTTTCTGGTAGGTGCAAATTCACCTAACTTATGGCCTACCATGTTCTCCGTTACATACACTGGAATGAATTTATTCCCATTGTGCACTGCAAAGGTATGACCAACAAAATCTGGAGAAATCATAGAACGACGTGACCATGTTTTGATCACTGCTTTCTTTCCAGACTCATCCATTGTCTGCACTTTTCTATCGAGCCTGTAGTCAATATAAGGCCCTTTTTTTAATGATCTTGCCATTAGTTATTTTTTCCTTCTATTAACAATCAGGTTCTCAGAAAATTTATTTTTATTCCTAGTCTTCTGACCTTTAGCGTAAAGACCTTTACGTGATCTTGGGTGACCTCCAGATGACTTACCTTCACCACCTCCCATTGGGTGATCTACAGGGTTCATGGCTACACCTCTCACTCTTGGTCTAATACCCAACCATCTGCTACGTCCTGCTTTTCCAAGCTTCACGTTCATATGGTCAGCGTTTGATACAGTACCAACTGTAGCCATACAGTTTACAAGTACCATTCTCATTTCACCGGAAGGTAATTTTAAGGTTGCATAGCGGCCTTCACGAGCAACTAGCTGCGCATAAGAGCCAGCACTTCTTGCTAATACAGCTCCTTGTCCGGGTGCCAGTTCAATATTATGAACTATAGTACCTAAAGGAATATCAGAAAGAGGTAAAGCGTTTCCAACCTCAGGTGCTACTCCTGGTCCTGACACCACGGTTGCATCTACAGCCAAGCCTGCTGGTGCAATGATATAGGCTTTCTCACCATCTGCATAGTACAACAGTGCAATACGTGCTGTTCTATTGGGATCGTATTCAATCGCCTTTACAGTTGCAGGAACGCCGTATTTAGATCTTTTAAAGTCAATGATACGGAATCTCTTTTTATGACCGCCACCAATGTAGCGCATGGTCATTTTACCTGCGTTGTTGCGTCCACCAGATTTTTTCTTGGATGCCAACAAAGATTTCTCCGGCTCGCTCTTCGTAATTTCTGTGAAGGCCGGCGCTATTCTAAATCTTTGACCTGGTGTTGTTGGTCTTAGTTTCTTTAATGCCATTCTAGTTATTGCTTATATACCGCTATAGAAATCGATTACTTCCCCTTCTTTCAAAGTAACAATCGCCTTCTTAGAGGATGCTGTACGTCCGGTTACAACGCCAGATTTGGTATTGCGGGACTTAAGTTTTCCTTGAGTTCTCATAGTAGAAATTTTCTCTACTGTAACTCCGTATCTGGATTGGATCGCTTTCTTGATCTCAATCTTATTTGCTTTTCTATCAACTTCAAAAGCATATTTACCTACTTCATTCAAAGCGGTAAGCTTTTCAGTCAATAATGGTCTTTTTAAGATACTCATTATTTATTCGCGTAAATTTCTTCAAACACAGAAAGAGATTCCTCTAAACAAACTACCTTATCAGCATTCAACAAATCATATGTTGTTAAAGCACCAGGAGTAGCTACTTTTACTTTAGGAAGGTTTCTGCTAGACAGAACCACATTTGTATTCGCTTCTTTGGTTACAACCAATGTCTTTCTTTCTCCAACCTTTAAGCTTTGAAGAATATTAGCGAAGCTTTTAGTTTTAGGGGTATCAATGGTGATGTTATCTACTAACACCAGACGCTCATCTTTTGCCAAAGTAGAAAGTGCAGAAAGTCTTGCTAACGCTTTCAACTTCTTATTTAACTTGAAGCTGTAGTTTCTTGGTCTTGGCCCAAAAATACGACCTCCCCCAACAAATACTGGTGACTTTAAAGAACCTGCTCTAGCGCCACCGGTACCTTTTTGGCGTTTGATCTTTTTAGTAGAGCCTGCAACTTCATTGCGCTCTTTAGATTTATGTGTTCCCTGGCGTTGGTTTGCTAAGTATTGTTTAACATCCAGATACATCGCGTGCTCATTTGGCTCAATACCGAACACCGACTCCGGAAGGGCTACTTTCCTTCCAGTATCTTCACCTTTACTATTGAAAACTGATAGCTCCATCTTATTTCTCAACTACAATAAATGAATTTTTAGCGCCCGGGATAGAACCGCTCACTACTAAAACGTTTTGCTCTGGCAAAATGCGCAGTACGCGCAAGTTCTGAACTTTAACACGGTCACCGCCCATTCTTCCAGCCATACGCATTCCCTTGAATACTCTGGATGGCCATGAACATGCTCCAATTGAACCAGGGTGCCTTGCTCTGTTGTGCTGACCGTGAGTCTGGCCGCCAACACCACCAAAGTTATAGCGTTTTACTACCCCTTGGAAGCCTTTCCCTTTTGAAGTACCCACAACATCCACAAACTCTCCTTCTTCAAAAAGAGCAACGTTAACTTCATCACCTAATGAGTAGGAGGCTACATCATCTAGTCTAAACTCCACTAATTTTTTCTTAGCGGTGGTGTTTGCTTTGGCAAAGTGTCCAGCTAGCGCTTTGCTAGTTCTTTTAACCTTCTTCTCTCCGTACCCAAGCTGAACAGCTGTATAGCCATCTGTTTCTTGTGTTTTAACCTGAGTTACTACACATGGTCCTGCTTGAATCAAAGTACAGGCCACGCTCTTCCCTTCAGGTGTGAAGAGGCTTGTCATTCCGATTTTCTTACCGATAATTCCAGGCATTCTACTTTTTATTTAAACAATTTATACTTAAACCCACTAGGGTTCTTTTCGGGAGTGCAAAGTTCTATATTTAATTTTTATTTTACAAGCTATCCTAAATTATTTGTTTTCAGGCAGTAAGGTTTTCTTTTGGAATTTCACTTTGATATATGATTCATAACTAAATCTTTATACAAAAACTGCTTTCCTGTGCAGCTCGTGTGCTATAACACTTCTTTAAAATGTAATCTTAATGCATCATAACATTTTGCTTTTTCTTTTATTTAATATTGAAGCTGTTTAGAGTTTTTGATTTTGGTTGAATTTTCGGATAAACAAGGCTGTAAAGGCTAGCAGATGCAGGGCAAGCCAGTGCTGCGCCCT
>NZ_JACJIQ010000024.1:0-57747 GCF_014138425.1 Rufibacter ruber
TCATTCGTACTGAATTGCCTAAGGAAAAAAGGAAGGACTCAAGACTCAGGACTCAGGACCCAGAACTCACTCCAATACTCCCCCTTTGAAGGGGGCGAAGGGGGATGTTGACACAGGAGGGAACGCATTGCTGATCAATTCCCTTCTTGTTGCAGGTTGTTGGTCTCTGCACCATTGCGCTCTTCCGGATTTGCAATCCGGAAGCTAGTACACGGGGATGTGCAACCCCCGTGGCGACACGTTTGATCTGCAGGCGCCGCGGATGGCAAATCCGCAGGCAGCAGGTCCGGGTGTTGACACGTTCTGATCCCCGCATGCGCCATATCTACGGTCAAACGCCTCTTGCTCCCACGCATTCCAGATCACTCCCCTCCCTGGAGGGGAAAGGGTAGGTCGCACGCATGGCTTACTCTTTACAGCTCCCGGCGAAACGTTAGCTAGCCTCAGTTCCTTTAACAATCCGCCACTGCCAATCAGCAATGGATGAAAGCGACTGGAGGACCTGCGGGTGTTTGCGGTTGTACCTGTTTCTGGGCTGTTTTCCCAAAAACAGCCCGGAAACAGGAATCACCTTGTTACGTCCCTCCCAACCAGAACGACTCCATGATGGTGTACACCGGGTGCGGCGAGGCGAGCTGTGATTGCCACAGCGCCAGAGTGTTCACCGGGAAAACCATTTTCTGGTCCGGGGTCACCAAAGGCAGATGGGCAGGAACTGGCAAGTCTTTCCGGAACCGGCACAGGGTGATGTGCGGGATGAACTTTTCCTGTTTGGGCGGCGTGGCCGAAAGCAATTGTGTGAGTTCCCTGCTTAACTGAGTAAAACCCGGGTGAGGTTCAAAGCGGGCCCAGATGAGGCGCGGTGCTGTTCGCTTCGGGACTGGCTCTACCTGCTCTAAGGTCAGGACAAACGGTTCATAGCGTTGCGCCACTTGCGTCAAGGTCTGGCGGATGTGTGCCAAGGCACTCCCTGCTACATTTCCCAGGAAGAAAAGCGTGAGGTGCAGGTTCTCTGTGGGCACCGCCCGTATGCCCGGCTCGTCATACGCCTGCCGCGCCTGCACCAGGTATTCTTTTAAATCTTGGGGCAAAGCCGCCGCTACAAAGAGCCGAAGGGTTTCTTGCATCATGGCCAAAAGGTTAATCGTCCCTTTCCATACGAAAGTTACCCGGTTAGGCAGTACTAGCTCTTATCTCTTTGGGGAAGTCAGCTCCTGTTTTCGGGCTAGTTTTGGAAAAACAGGCCAAAAACGCCCACCGGTATCTAAGGTAAACTCCCCAATGCGCGCCAAGCCTCCTGCCTATTGAAATGTAAACTTCAGCGGCCGGCATCCCCTCTCGTAAAAAGGCAGATTAATACATGCATCTTACTTTACAACAGCATTTTAGTATGGGTAGCTAATTAGAGTTTTTAGGTTCAGGTGATGGCGTAAACGTTTGCTTATGCTTTCAGCTATTTGCACTTCTGTTTCCGGGCTGTTTTTGGAAAAGTAGCCCCAAAACGCAAACACACGCCCTTGGTTGCGTCCTGCCCAAGTCAGACAGGGGCCGTCACCATAGAAACCGGGAAAACGTTCAACAGCCTCATTCGCTAACGATCATTTACCTAGCAAAAGCATCCTTCCACTTTCTGCCTACAGCAGCCTACATGGTTTTCCTGCACCCTGCCCTGAAGCCGGAAGAATTGTAGAGGCCCGGCGGCTGGGCATTTTTTGCAGGGGAAGTGGCAAGGGCAGCGACGCACCTGCAGTAGCATCAGGTGGCGTGGCCCAGCGAGATCTGGTTTACGTTCTTGAGTTCGTTCAGGTCTTTGTAGAAGTCTTTCAGGTTGAGGTTGTCTGGCACGAAGACGTAGAGCTGGAGCTTGGCGTTCTGCTTGTTCTGCGACTGCACCAGGCTGATGTTCTTGGTGGTAATCTTGTACTTCTCCAGAATTGAGAACATTTTGCCCGTCTCAATCTTAACCGACTGGAAACTGATCTTAAGGGTTTTAAGGGAGCCGCTGAGAAAAAACCGCTTCCCAACCTTGTCCAGGATAGCCAGCACAAAGAGCAGCAGCAGCGTTACCAGGGCAGCGGCCCCATACATGCCCACCCCTACACTCAGCCCCACCGCCGCCACCGCCCAGATGGTGGCCGCCGTGGTGAGGCCGTGGGTGTTGGTGCCCAACCGGAAGATGGCCCCCGCCCCCAGAAAACCAATGCCGGAGACTACCTGCGCGGCAATTCGGCCGGGGTCAACGTTGGTGTAGTTGGAGAAGGTCTGCGGAATATAGACCGAGATGAGCATGAGCAAACAGGCCCCCACTGAAATGATGATGTGCGTGCGCAGGCCGGCGTGTTGCCGCCGCGACTCCCGCTCCCAGCCCAACAACCCGCCCAGCACGGTGCTGATCAACAGGCGGGACAGAATAGTCTGAAGGTTGATTTCAGTGGTGGTGAGTAACAGAAAATCCATAGGCGCGTCTTGTGGTTGGGGTGAGTACCTTCCCCTTACTGAAACTTGTGCGAAAAGTTGGCCTTGCGGTAACCAACAGATCAAGCAATTTCCGAACTTTGGGTTTCGGTTTTCACGTCCATGTTTGATATCATTCTTTATACCTTTCTGCTGAGTATTTCCCCCATTGGGGAGGCGAGGGCGGGCATTCCGTATGCCGTTCTGAACGACCTGCACGTGGGCTGGGCGTTTCTGGTGGGGCTGACAGGCAACCTGCTGGTGTTCCCGCTGCTCATGTGGCTCATTGACACCTTCAGCGCCAAGCTGTGGCCTAACCGCCGCTACCGCAAAGGCGTAGTGCATTTCTCGCGCCGGGCCAAGAAAGGCGTGGGGGCCGAAGTGGAGAAATACGGCTTCTGGGGGCTGATGGTCTTTGTGATGATCCCCTTGCCCGGCACCGGCGCGTACATGGGCACCATTGCCGCCTACGTGCTTAAGATTGAGCGCAGAAAAGCATTTCTGGCCACCAGCCTGGGCGTGATTGTTTCCTGCATCATCATGGCGGTGGGCTCCTATTACGGCAACCTGGGCTGGAAGAGTCTCTAGTTTGGCTGCGTCTCTGAAGCTGGTGCCTTTGGCCGCCTAAGCGGTTCACTCTGAATGAGGCCAGAGGAAAGTCATTAGCTGTTGAACCCATCCTACCCCTCTCAGGAGGAGAATTTTCTGTATGGAGGGGGAATGGGATGATAAGGGTGGTTCCACACAATTTATCTCAAGGCTCTCTTTTAGATTTGTATTCCAGGGGCAGTTGTAGGGTCAATTCACTCCCCTCCTTACCACATACCAATTGGGGCAGGTATTTAGAGGTGCAGCGTAGCGATGGCCCATACGTGCCGTGGTGCCCGCGTTTTGGGGCTACTTTTCAAAAAACAGCCCGAAAACAGGAGTACCGCAAAGGCACAAGCAGACGCTTTCACCATAGGTTTTGGCGCGCTTCAGGAATTGTGATCCAGCAGCGGGTACTGAGGTAGTTGCCGTTTCCTATGCACTGCGCCGCCTCCCTTTGCAGCCATGTACCAATCCGGGTTTTCGGCCAGCGGCCGAAAGGAATTTTTCACCACAACTCTCCAGGGTCTACCGCTTCACTTCAAAAAGCGCTTGGAGGCTGCTTTTTTTAGGGTAAGTTTGCCTAGATTCAGACACGTACGCAGGAAACACATCTTCTGTCCCTCCTGAAACCACCCTAATGGTGTAGCCATGATTAACATTCTTTTGCTGCTGGCTGGCTTTCTAGCCCTCATCTTTGGTGCCGACAAACTGGTGGACTCCGCGTCTAGCCTGGCGGCGAAACTGGGTATCCCGAACATTGTCATTGGCCTGACCATTGTAGCGTTTGGCACCTCAGCCCCTGAACTGGTGGTGAACCTCTTTGCCGCCCTCAACAACAATACCGAGATGGTGCTGGGCAACGTGCTGGGGAGTAACATCTTTAACGTGCTGGCCATTCTGGGAGTGAGCTCGGTGATTTATCCGCTGACTGTGAAAACCAATACCACGTGGCTGGAGATCCCGTTGAGTTTGCTGGCGGCGGTGGCGGTGCTCATTATTGCCAATGATGTGTACTTGGACGGCAGCGCCGCCAACGTGATCACCCGCGGCGAGGGATTACTACTGCTGCTGTTCTTCGGGATTTTTCTGGTGTACAACCTCAAGCTCGCCCAGAACAACCCCGGTGATGAACAGACCGAGACGCTGAATTACTCTTACCTCAAGGCTATCCTGTTCATGGCGCTGGGTTTGGCCGGGCTCATCATTGGCGGCCGGTTGATTGTGACCAGCGCCACCAGCATGGCTCAGGCCTTCGGGTTGTCTGAACGGATAATTGGCCTGACGGTGGTATCTGTGGGCACCTCCCTGCCAGAGCTGGCCACGTCAATTGTGGCGGTCCGGAAACGGAACGTAGACATTGCCATTGGGAACGTGGTAGGCTCCAACATCTTCAACATCTTCCTGATTTTGGGCATTTCTACCGTGGTCACTCCCCTTCCGGTCAACGCCAACTCGTTTACAGATATAGCCGTGAACATAGCCGCGGGGCTCCTGCTGTTCCTCTTCATCTTTATTGGCCGCGGGCGGCAGCTGGCCCGGTGGGAAGGCTTGGTTCTGCTGATTTTCTACCTGGCGTATCTGGGTGTATTGATCAACCAGGAGTAAGGCTGCTCCCACCCTGGCCAAGGCAATTGGAGGGAAAGTACCGTTGAGGCCATGTACTTCAGAGGTTTCTGCCTGTTGTTAAGACCGTTCCGCCTCTTAGAACTGGACATAGAAAGAGCGTCTGTTTTCGGGCTGTTTTATGAAAAACAAGCCGAAAACAGACGCTCTCTTTTTTACCCGATAAGTGGCGTGGTTACTTGATGGCCACCGGCACTTCCAGGTTTTCCCACTTTAATGAGAAGCCTTTGTTGGTGATGTCATAGGTTAGGCGCTCATTCATCTGGGCGGCTTTCTTAGGCTTCACGTTCACGGTGAGCATGTTGTTGGCGGGGTCAAAGTTGGCTACTCCGCCCGCTTTGATGCCCCCTTGGCCCGTCTCAGAGTTGAAGATGATTTGCCATTCTTTCTCACCCGGCACCATGAACACGCTGTACGTTCCGGCTTTCAAAGCTTTGCCTTCTACTTTAATGTCTTTGTCGGTGGTGAAGAGCGTGGCCTTATTGGCGCCCGCTCTCCAGGCCTTGCCATACGGCACCAGCTCGCCCCAGATGGTACGGCCTTTTACCCCCGGACTGCTGTACGCAATGGTGATGTTGGCGGCCCCTACTTTCCCGGTAGCCGTTTGCGCCGGACTGGCCTTCGGCTTGGGTGCGTCCTGGGCGAATACCGTTGCTGTCATGGTGAACAAAAACAGGACGGTGAGGAGGAAGATGTTTTTCTTTGGAGTGTTCATAAATTATTATAATTATTAACTATAACAGGTAATTGTAATTATTCAATTAAGTCAAAAAGAAAAAAAATCCAAAAAAAAATTTTATTAAAAATAAAAGAAAGGAAAATTGTCCCTAGACCATGCCATTGGATCAAATATATTCCATTTAGTTTTTGTTAAAATTTTAAAAAGCTCTTCTTTGTTCACTTTATCAAAAAAGTCAGAAGGTGTTAGCGGTTGATCCACAATCCCTGTTTCTTGTTTGAAGACTTCTTCTAAAAATTTCTCTAGGTTTGGTCTATTAGACTCCTTCAACTCTATAAGAAGTGCTATAGTATTCATAAAACGTTTTAAAGCAACCTCTTCATCATCAGAGTTTCCAAAATTAAAGTCTTTTAAAGTTTTTATTATATAATCGTGTAATTCATTTCCTTTAAAAAGAAATATATATTTCATTGATTTTACTGCAATTTCATCCGTAATATTCACTAGATCACAGTCGTCTAGTTGAATAAATATTTTAGAAGTAGAGCGACCAAAAATTCCAAACTGTCTACTATGCATTGGTTCAACAACAAATTCTAACCATTTCTTTTCAGAGTTTTCTTCAACATTGCTCCATCTTAAGTCTACACGTCTTTGGTTATGATCAATTCTAATTACATCAACCATTTTATTCATCAAAGCATAATCATGCATCTTATTATAAGAACTATAACCACACAAAATTTTATCTTTTACATCTATAAGCAAACCTTCATTTCCATAAAGGGACATTACTAAGTTTGAAACTGATTTTGCAGTGGGTATTTCCTTTATCAAACTTTCAGCAGACTTAAACACATGGGAATCAACAGTCCATATGGAATTTAAGTTACGTACATAATTAGGAGAAACAGATTCTCTATTTAATTCAGATTCAACTAATAAAACAGATGTATCTCCCAATGCTTTCATAAGCAATGGTTTTCTTTGAATTTCTCTTTCATCGTTATTAATTAGAGGGCCAAGAATAAAACTAGCTTCATGAGCTGCCCAAGTCAAAGAAAAACCTTGTTCTTTGTATAAATTTTCTATCTCATTTTTAACATGAGTAGCATATAAATAGTAAATTTTTTCAAGTAAGGAATCCTTACCTTCAGACATTTCAAAGTTTGATCTTGCTACATTTGTACTTGGAGCAGATTTTCCTGTGGCATTTGCCACAGAAATTATATTTCTATTATTAAATCCAGGGCTTGAGAATTCAACTCTAACCCCTTCAATACAAACCCCTATTGGATAAAGTGAAGAATTCTTGTTTTTTTCATTCACACCACCTGTCAAAAAAGTCCATTCTCTAAAAAAATCATTATATCTCAAGGCATATGCTAAAGTAATACCTTCATAATCTACTTCTACAACTTTAATTTTTTTACTATCTAACTCATACCCTGCATCTTTTAAATAAGTTTCAAGAGCAACTTTCGGTTGTGAATAGCCTATTGTCTTTTTTATTTCATTTTTCTCCAACGTAATTGTACAAGGCGGAAAAAGGATCCATTTCTTTATATTCTCTTCAATATCTTTCATATCTACATCATGCCTGACTTTTAAAGCAATTGATGTTCCATGATTCCTAAGTTCTTCCTTTAGTTCTTCTTTGCTAAGATGTTGTAACAAATATTTTCCATCAACGTTTCTAACACTCAATTTCTTAGCGTATTCTTCATCACTACTTGAAGTAATTATTTCTATATCATCTGCAATCAAAAAGCATGTTAAAATTCCTATACCAAATCTACTTATAGGAGAGAACTCAGGAAAAGTTTTTTGGAATTCTTCTGACTGGTATCTTGACGATCCAACTTTTAATAAATGCTCAACTATAATTTTTTGAGTCATTCCGGTTCCTGTATCTTCTATTGTAAGAGTTCTTTCACTATCATCCCATTTTACAAAAATATTACCTATATCTAAACCTGTATTATTCTTTAAATCAATTAAATATTGAAGTCTAACTGCATCAATTGAATTTTGAATCAATTCTCTTAAAACAACAGTAGAATCATTGTATAAGGTATGACCTACTAAAAGTTGTAAAATCCTGGATTGATCAAGTTTAAATTCAAAAAGCTTTTTCTCAAAACCTTCTGTCTCAATATTTGATTCATCAATATCTATCCATGGATATGAGTATTTTGAATTCTGTGTCTTTTGGGCTTGAATTACCCATTCACAGTTTCTTTGTAATTGTTTTTTAGCATATGAGAGATAAGAAATTAATCCAAAAAAACCATTAGCGCGATTTGCTTCTTTAAAATATGCTGTAACTTCAATTGTATCTTTAGGTAATAAAGGATCTGGCACTTTATTTTCATCCCTTTTAACCTGAGGCCTTACTGCTTTGACAGCCATTTGCTTATACCATTCCTCTTGACTAAGTGGATCAGAAGGATTAATTAATCTAAATTCAATACTAGGTGTTCTATCAGATGTGATATGTAATAGGTCTGCAGTTCTTAAAATAATTGCACAATAATGTATGTTTACAGACTCTTTATCATCATTACCATATCTATATTCATTTTTATATTTTGTAAAATCATTTAAATCATCCAAATGATGGCTCTCACAAATTAAAGCTAAATCCTTTCTAAACTTATCATCTAAAGGAGAAAGGAGATTATCTATTTCTCCGATTATTTTATCACAGGCGCCTAGTGTATCTGTTTTTCTTCCTAAAATCCAATATTTAATTCTTTCAGCATGTTTGCTCCTTACAAACTCTTGATAAAGAAACTTTGGTTTTATTTCAGAATCCAAGGCTTCTACTTTTTTCATGTAGTCTAACCCGTATAAACCGGAATAAACATTTTTCTCATATTGCAGAAATTCACTTGAAGTACTCCTCTTTTCAAATTCTTCATTTGTAACTAACATTCCTAAATCATGGAAGTAGATTGAGAGAACTAACATTAACCAATCAGCAGGAGTCATAATAGCCTTAGTTTCTTCTGGAATTATCCAGTCTAAACTTTTTAGCATCTTATCTATATGACTTATATCATGTTTTGTATACTCTGAAAAAATACCATTCCTTCCTATCATATTAAGAATCCTAGCTACTTGACTCTTAATATGATTCAACTTTATACCACTAAAGGCTTCTAGATATTCAGATGGCTCTGCATATAATTCAGCAGCTGAAGTTAAAGAGATATCAATTGAATGATTATCTAAAGTTGGAAATACAGTTGATTTTGTGGTTTTCATATTTTAATATGTTTTGTATATTTTTTTAATTATAAACATAATTTTAGTCATATACAAAAAGGCCATGAAAGCTTCGCTCCCACGGCCTTTACTCCTCTCTCCTCTTCCTCCTAATCTCTATTATACAACCAAGTCCACTCCTTCAACTGGTTCTCGGTTTCTTTGGTAATCTGCCCCGGCACTAACCGCCAGCCCCAGTTGCCTTGGCCTTGGCCGGGGGTGTTCATGCGGCCTTGTTCGTCAATGCCCAACACGTCTTGCATGGGCAGAATTGCGGTTTTGGCCACAGAGGCGTAGGCCAGGCGCGCCATCACCCACCAGATGTCGTGCTCGCTCAGTTCACGGCCCACGTAGTGCTCAATCTGCTGGTGGTGCGGTTTGCCTTCCTGGCGGTACCAGCCCAGCGTGGTGTTGTTGTCATGGGTGCCCGTGTAGGCAATGAAGTTGCGGGCATAGTTGTGCGGCATGTAGTCGTTCTGCGGCATTTCGTCGCCCCACGCGAACTGCAGAATTTTCATGCCCGGCAGGTTGAAATCATCGCGCAACTTGAGCACCAGGTCGTTGATTTCGCCCAGGTCTTCGGCTATGAACGGAAGGCTTCCCAGCTCCTTCTCCACGAAGGTGAAGAAATCGGCCCCGGGGCCTAGTTTCCATTCGCCGTTCTTGGCGGTTTCCTCGCCCGCGGGCACTTCCCAGTAATCGGCGAAGGCCCTAAAGTGGTCCAGACGCACCAGGTCATAGAGCTCCATGTTCTTGCGCAGGCGGCCCATCCACCAGTCATAGCCCTGCTCTTTGAGCACGTCCCACTTGAACACGGGCATGCCCCAGAGCTGTCCATCCTCCGAGAAAGAATCGGGTGGTACGCCCGCCACGCCGGTCATGTTGCCTTCCTCGTCCACGGCAAAAATATCGCGGTTCCCCCACACGTCTACGCTGTCATAGCTTATGTAGAACGGCATATCCCCGAACATCTGGATGCCACGGTTGTTGCAGTAAGTGCGCAGGCGCTTCCACTGTTTGTTGAAGATGAACTGCACCCACTTGGTTTTCTCAATGGCCTCGGCATGGTCCTGCACCAGCTGTTCCAGCGCCTCGGGGTCACGTTGCTTGTATTTTTCTTCCCATTGGAACCACGCGCTGCCGCCGTTCTGGTCTTTGAGCAGCACGTACAGCGCGAAGTCATGAAGCCAGCCCGCCTCAGTGCCGCAGTAGTCCACAAACTGCTGTTGCAGCGCCGGGAAATCACCGTTCTTGAACGTTTGCCAGGCCTTCTCCAGCAGCTCGTCTTTCACGCGCTTGGCCTGCTCATAGTCCACGCTGCCCGTCTGCGGAAGGTGGTATTGACTCAGTTCCTCTGCGTTCAGCAGTCCTTCCTTGGCCAGCAGTTCCGGCGAAATGAGCAACGGATTCCCCGCGCGGCTGGAGATGGAGCTGTACGGCGAATAGCCCTGCCCCGCCTCAATGGGGTTGAGCGGCAGCAGCTGCCAATATTTCTGGTTGCTGGCCTGCAGGAAGTTGGCGAAGTTCCGCGCCTCCGGCCCCATATCCCCAATCCCGAACGGTGAGGTTAATGAACTGATGTGCAGCAGAATACCCGCCCCGCGCTCATTCTTGGCTCTAAGCTTGAGCAAGGCCAGCGGGAATATCCCAAACAGGTCGCCCACGCTCAACTCATGCGCGTAGCTGCCGTTGCTGCGCACCAGCGTGTCTTGCCAATCTTTAGGCGCCTCTTTAGGCAGAATGACTTTGGTGTCTTTCCAGTCTATTTGCTCCAGTGTTTCCACGCCCAGCTCTTTCGCTAAAGCGGCTAAATGCAAGGGCACCGCAACAATATACCAGGTGTGCAGGTGTTTACGCGCGAAGGCCAGCACGTGGTCTTTGCTTTCGCCTTCTACTTCCAGCGGCAGATACTCGCCTTTGGCGAAGAGGTCAGCGTTGTTCTTGCGCTCAGTGAACAGGGTGCGGGTGAGCCAGAGTTTAATGCGGGCGTCATAGCGGTTCACCCAGAGGTGTTCCCACAGGTTTTCCAGCTTGCTCAAATCGATGCTGTCCAGTTCCTCCAGCCAGGCCTGCCGCTTCTCATAGTCCACCGCTCTGCGGTTGTCTGGGTCCACCAGGCTGAAGTCCCAGAGTTCGGTGCCCTGGTACACATCGGGCACGCCCGGCGCGGTAAACTTCAATAGCACTTGGCTCAACGAGTTCACAATCCCAAAGTCAGTTGTTTTTGACCTGAATTTCTCAAAACTGCTCCAAAACGGACGGCTCTTGTCCAGCAACTTCACCGCGAAGGCTTTGGCCGCGGACTCGTATTCTTCGTTGGGTGTGGTCCAGTTGGAGTTGACTTTCGCTTCGCGGAGCGCCTTCTGAATGTATTCCTGCACGCGGTTCTCAAAGTCGTCCTCGTCCTGCCCCGGCATGGGGTAAGCGCCCAGCAAGGTCTGGTAGATGAGGTACTCGTCGTTGGCGTCAGGCATATTGTTCTGCTTCAGGTCGGCGTTCAGTTCGCGCCATTCCTGCACGGCGGTGGTCCAGTAGTCGGCTATTTCGGTGAGTACGTTCAGGCGCGCCCGCACGTCTTCGCCGCGTTTGGTGTCATGGGTAGAAGTTCCGTTAATTGACAGCGGCCAATTCTGCTGGCGGTCCTGCATAATCTGGTGGAACTCCTCTGGGCTTACGCCAAACGCCTCCGGCGCATCGCCTACCTCGTTATGCCCGATGAAGCGGTTGTAGGTGTACATGATGGTATCTTCCACCCCTTTGGCCATGAGCGGGCCGCTAAACTGCATGAGCCGCTGGTAAAACCGCTGGGACCGCTGCAGGTACGTGTCATCTTCCCCTTCGGGTGCAGCTCCCAGAATGGCTCTTTCCAAAAGCTCCACCGCACCCGTTAACTCGGGTTTACTCTCTCTTATGCTGTTGAAGATGTTTTGCACCGCCTCGGCTTCCTCGCCGTCCAACGGCATCTGGTTACCATAATACCTGTACACCGGACACTGCACCAGAAACTCACCAATGGCAGCTTTCAGTTGCTCGCCCGTCACGCTGCTCAACACTTCCTCGTCCACCAGGCGCTGCTCCAGGAACAGCTGGTACAAGTTCTCCAGCTCCCCGCCCATGTGGTTATTGAGGATATAGGCTTTCTTCTCATGAATCTGGTCGTGCACGGCCGCGCCCTCGCCTACCAGCTGGTGGTAGAGTTTATCAAAGGCCTCCTGCCCCGGTTTATAGGTAAACAGGTTATTCACGTACGACAAGAAATCATAGCCGGTGTTGCCTTGGATGGGCCACTGCTTGGGCATGGGTTCGCCCGGCTCCAGAATCTTCTCCACGCCAATGTAGGTGCCCTCGCCTACCAGTTCCCGCAGCTGTTGCAAATATCCGGTTGGGTCATAGAGGCCGTCTACGTGGTCAATTCGCAGGCCCTGGAAAACTCCTTCATCTAAGAGCTGCTTGATGTATTGGTGGTAAATATGGAACACCTCTGGGTCCTGTATGTTCAGGCAGATGAGCCCGTTCACAGTGAAGAACCGCCTGAAGTTGATTTGGTAATCGGTTTCCTGCCAGTGGCACAGCTGGTAAATCTGCTGCTCGGCTAGTTGTTGCAGCTTCTCCGGATTTTCATTGAACGCCCGCAAGCTCGCCTCAACAGAGGAGGCCACCGTGTCATTCTTCATCAAAGACACCAGCTGCTGCCGGAATTCTTCCCACTTCAGGAAGAAGCCCTTCGGGTCATCGTCTTTGTGGGCTTCGTCCAGTTTTTCCAGCAACTGTTCAATTGCTTGGTTGGGTTCTCCTTCGCCCCGCAGAAGGACTTCATAAGACTTAGGGTTCAACGGATAGGCGCTGTCATAGTATTTCAATACCAGCCGTTGCTGGACCGCATCAAAGGCCACTTGCAGTTCCTTGTTCTGAATAACCTCCTCCAGCTTGGAGCCTAAAAACGGCACCATTACCCGCCCCTGGTAAAGCGAACTGGTCCAGTTAATGTCAAAGAACTGATGATATAGACTTAGCGGTCCCTTCTCCAGAACATCCATCAAAAACGGGTTGTTGGGGTGGAACGCCATGTGGTTGGGCACAATGTCCTGCAGCCAGCTGATGCCCTGCTCTTTCAAAGAACCAGCCAGCGTTTTCAGCTGTTCCTCGGTGCCAATCTCCGGGTTGATGCGGTGCGGATTGGTGCCGTCATAGCCGTGCGTGCTGCCCGGGGTGGCCGCAAAAATGGGCGAGGCATAAATGGTACTCACCCCCAGTTTCTGTAAATATGGTATGATGCGCTCAAAGGCTTCAAAGGTAAATTCCTTGTGAAACTGCAAGCGGTACGTGGCAACAGGATTGTGCATAGTTCTATTTTGTATTGTCTTTTGATGGAGTGGATCTCAGGATGGAGTCACCCGCTGTACCCCTCACGTAAAGAGGGGCTTATGTGTTTCTGTTTTCGGCCTGTTTTTCAGAAAAGAGGTGGAAAACAGGATTTTAGGTTTATGTGGTGTTGGTACTGAGATGGAAACTCTTCTTTAATTCCTTACACGAGCTACTCTTTTCTTACTCGTGCAGAAACTCCCCTCTTGGGAGGGGAAGGGGTGGGTTCAATCAGGTTGCTACCGCTTCGGCCTGTGCAATTACCCGTAAGCTGAGAGTTTCCTTCTGGCAACCTGCTGTTGGCACAGACACTCGCAGGTCTGGAAGACGCTGCGAGGTCTTTTGAGTAAGAGGCGATGCGGCGGCAGGCGCATTGAACCCACCCCTACCCCTCCGAGGAGGGGAATTATCTGCAATGCGTGCTCTCCTGTGTAAACATCCCCCTGCCCCCTTCAAAGGGGGAGTATCAGCACGATTATTTCAATGTATGTTTTATTTTAACAGTGTGTTTTTAAGCTGTCAGTGTGTTTTTAAGCTGTTTTTCTAAAAACAGGCCGAAAACGCGTCAGTGGGACTCCCCCTCTCAGTTGGAGAGGGGGCTGGGGGGTGAGGTGCTGTACACCGCCAAACTCTCTGGCTGTAGGGTTACTTCTACCCCACCGGCCACAGTGGCTTCGGCGGCTTTGGGGCCTTTCCATTCGGGCGCAGCCGAATCTAGCACCAACTGTAGCTGCTTGGCACCTAACTGCACCGTCACTTGCTGCGGCTCCTGGGAGAAGTTCATGAGGACTACCACCTGCTGGTCTTCATGGGTGCGGCGCAGAACCAATGTCTTTGTAGCCTCATCTGCTTCGGCCTCTACAGCTTTGCGGTCAAGGTTCTTCAGGGCTGGCAGTTCCCGGCGAAGGCGCAGCAGGGTCTGGTAGTACTTAAACAGCGTTTGGTGCGGCTCTTTGCCTATCAAGTCCCATTGCAATTTGGAGTTGTTGAACGTCTCCTCAGCCATGGGGTCTGGAGCCTCGCCTTCGGCGTGGAAGTCGGCGAACTCGGCTTTGCGGCCTTTGCGCACGGCCTCTGCTAAATCCGGGTCGGTGTGGCTCACGAAGTACTGGAACGGATGCGGCTCGGCGTACTCCTCGCCCATCCAGAGCATGGGCAGGTACGGACTTAGAATGACGGCCCCGGCGGCTAGTTTCTGCATTTCAAAGCTTACCAGTTCGCCCAGGCGCTCGCCCAGCATGCGGTTGCCCACGTGGTCATGGTTCTGGGTAAACACCACAAACTGCTTTCCGGGGTTGTTTTCGGCTTTAATACCGAAGGTCTTTTTGCGGTGCTCTGAGAATTGCCCATCGAACACGTAGGCGTCCCGGTAGGCTTTGGCCAGGTGACTGATGCCACTGAAGTCTGAGTAGTAGCCGGTTTGCTCGCCGGTCATGGTCACGCGCAGGGCGTGGTGGAACTCGTCTATCCATTGGCCGTCCATGCCATAGCCCTGTTCTTCCAAGGGGTTGATGAAGCGGGTGTCGTTCAGGTCCAGCTCTACGATCATGTAGTGCGGGCGGCCGGTCTCCTGTAGGAGCTGGTTCACGTGCTGCTTCATCTCCCGCAGAATGTGGTTGGGGCTGAAGTCTTTGATGGCGTGCACGGCGTCCATGCGCACCGCGTCAATGTGGAAGTCACGGAACCACATCAGGAGGTTCTCAGTGAAATAGCGGCGCACGCCGTCGCACCAGGCGTCATCAAAGTTGAGCGCCGGGCCCCAGGGGGTGTTGTATTTGTCAGTGAAGTAGTGGCCGTACACACCCAGGTAATTGCCTTCGGGGCCCAGGTGGTTGTACACCACGTCCAGCACCACCGCCAGCCCTTTGGCGTGGCAGGCGTCTACCAGCTTCTGCAGACCTTTGGGCCCGCCATAGCTGTTCTGCGTAGCGAAGGGAAATACCCCGTCATACCCCCAGTTGCGGTCACCGGGGAACTGCGCCACGGGCATAATCTCAATGGCATTGACGCCCAGCTCCTTCAGGTAATCCAGTTTCTCCTCCAAGCCGGCAAACGTACCGTCTTCTGTGAACGTACCCACGTGCAGTTCATACAGCACATAGTCTTCCAGCGGCAGGTTTTGCCAATTGTCATCCGTCCACTTGAACCTGGCCACGTCTACGGCCTGTGAGGGACCGTGCACACTCTCGGGCTGGGACAACGAAGCCGGGTCTGGGTATTCCTGTTCTTCGTTTATTCTATACTTATAGGTGTCGCCGGGTTTAATTTCACCCGTCACCAAATGCCAGTACCCCAAGTCCTGTTTCTTGAGTGGGATAATGGTGTTGCCCTCATTTAGGGTCAGTTCCACCAGCTCGGCTTTGGGTGCCCAGACCAAGACTTCGGCCTGGCCGCCGGAAGGAAAGCTTACCCCCAGCGTGCGTCTGCCTGTGTTGATGCTATTCATGGGCTGGTGCCTCCTCTGTTTCAGTTTCATGCACATGGTTTTTCAAGACCAGCACTGACCGGCCCTCTACTAAAAACGTATCTCCGGCGTTGTAGACAGTAGGGTTTTCCGGCTCCACTAAATCCCGGAAGGTGTCAATGGTTACCTCCCACTGGCTCCCGTACTTCTCATTGGGCAGGGTAAACTCCAGTGAATCATGGTACGCATTGAAGATGACGTAGAAAGAGTCATCTATTAAAATTTCGCCTTTTGGGCCGCGGGTGTGCACGCCCCGCCCGTTCAGGTAAATGGCCAGCGACTTGGCGTGGTCCTGATCCCAGTGCTCCATAGACATGGTGTCACCGGTGGGTAAAAACCAGGCAATGTCCTCTACCCCCAGCCCTTCAATCTCATGGCCCTTGAACCAGCGCCTGCGGCGGAAAACCGGGTGGTTCTTCCGGAAATGGATCATTTTTCTGGTGAACTCCATCAAAGAAGAGTCTGCCTGCTGCCAGTTAATCCAGGAGATCTCATTGTCCTGGCAGTAGGCGTTGTTGTTGCCCCCCTGGGTACGGCTCATCTCATCACCGGCCACCAGCATGGGCACGCCCTGTGATAAAAACAGAGTGGCTAAAAAATTGCGTTTCTGGCGGTTCCGGAGGTCAATGATCCATTGGTCATCTGTAGGGCCTTCCACGCCGCAGTTCCAGGAGCGGTTGTGGTCATCACCGTCTTTGCTGTCTTCGCCGTTCGCCTCGTTGTGCTTCTCGTTGTAAGACACCAGGTCATGCAGGGTGAACCCGTCATGGGCGGTAATGAAGTTGATGCTGGCGGTTGGCCTCCTGAAGTCATCATAATACAGATCAGATGATCCGGTGAAGCGGTTTGCAAACTCGGCCAGCATGCTTTCCTCGCCGCGCCAGAAGTCGCGCATGCAGTCGCGGTACATGCCGTTCCACTCGGTCCAGCCGGGTGGGAAGTTGCCTACCTGGTAGCCGCCCTCACCCACGTCCCACGGCTCGGCAATGAGCTTCACCTGAGAGATCACCGGGTCCTGGTGAATAATGTCAAAGAAGGAGCTCAGCTTGTCTACCCCGTGCAGCTCACGGGCCAGCGCTGAGGCCAGGTCAAACCGGAAACCGTCTACGTGCATCTCCAGAATCCAGTAGCGCAGGCTGTCCATGATGAGGCGCAGCACGCTGGGGAGGTTGGCGTTGAGCGTGTTGCCGGTGCCGGTGTAGTCCATGTAGTACCGTTTGTCCTCTTCTACCAGGCGGTAGTAAGAGGCGTTGTCTACGCCTTTAAAGGAGAGGGTTGGCCCTTTCTCGTTGCCTTCTCCGGTATGGTTGTAGACCACGTCCAGAATCACCTCAATGCCGGCTTTGTGCAGGGCCTTCACCATGTTCTTGAACTCGGTGACCTGCTGGCCCAGCACACCGCTGCTGGAGTACCGCACATCTGGGGCAAAAAAACCTATGGAGTTATAGCCCCAATAATTGGTGAGCCCTTTGTCCTGCAGGTACCAGTCAGTGATAAAATGGTGCACCGGGAGCAACTCCAGCGACGTGACGCCCAGTTCCTTCAGGTAGTTGATGGTAGCCGGATGGGCAATACCCGCATAGGTCCCCCTGATTTCCTCCGGAATCTCCGGGTGCATCTGGGTGAACCCCTTTACATGCGCCTCATAAATCACCGACTGGTAGTAGCCATACTTGGGGGGGGTGTCTCCCTCCCAGTCAAAGCTGGGGTCAATAACAACCGACTTTGGCACATAAGGCGCGCTGTCCATCTCTGAGAAGCTGAGGTCTTCGTCTTCATGGCCAAACTGATAGCCAAACAAGGACTCATGCCAGTTCACAGTGCCCGCCACCGCCTTGGCGTAAGGGTCAATCAGGAGTTTGTTCGCGTTAAAGCGGTGTCCGTTTTCCGGCTCATACGGCCCGTGCACCCGGTAGCCGTACAGCTGCCCCGGCTCAAGTTCAGGGATATACAGGTGGTACACCTGGTAGGTGCGTTCCAGCATTTCAATTCTGGCCGTTTCAGTGCCATCTTCAATATTGGAGAAGAGGCATAACTCCACACCAGTGGCATTAGGGGCGTACAGTGCAAAGTTCACTCCCTGGCCATCCCAGGTGGCACCTAAAGGGAAAGGATTGCCTGGATAGGTAATAAGACTCATATAGTTACTTGGTTCAGGTAGACGTTTTTCAAGGGAGAGGTAGATTTTCAATTCCCGGGTTTCGTGTACGGATAAATAGTCTCTGCGTCTATATCTGAATGTCTATATGTTGAATTTTTATTCCTGTTTTGGGGCTGTTTTTGGAAAAACAGCCCCAAAACAGGAACCGGGAAAACAAAAAAGCCGCTGAGGGCTCCCCCGGCGGCTTTTTCCTGCAGTCATTTGTAGGCTTTAGAAGATGAATTTCGTGCTCAGGAAGTTGGAGTTCCCGTCACTTACAATCTGGTTCAGCAGCTGCTTATTGTTCTCATTGAGTTTGGTAGCCACCAGTGACCGGATAGAGAAAGACCTTAGCGCATCTACCACTGACAGCGTTCCTTCGGCACTGTCTTTGCGGCCGGTGAACGGGAACACGTCTGGTCCGCGCTGGCACTGGCAATTGATGTTCACCCGGCTCACCTGGTTCACCAAAGGATCTACCAAAAGTGACAGCTCCTCATGGTTCTGGCTGAAGATACTCACCTGCTGGCCGTGGGTAGATTCTATCAGGTACTGGATAGGCTCCTCAATATCATCAAACGGCACCACGGGCACCAACGGACCAAACTGTTCCTCGCGGTACAGCTTCATCTTCTCATTCACCGGGTACAGAATGGCCGGGTACACAAATGACTCAAAGGAAGTACCGCCGCCCTCATTGACCACGCGGGCCCCGTGGGCCAGCGCATCTTCTATGCACTCCTGTAAATAAGCCGGCTTATGCGGCTCAGGCAGCGGTGTCAAGGCCACCCCTTTTTCCCACGGCATGCCATATTTCAGCTTGCCAACCGCGGCGGTGAGCTGCTCCAGAAAAGCGTCTACCTTGCTGCGGTGCACAAATATGATTTTGAGGGCGGTACAGCGCTGGCCGTTAAAGGAGAGCGCACCTAGCACTGTCTCATCTACAGAGAGTTTGAGGTCAGCGTTCTGCGTGATGATGGCGGCATTCTTGGCATCAAGCCCCAGGATGGCACGCAGGCGGTTTACTTTAGGGTGCAGCTTCTTCAACTCATCGGCCACTTTGCTGGAGCCAATCAAAGTCAGTACGTTCACCTTGCCAGACTGCATGAGGGCCGGCACAATGGCATGCCCCCGGCCATAGATGGTATTCACCACTCCCTCAGGGAAGCTTTCCTGAAACGCCTTCAGCAGTGGGTAAAACAGAAGCGTGCCGTGCTTGGGTGGCTTGAAGAGAATAGTGTTGCCCATGATGAGGGCCGGGATCAGCGTGGTAAAGGTCTCATTTAACGGATAGTTGAACGGCCCCATACAAAGCACCACCCCCAGCGGTGAACGCCTGACCTGTGCCACAATGCCCTGCTCAATTTCAAAGCGGGAAGACTGGCGGTCAATATTCTTTAGAGCGTCAATGGTGGCATAGATATATTCAACGGTACGGTCAAACTCTTTGACAGAGTCAGCATATGATTTGCCAATCTCCCACATGATGAGCTTCACCACGCTGTCTTTCTGCCCAATCATTTTCTGGGTGAAATTCTCAACGCACGTGATGCGGTCATCTACGCTGAGGGTAGGCCACTGGCCCCGCCCATTGTCATAGGCTGCCACCGCCGCGTCTAAGGCTTCTAACGCCTCTGTCTCTGTGCAGATAGGGTACGTACCTATGAGTTTGCGCTGATAAGACCCGTTTGGCTGGGCAACCGCCACCGGTGAATAAACCAAATGGCTGGGGCCGTTCCAGATTTTCATGAACCCGTTGGAAAGATATTCTTTCTGGTGTAATTCTGCGCTCAGGGAATATTCCTCAGGAATTTGTTCTTCTGTCACAAAGATCGCCTTCAGGTCTTCTTTGGTGACTGGTAAAGTTTTGTTTGTTATTTCCATGCGTAAGGCAAATCAGTGACACTAAGTATCTAATTGATAGCACAATGGTAAACACTATTATGAAAATATCAAAACATTTTGTAAAACTTTAAAAATATAATATCACACATCCTTTTTTCCAAAAATATGGTTTTTAAAAAAGGCTGTTAATGAAAATTTACAAATTAACTAACAATTGTTTCCCAGAGAGTTCAGCAGAGAGGACAAAACTTATGTATCCCTATTTCTGTTTTCACCCGTAGTTTGCCTCCTGGTTCAAATAGGCGGGATTATAAGTTACTGGCAGCCCTTTTCTCAGAGGCTGCAACCATTTCTCAGCGCGGTAAAATGAATTATTCTAATTTAACCGGTGGTCCCGCATGTGTTCCTACTCTTTTACCCCATTACCGTAAATGAAATAGAAGATGCCATGGGGTGAATTGGTTTGACAGTTTTTAAAAAAAGTATGTTCCGCATAACATTTTTCTTTTTAAACCTCATTGTCTAACTTCGCTCCCAAGGCACACAAACCTATCCTAACACTTATAAATAAGTACTATGTCTGATTTTGCTGAACTGATTCTGGAAGGCAAATCGTATAAGTATCCGGTAGTAACGGGTACCGAAAACGAGAAAGCTATTGATATTGGGGCTTTACGCGCGCAAACTGGTTATATTACCCTGGACTCCGGCTACAAGAACACGGGCGCCACAGAAAGTGCCATCACGTTTCTTGACGGCGAAGAAGGAATTCTGCGGTACCGCGGGTATCCCATTGAGCAGCTGGCCGAGAAGTCTAACTTTATTGAAGTTGCCTACCTGCTGATTTACGGCAAACTGCCTTCGCAGCAGGAGCTGGACCAGTTCTCCAATCAGATCAAGGTACACACCCTGGTAAATGAAGACATGCGCAAGATTTTAGATGGCTTCCCGTCTAATGCGCACCCAATGGGGATATTGTCTGCGCTGGTAAGCTCCTTGACGGCCTTCTACCCGGAGTCTTTGAACCCGAACCAGACCAAAGAGGAAGTAGACCTCTCCATCATCCGGTTAATGGCCAAGCTGTCTACCATTGCCGCCTGGTCTTACAAGAACTCAGTGGGTCACCCGGTGAACTACCCCAAGAACAAGCTGGACTACTGCTCCAACTTCCTGCACATGATGTTTGCGTACCCTACAGAGGACTACGAAATCAATCCTGTGGTGGTAGATGCGTTGAACAAGCTGCTGATTCTGCACGCAGACCATGAGCAGAACTGCTCAACCTCTACCGTTCGCCTGGTAGGTTCTGCCAATGCCTCTCTTTACTCCTCTGTTTCTGCCGGTATCAGCGCCCTTTGGGGTCCGTTGCACGGCGGTGCGAACCAGGCGGTGATTGAGATGCTGGAAGCCATCAAAGCAGATGGTGGGGACTCAAAAAAATACATCGCCAAGGCGAAAGACAAAGATGATCCGTTCCGTTTGATGGGCTTTGGGCACCGGGTGTACAAAAACTTTGACCCACGCGCCACTATCATCAAGAAAACCGCAGATGAGGTGTTGACGGCTCTGGGGGTGAATGACCCCATCCTGAACATTGCGAAGGAACTGGAGCAAGCCGCCTTGTCTGATCCTTATTTTGTTGAGCGCAAGCTGTACCCTAACGTAGATTTTTATTCAGGTATCATTTACCGCGCCATTGGCATCCCAACTGAGATGTTCACGGTAATGTTTGCCCTGGGCCGTCTGCCCGGCTGGATTGCCCAGTGGAAAGAAATGCGTGAAGCAAAAGAGCCAATCGGGCGTCCGCGCCAGGTGTACACCGGCGCTACTGAACGTGACTACGTGACAGTGAGCGAGCGCTAATCTGAGCGTGTATACAAAAACAGGAGAGCCCCAGCACAATGCTGGGGCTCTCCTGTTTTTGGTATTTACGTTATTGATAGATTCCCGTTTTCAGCCTAGTTTCTGAAAAGTAGGCTGAAAACGGAACGTCAGTTCTCTTTTCCTGCCTGCACTTCCGGATTTGTCATCCGGAGAGAAGTACTCAGGGGGGTTGTAATCCCCGTGATAGGAAACCAAGATAAAGCCGTTGCCCCTACATAAAGAACTTTTGAATACACTGATTCTCCCCTTGAGGATTGCCCGAATGAGAGTTTGAGGCAGCGAGCGAAGCTCTAATGGGGTGTTTACATCTGCCGGTCATGGCGTTCCCAACAATGGCACGGAAGTTATGCCCGTGACTAAAGAGGTAAGTCATGGAAGTAACTTCCGCACCATAGAAAAAGAATTCTTAGCAATGCGTGCTCTCCTGTGTAAACACCCCTCTTTATCTTTCCGAAAGGGGAGAATCTGCTTTGGGCAAGCGTTTTATGCAAAGAATTTCTGCTTAGATAATTCCGGCAATTCTGGGCTTGCAATGAACCTACAAGAACAGCCAGTCACTACAAAAGAACATTCCGTTTCCAGCCTACTTTTCAGAAAACAGGCCGAAAACGGAAAACCAAACCTAAAAAACCTCTACAATATCCGCAATTCAATTCTCCGGTTCAACTGCCTGTTTTCATCAGAGGTATTGGGGGCGGCGGGTTGCACCTCGCCATAGCCTTTGGCCTGGAAATTTGCCGCAGGGGCACCTTTTGAGACTAAATAACTGACCACCGCTTTGGCCCTGGCTTCAGAGAGTTTTAAGTTGGCAGCGGGCTGGCCTACGTTATCAGTGTGTCCGGCAATTTCTACCCGCATCTTTGGGTTAGACTTCAGGAACTGGAACAGCTTGTCTAATTCAGTTCTGGACTCTGGGCGCAAGGAGGCTTTGCCGGTATCAAAGAATAAATTGCTCAGAACGGCCGTAGCGCCTTTGCCCAGGGGTTGAAGGTAAAAGTCCAGCGCCAGAGGTTTAGCCGTGGAGGACGGAGAAATATGCCTGCTCTCCAGCACATGTTGGGTAGCAGTCACATACAGCGCATACCGCTGCCCCTGGTTCACTACAATGGTGTATTCACCGGTGGTCTCATCTGAAGACACCTGCTGCGCCACCACCCCCGCCGAGTCTAAATCATAGACCTGGATCTGCGCCTGAAGGGGTTGTTTGGTTTTGGCATCAAAGACCCGGCCCTGGGCAAAGTTGCTTACAGTCTTGCCTTTCCAGGCGCTGGGGACCTCAAACTGCAGCAAGGCCACCTCTACTTTTCCGCCACCCGTGGTCTGCCCAGAGTAATACCCGGTAGTGTTATCCGGGGAAATAAAGATAGAGGATTCATCACGGTGGGTGTTCAGCGGATAGCCCAGGTTAGAAGGGGTCCCCCAGCCACTGCCTTCGCGGTTCACCATAAAGAGGTCCAGTCCGCCCATTCCCTGCAGGCCGTCGGTGGCAAAATAGAGGGTGTTGCCGCTGGCATGCAAAAAAGGGGAAGCCTCGCGTCCCGGGGTGTTGATAGATTTGCCCACATTCACCGGAATGGACCAGGAGCCATCTTCCTGCTGCTGGGTCACCCAGATGTCTTCGGCGCCAAAGCCCCCCTTTCTGTTAGACGCGAAATACAGGGTGCGGCCGTCGGCCGAGAGGCTGGGTTGCGAATCCCAGGCGCTGGTGTTCACATTGCGGCCCATGTTCTGGGGCTTGCTCCATTTATTTCCCTGCCGGTAACTAATGTAGAGGTCACAGCTCCCGTAAGAATCTTTCCGGTTGCAGGTGGTAAAAACCAACACCCTGCCGTCTCCTGACATAGACGCCGCCCCTTCATTCAGCTCTGAGTTGATAGCCTCAGACACTGACACCGGCTCCTGCCACTGCCCGTCTTTCCGGTACGCCAGGTACAGGTCCTCATCGTCTAAGGGGCCATTCCCTTCCCGGGCGGTGAAAAGCAGCGCCCGCTGGTCGGCGGTGAGTACCGGAGAGTATTGGAGCCCAAACTTGTTTACCACCGCCCCCAGGGCCTGCGGTTTGAAGTCAACGGGATTGGCCATGGCCTTCTGCGCAAACTGCACATTGCTGAGCTGCTGCTGGGCATGCTTGAGGTGTCTGGGGTTCTTGCCGGCGCTAATGAGTTTCTCATAATAAGTGGCCGCCTCCTGGTACTGCCCCCGCTCAAAGGCCAGGTCAGCATACGTGAGGTAATCATTGGCTAACGCCGGGCTGGGAGTCACCAAGGTCAGCCCTTTGGCATAATATTGATACGCCTCTTCGGGTTGTTGCATAACACGGTAGAGCGCAGCCGCCTGCAGATAGGCCTGCCCAAAAGACGGGTCCCGTTTAATGGCCTCAGAGTAGGCTTCAATGGCCTTGGGGAAGTTCCGGCTCTGGGTATGCCTGATTCCCTCCTGAAACGCCTTCTGGGCTTTGGCATTGGCAGAAACGCCGGAAGCCGGTTGGGCAGCACTTCTGGCCGCCCCTCCTACTATAAAGATACTTATGAGAAAAAGACGCCAGAAACGCTGCATGTGCTTAGGGGATGTTCAGGTATTTATGGGTTTGTAACGAAATGCGCCATTTGGGGTTTTCCTTCACGTACTCCACCAGCAGCGGCATGATCTGGGCCGCTTTGCTCCACTCAGGTTGCAGGTACAGGCGCGTCTCGGGGTTCACGTTGGCGGCGTGCTCCTCTGCCCAGGCAAAATCACTCTTATTGAAGACAATCACCTTCAACTCCCCGGCGTGGGCCAGTACGCCCGGTGAGGGGGCCTTGAACTTCTTGGGGGAAAGGCACACCCAGTCCCAGATGCCGCTTAACGGGTACGCCCCTGAGGTTTCAATAAAGGTTTGAATGCCCCGCTTCTGAAGTTCTGAGGTGAGGTAATCCAGATTATAAAGCAACGGCTCGCCGCCGGTGACCACCACCGCCTTTCCCGGGTATTGGATCGCCTGCTGAACAATCCAGTCTGTGTCTGTCAAGGGGTGCAGGCTGGCATCCCAGGACTCTTTCACATCACACCAGTGGCACCCCACATCACAGCCCCCCAACCTTATAAAATAGGCGGCTTTGCCCGTGTGGTAGCCTTCTCCCTGTATGGTATAAAAATGCTCCATCAAAGGCAGCTTGGTGCCATCTGCCGGAACCGTATGCACTGAGGCAATTTTAACGTCTGCTATTTCTTCCAAAACCAACTCACTTTTTTCATTTCTGTTTTAGACCTATTTTTAGAAAAATAGCCTGAAAACGAATTTATTGTACTCATTTAAACAGTGCTTTCCCTGCTTTAGTTGCGGCAGATGGTATTAAGTAGTGTCTACCGCAAAATTGTATTCTTTCTATTGCGGGAAAGCCGCTGCTGCAAAGGTAAAGAGAACCTGTTGATATACCGCTTCAGCTGCAGAAATAACAATAACAACCGTTAGTCTATAAAATTTTCACATATTTTATTCTTTTTCATTCAAAACTTTTCAGATATTGCTCCCGCAGATGAAAAACAGCCGCCAAATAGCACTTCCTTTTTCTTCCGTTCAGACGGGCTCATCTGCCGTGCCTTCTACTTTTATCTCTACCACCACCGGCACCATTATTATTACCACCCCTGGAGGGGGTTTACTGTACATATCGTCCATTCACTTTTGCCATTCCGGCTACCTGAGCCTTTTGTAGAGGTTCACTCGTATCTGATTTACCATCAAAAGCCAAACAACATGCTGGTTTTAAAATTTGGAGGAACGTCTGTTGCCAACGCAGATGCCATCCGTCAGTTAATTTCTATTATCCAGGCCAAAGACCGTTCTGAGAAAAAAGTGGTGGTGGTTTCTGCCAT
The DNA here is from genome assembly GCF_014138425.1 of Rufibacter ruber. Taxonomy (NCBI): domain Bacteria; kingdom Pseudomonadati; phylum Bacteroidota; class Cytophagia; order Cytophagales; family Hymenobacteraceae; genus Rufibacter; species Rufibacter ruber. The sequence goes on from NZ_JACJIQ010000024.1 coordinate 25,168, forward strand.
GTCTAAGGTAACAGACCTGCTGATCAGCCTTTACCAGAGAGCCGCCGCCCATGACGCCTCTTACCAGGAAATCCTTGAGCAGCTGGAAGCCAAACACATGGCGGCCATTGAGGAGCTGATCCCCATGAGCCACCAGATTGACATCAAAGGCAAAATCAAAATGATCTTTAGGGAGATGGAAGACGTGTGCAAGGGCATCTTTCTCCTGGATGAGCTGAGTGACAGCACCAAGGCGCGTATGATGGCCTACGGGGAACGTCTCTCCTCTGCCATTGTCTCAGTGGCGTTCCAGCACCATGGCCTGTCTAACACGCTGTTAGACAGCCGCGACTACCTTCAAACAGACAGCAACTACCTCAACGCCAAGGTAAACCTGAAAGTCACCTACACCAATATTCAGCAGAGCCTGCCAGAAGACCTCCTCTACGTTGCCCCTGGGTTTATTGCCCGCTCCGCGGAAGGCAAAACCACCGTCTTAGGCCGCGGCGGCTCTGACTACACCGCCTCCCTGTACGCTGCCGCCCTCCAGGCAGACCTGCTGGAAATATGGTCAGACGTTGACGGCATGTACACCACTGACCCACGTAAGGCAAGCGCCGCTTTCTCAATTGAGGAGCTCAGTTATGAGGAGGCTATGGAGCTGGCCTATTTTGGCGCCAAGGTTCTGTACCCGCCCACCATTGCCCCGCTCATTGCCGCCAAGATCCCGCTGGTTCTGAAAAACACCTTCAACCCAGGCCACAAAGGCACGTTGATCACCGCGTCTCCGGCACCCAGCAGGCAGAATGTGAAAGGGATTTCCTGCATTGACCACATGGCCGTTCTCACCCTCAGCGGAAGCGGCATGGTAGGGGTGCCCGGCGTGGCCATGCGGTTGTTCAAGGCGGTGGCCCAAGAAAGCATCAATGTGTACTTCATCACGCAGTCTTCTTCTGAGCAAAGCATCACCATTGGCCTGGCAGAGACAGAGGGCGCAAAAGCCGTACACGCTTTGACCGCAGAATTTGCCGAGGATATTGCCCAGGAACTCATTCACCCGGTAAGCCTGGAAACCCCCATGAGCATTGTGGCCATGGTAGGCAACGGCATGATTCAGCAGCCGGGTATTGCCGGCAAGGCCTTCTCACTGCTGGGGGACCACGGGATCAACATACGGGCCATCGCCCAAGGGGCGACAGAGCGCATCATCTCAGTTGTTGTACGCTCTGAAGATGCGCACCAGGCGGTGAACCTGCTCCATGACCGCTTCTTTTTGACCAAGCCAGCGCAAGCCGAGGCGGTGCTGGCGTAACAAAACAGACATGAACCAGAATGAATTTATAAAGGCGTATGCCCCGGCCACCGTGGCCAATGTGTGCTGTGGTTTTGATGTATTGGGCTTCGCCTTAGACCAACCCGGTGATGAAGTATGGGCGCGTTTAGCAGATAAACCCGGCATCACCATTACCGCCGTCACCGGCGTAGCCGGGCTTACCGCTGACCCCAAAGAAAACGTAATTGGTGTTGTAGCCCAGAAAATGCTGGATGACCTGCAGCTGGAGCAAGGGCTTGAGCTGCAGCTGCACAAGGGCATGCCCGTTGGGAGTGGCCTGGGCAGCAGCGCCGCCAGCTCTGCCGCCGCCGCTTTTGCCGTCAATGAGCTATTAGGGAAACCTTTCACCACCCAGGAGCTGGTTTTATACGCCATGGAAGGGGAGCGCAAAGCCTCCGGTTCTGCCCACGCAGACAATGTAGCCCCTGCCCTCTTAGGCGGGTTTGTGCTGGTACGCGACTACGCCCCCTTAGATGTCGTGCCGCTGGGGGTACCGGTAGACATGTTCTGCTCGGTCCTGTATCCGCAGATAGAATTGAAAACCTCCCTTTCCCGCAGCATTCTCAAGCAGGAGATTCCTTTAAAGAAGGGAATACGGCAGTGGGGAAACCTGGCCGGGCTGATGGTGGGGCTCCTGAAAAAAGACTATGGCCTCATTGGCCGAAGCCTGCATGATGAAATCTTTGAGCCGGAGCGCTCCATCCTGATCCCGCTGTTTAAGCAGGTGAAGGAGGCAGCGCTGGCCGCTGGTGCCATGGGCTGCGGCATCTCCGGGTCCGGCCCGTCCATTTTTGCCCTTTCGGCCACCCGTGAAACGGCGCAGGCCGTAAGCGCGGCCATGGAAAAAGTGTATGCCCACAGTGGCATTGAAACCAAATCTTACCTTTCACCAGTACCTAAAGAAGGGGTGCGGCTTATTGCCCAAACTACCTTAGCCTCTGCCTGACTATGAACTACTACAGCACCAACGGCCATGTACAGGAACTGAGCTTCAAAGAAGCCGTTCTGAAAGGATTACCCCAGGACAAAGGCCTTTTTTTTCCGAAGGAAATCCCCCAGCTGCCCGACTCCTTTTTTGAGGCGCTGCCAGACCTGCTCCTGCCCCAGGTGGCGTTTCAGGTTCTCAAGCCCTTTGTGCAACCAGACCTCACAGAAGCACAGCTCCAGCAGATTTGTGAAGACGTCTTTACTTTTCCTATTCCGCTGGTAGAAGTAGAGCAAGGTCTGTACGCCCTTGAATTGTTTCACGGCCCCACCTGCGCGTTCAAAGACGTGGGGGCCCGCTTCATGTCGCGCTGCCTGCAGGCGTTTGCTGACCCGGACAAACCGGTAACGGTGCTGGTGGCCACCTCTGGTGATACCGGCAGTGCCGTGGCCAACGGGTTTCTGGGGCTGGAGAACATTGACGTGGTGGTGCTGTACCCGCAGGGCGGGGTGAGCGAAATCCAGGAGGTGCAGTTCACCACATTGGGGCAGAACATTAGCGCCGTGGCCGTAGAAGGCACTTTTGATGATTGCCAGGCGTTGGTGAAACAGGCGTTTTCTGACGGGGAGCTGAACCAGGTGAAAAATCTTTCCTCGGCCAACTCCATCAACGTGGCGCGGTGGCTGCCCCAGATGGTGTACTACTTCTACGCCTGGGGCCAATGGAAACTGCGTCACCCTGACCAGACCGGCCTCACGGTTTCAGTGCCCAGCGGCAACTTCGGGAATCTGGCGGCCGGGCTGGTGGCCCGGCAAATGGGACTGCCTATCTCCTATTTCATTGCCGCCACCAACCGTAACAAGATTGTGCCTGACTACCTGGAAACCGGCGACTACCAACCGGCTCCCTCTGTGGCCACCATTGCCAACGCCATGGACGTGGGCGCGCCCAACAACTTCCCCCGCATTCAGCATTTGTTCGGGAACAAACTGGACGCCCTGCAGCAGGTGGTGAAAGGTTTCTGGGCCGACGATGACCAAATCAAAGAAATTATTCAGCGGGTGTATGAAGAGCGTGACTACCTGTTAGACCCCCATGGGGCCATTGGCTTCCTCAGCCTGAAAAAGCTTATGTCTGGTTTAGGAACGCAAGGCATCTTTCTGGAGACCGCCCATCCGGCCAAATTCAAGAACAGCATTGAAGCCGTGCTGGGGCACGAGATTGCGGTACCGGAGCAGCTGCAGGCGTTTCTGGGTAGGCAGAAGCAAGTGACCATTCTACCTAATGATTACAAAGAACTGGCGCTGCTTCTGAAGCAGACACACAAAGAAGGAACGTTATAAGTTTCTGTTTTCGGCCTGTTTTTGGGAAAACAGGCCGAAAACAGAAATGTAGCAGGAGCCCTCACAGGTTTTGAAAACTGGTCAGGGCTTTCTGTTTGCCGTTGGCGCAGACGCTCGCAGGTCCTCCGGACGCTACGAGGTCTTGGGAACAGGCGTAGTTGCGATGGCTGATGATTAAGCCCTGGAATGCGTGGCCCACCCCTACCCCTTTGGGGAGGGGAATTCACTGCTGGAGATGAAGGCCGTTTTTGGCTTACTTTCCAGAAAATAGGCCAGAAACACAAACAACTGAGTTCCTTCGCCCCCTGGGTAAAGGATAGGATGAGGGTTTATTCGTTTTAAAAAAAGTAAAGACTAAGCAGGAGAAAGGTGCGGAAGTAAAGTATGCGCCATAGAAAATCTCGTATTGGGTGATACCTAATCTTTTCTGGCGCGAGCCTCCAGACTCGTGCCGATGAGTGGCGGGAGCCTCCAGACTCCATTTTCACAAATCCCAGATTGTGGGTCCCGGCGAGTCTGGAGACTCGCCGCACTGTTAGTCACGGGTTGAAACTCCTGCCACCGCTTTCTAAGCAATCAAGCAAAGAGCAATCAGCAATGCTCCAAAGACCTCGTAGCGTCCGGAGGACCTGCGAGCGTCTGCGCCAACGGCTATCCCAATCCTGTAATTACCCTAATCCTGACAATCGTGCTTCTGACAGCCGCCGCTGCCCCCTCACCCTTTCCCTCCAGGGAGAGGGGACGCCGCTCATCTGTTTACGGTCTGTTTTGGGGAAAACAGCTCATAAACAGAAACGCCACCCCGTCATTGATACAGGGTGGCGCTTTCAGGCTATTGCAAAATCTTAATCGTGCACTTCTTTTTTGGCGGCCCGCAGCGTGTTCTTCAGGAGCATGGCAATGGTTAAGGGGCCTACTCCGCCGGGCACGGGGGTGATGTAGCTGCATTTGGGCGCTACGTGGTCAAAGTCCACATCGCCGCGCAGGCGCCAGCCGCGGGCACGGGTGGCATCTTCAACGCGGGTGGTGCCCACGTCAATCACCACGGCCCCCTCTTTCACCATGTCTGCGGTAATCAGGCCGGGCTTGCCCACGGCTACAATCAGGATATCGGCCTGGCGGGTGTGGTGCGCCAAATCAACGGTGTTGCGGTGGCAAATGGTCACGGTGCTTTCACCGGGATAGGTGCACTTGCTCATGAGAATGCTGATGGGTGTGCCTACAATGTTGCTTCGGCCTACCACCACGCAGTGCTTGCCTTTGGTTTCAATGTTGTAGCGCTCCAGCAGTTGCAGGATTCCATAGGGCGTGGCGGGAAGATAGGCGGGCAGGCCGGCTACCATGTGCCCCACGTTGAGCGGGTGGAAACCGTCTACGTCTTTCTTATAGTCCAGCACCTCCAGCACCCGGGTTGAGCTGATGTGCCTGGGCAACGGCAGCTGCACAATGAGACCGTCAATGGTATCGTCCTGGTTGATTTCCCTGATCTTGTTCAGCAGTTCCTCTTCGGTGATGTCGTCTTCATAGTGCAGCAGGGTAGATTCAAAGCCTACATTTTCGCAGGCCAGCACCTTGTTGTTCACGTAGGTCATGGAGCCGCCGTCATGGCCCACCAGAATAGCCGCCAGGTGCGGTACTTTCCCTCCTTTGGCTTTGATGTCGGCTACCTCGGCCGCAATCTCACGTTGAATGGCTTCAGAGGTTTTCTTACCGTCTAAGAGAATCATGGGTAGTAAAGAAATGAAGAGATGAACGAAAGCCAAAAGTACAAGCCTCCGGCCAAACGTCCGTCATTTATTTGCAGATATTTCACCTTCGGCTACGCCGAAACTGGTTTCCGGCTGTTAAAACGAAAGGAACTTAAACCCAACTTTTCTTTTTTTTCAGCCCTGGCTCATCATTCTGTTAGCCTATCCCGTATTTTTACCGCAGTACCTCCAACTAACTCCCGCTATGACCAGCTACGAAGACATCTTTGAGAATAACCGCCAATGGATTGCCCAGAAAACCAGCTCCAACGCAGATTTTTTCAAGCACCTGGCCCAGGACCAGAACCCCGATTACCTGTACATTGGCTGCTCAGACAGCCGCGTGACCGCTGAGGAATTGATGGGCCTGGGGCCCGGCGAGGTGTTTGTACACCGCAACGTGGCTAACCTGGTAAACAACGTGGACCTGAACGTGATGGCTGTGCTGAACTACGCCATCCGGCACCTCAAGGTGAAGCACATCATTGTCTGCGGCCATTACAACTGCGGCGGCGTGAAAGCGGCCATGCAACCCAAGGATCTGGGAATTCTCAACCCCTGGCTGCGCAACATACGCGACGTGTACCGCCACCACAAAGCCGAGCTGGACGCCATTGCCGGGGACACCGAGCGGTTCAACCGGTTGGTGGAGCTGAACGTGCTGGAACAGTGCACCAACATCATCAAAACCGCCGCCCTGCAGCTGAGTTACCAGGAAACCGGATTCCCCCAGGTACATGGCTGGGTCTTTGACATCCATACCGGCAACATTATTGACCTCAACATCAACTTTGAGCAGATCCTGCAGGAGATTAGAGCCATTTATGATCTGACCAGCTGATAGGATTGTTGATTGCTAGTTGTTGATTGATACTTGTTGTTCATTTATCTGCTAGTCTTCCTTCTTTGTCCTTCTGAAAGAAACTTTTGGGCGAACGGTAACCACGCTTATGCAATGTACTCTCCTGCCAGTTTGAGCGCCGCGGAAACTTGTGGGTAGCCTTCAAGCAAGTTTACCAACCTGCGATGCTCCTTTACCCGGCCACGTACGTTGGTAAACTTTCGCCACGTTTCGTGTCAAGCCGAAGAATTGAAGCAGGAGGTTGCGTTTTTGAGCTGTTTTCTGGAAAGCAGGCCAAAAACGGGTGACTGTGTTTAATAAGTCACGGAAGTAACTTCCGCGCCATAGTTGAGCCATAGGGGGTTAATTGTGGTTTAGCAATTAAGAATTGACAATTAGTAATTACTCCTGAGCCTCACAACCCTACCTCATTCTTGTCATCTTAGAAAGACCTTGTGGGCGAACGGCAAAAGCAGTTATGTATATTCTTTTCTAGTTCGCCCACAAGATCCTTTCAGGATGACAAACTATTATGAAAGTGTATTTAGACAAACTCCGTTTTCGGCCTGTTTTCTGGCAATACTTCGGACAATTTTAAAAGGCAAAAAGAGGCTTTAGAGGCTATAAATGGGGTTTAAGTAATTAAATGGCAGTTAGGTATTTCCCAAAATGGAGAAAAAACATTGGATGCTAAACCTGTACATGCCCTCAAACGCTACAAACGCACTTTTTCTACTCATCTAAACTGTCCGAAGTATTGCTGGAAAACAGGCCGAAAACGGAGTTTCAAGTATAGCAATTAATTATCCTTAATCCGTTTCAACTGCAGGCACGTCCCTCGGCTGGGAATTGATATAATCAAACAAGGAATCTAATTCAGCCCTGGAAAAGGCGAAGGCTGGCATTTGCGTTTTGGCATACTCCTCGAAAATAGCTACTGCTGCAGAGTCTTTTTCTTCTATCATTTTAGAAGAATTCAGAACGAAGGAATACACCCATTCTTTAGAATGCCGTTTCATAACGCCAGCTAATGCCGGGCCTACTACAACTTCAGTAAAACCGTGGCATTGAATACAGTTATTTAGAAATAATGCCTTCCCGGTTTCGTTCTGCAAATCTTCTCCTGTTAATAAAGCAAAGTCTTCATCTATAGTTCCACAATAGAAGACCTCTTCCTCCTGCCCTAGCAACGCATCTTTGTTTGTCACCAACTGATACGCCAACGCCCCCACCACCACCGTAAGCAGAAACACTGCGGTATTCAGCAGCCAGGCAGCAGCTTTTAGCTTTTTCTGGAACATAGGCAGAGCAGGTTGAAACAGTATTAAATATAACGAGAACGGATTAATAGTGATCAAACCTCATTACTATTGAAGCTGTTTAGAGTTTTGATAGAAAGGCATTTGGTTAAGATTCTAGTTTCTGTTTTCGGCCTGTTTTTTGAAAAATAAGCCGAAAACAGAAACTACAGGCTGGTGAAAAACCTTACCCGGCAGCCTTTGCCTGCCGGTTTCTAAAACTCTAAACAGCTTCATTATTGTCATCTTGGAAAGATCTTGTGGGTGCACGGTAGTAGCTTTAATTAAAAGCCGTTCTAGCTTGCCCACGAGATCCTTTCAGGATGACAAAATGGGAAGGAAAATCGAGGGCACGCACTCGTTCCGTTTTTGGCCTGATGTCTGGAAAATAGGTCGAAAACGAAATAAATCATTTTCGTTCTGATATTCATTGTAGGGGCAATCCCTGATGGTCACCCTTATACATTCATAATTGCATTTGGGCAACCACCAGGGATTGCCCCTACTAAAGAAAAAACCCGATGCTTTCACATCGGGTTTTGTAAATCAATCTAGTTTCAAAACGGCTAAGAAGGCTTCCTGCGGAATTTCCACGTTGCCTACCTGGCGCATGCGTTTCTTTCCTTTCTTCTGCTTCTCCAGGAGCTTCCGTTTACGGGAAATGTCACCGCCGTAGCATTTGGCCAATACGTTCTTGCGGAGGGCTTTCACGGTCTCGCGGGCAATGATTTTCTGCCCGATGGCGGCCTGAATGGCAATCTCAAACATCTGGCGCGGCAGCAGCTCCCGCAATTTCTCACAGAGGCGCTTCCCCCAGTCATAGGCTTTGTCACGGTGCACAATGGCAGAGAGCGCATCTACTTTCTCTCCGTTGAGCATGATGTCCAGCTTCACCATGTGCGACTCCCGGAACCCAATCAATTCATAATCCAGGGAGGCGTAGCCGCGGCTGATGGTTTTGAGTTTATCAAAGAAGTCAAACACGATTTCGGCCAGCGGCATCTCAAAAATCAGCTCCACGCGGTCTGACGTAAGGAAGTTCTGGGCCTTCAGAATACCGCGCTTGTCCATACAGAGCGAGATGATGGGGCCAATGAATTCGGCCTTGGAGATGATCTGCGCTTTGATAAACGGCTCTTCAATGTGGTCAATGAAGTTAGGTTCCGGCATTTCTGACGGGGCGCTTACCGCTACCTCGCCGTCTTTGGTGGTGAACGCCTTAAACTGCACGCTGGGTACGGTGGTGATCACGGTCATGTCAAACTCGCGCTCCAGGCGCTCCTGCACAATCTCCATGTGCAGCATGCCCAGGAACCCGCAACGGAACCCGAACCCAAGGGCCGCCGAAGTTTCCGGTTCCCATACCAATGATGCGTCATTGAGCTGCAGCTTCTCCATGGAAGAGCGCAGTTCCTCGTACTCAGTGGTTTCAACGGGGTAAATACCGGCGAATACCATGGGCTTCACTTCCTCGAAGCCTTGAATCTGGATGGTATCTGGGTTAGCGGCGTGGGTGATGGTATCCCCTACTTTTACTTCTTTGGCGTTTTTGATGCCCGAAATCAGGTAGCCCACGTTGCCCGCGGCCATGACCTGCTTGGGTTCCTGGTTCAGTTTGAGCACGCCAATCTCATCGGCCTCGTACTGTTTGCCGGTGGCGATGAATTTTACTTTGTCGCCTTTGCGCAAAGTGCCGTTCATGATCCGGAAGTACACCTCAATGCCGCGGTACGAGTTGAACACCGAGTCAAAAATCAACGCCTGCAACGGGGCCTCCGGGTCGCCTTTGGGGGCCGGAATACGCTCGCAGATGGCGGCTAGAATCTCTTCAATGCCAATACCGGCTTTGCCCGAGGCATGGATAATGTCTTCCTTGTCGCAGCCAATAAGGTCAATAATCTGGTCGCTCACCTCTTCGGGCATGGCGTGCGGCAGGTCAATCTTGTTCAGCACCGGCACAATCTCCAGGTCGTTGCCAATGGCCAGGTACAGGTTAGAGATGGTCTGCGCCTCAATGCCCTGGCTGGAGTCTACAATGAGCAACGCGCCCTCGCAGGCGGCAATAGACCGCGACACCTCATAGCTGAAGTCTACGTGGCCGGGCGTGTCAATGAGGTTGAGAATATAGTCTTCGCCCTTATAATGGTAGTTCATCTGGATGGCGTGGCTCTTGATGGTGATGCCCCGCTCCCGCTCCAGGTCCATGTTATCTAACAGCTGGTTCTGCATTTCCCGCTCGGTCACCGAGGAAGTAAACTCCAACAGACGGTCTGCTAGGGTACTTTTGCCGTGGTCAATATGCGCAATGATGCAAAAATTGCGGATGTTCTTCATAGGAATCGGTTACAATCTCCAAAGATACAAAGAAAAGTGCGGCGGTGGAACGGGTTGGTCGTGGGTGAAGAGACTTTTTCTGGCGTTTTGTCATAAACTAACACTAAAAGTTCACTTACACATCAATATGCATCTCTTTTATTTGAGAAAAAATAAAATAAAAACTATATTTACAGACATTTTTTTAATAAACAAAACAATAAAAAAAGTTTATAGTAATTACATTTATATGAATCATAAGGAAAAATGGAAACTAATCCTAGAAGAAAAAAGGTTTAGGACAAAATCAAACACAATCAATTCAGATGGTAGAAACCCTTTCGAAAATGATTATGGTCGGTTAATTTCTAGTGCTCCAATTAGAAGATTACAAGATAAAACGCAAGTATTCCCACTTGAACAAAGTGATTTTATACGTACACGTTTAACACATTCACTTGAAGTATCATATATTGGAAGTTCAATCGGGCAAAGTATTGAGAAAATACTTTTGGATAAAGGCGATTTAGATCAAAACCTAAAAGGGTATTTAAGCTCTCTCCTTAGGGTTGCTGGACTTGTACATGATTTAGGTAATCCTCCATTTGGTCATTTTGGCGAAGAAGCAGTTAAAAAATTTTTCAAGGATTATTTTAAAGAAAATAAAGCAACAAGTCTTGATAATTTAGAAAAAGCTGATTTCGAAAATTTCGATGGAAATGTTCAAACACTAAGAATACTCTCTAAATTATATTATTTTGGTGATGAATACGGCTACAACTTAACTTATTCAAGTCTTGCTTCAATTGTCAAATACCCAACAAATTCTTTAGACGGGAACAAAAAACCTACAACTGAAATAGCAAAAAAGAAATTTGGTTATTTCGTTACTGAAACAGAAACTTACAAATCCATAAATGACTATTTAAAATTAAGAAATAATAGACATCCAGTTGTATATCTATTAGAAGCAGCAGATGATATAGCATATAGTGCTGCCGATATAGAAGACGGAATAAAATTAGGTATAATAAACTTTGAAGATATATTAAGTATCTTTAAAAATAACCTTGAAAACAACAAAGAAATAACAGTTAATCATTTACTCGATTTAAGAGAAAGGTTTCCAAAAGCTCATGATTCTGAAACATTAATAATACAAAAATTCAGAATATTTACTCAACAATTAATGATTGATGGAATTGTTGAGGCTTTTAGGGAAAATTATGAAGAAATAATGAGTGGCTCATTACAGAATGAGTTAATTGACATTTCTTCAGCTAAAGACATTAGAAAAGCTTACAAAAAGCTTCAATACATAGTTTTTGATGATAAAAAAATTCTAAAAAAAGAGATTGCAGGATGGGAAGCTATTTATGGATTATTAAAGATATTCACAAATGCGGCTAAAAGTAGCAATTTTGGAAACACAGGAAACAATCCAGAGGCTAGATTATACAAGATAATTTCTTCGAGCTACAGAAAAGTCTATGAGAATATTGAAAAATACCCTAGTTCAGAATACAAAAAGTTACAACTAATAGTTGATTTTATTAGCGGCATGACTGACACATACGCAATAGGGCTTTATCAAGAATTGAAAGGAATAAAAATTTAGCCATAATATCTTGTTAACCAACGATGATAATTTAAAGGATTTATTCAGAAAACGTTTTTATCAAACGCTTTCTGAATATCCTTTATTTAAATTATTAATGTATGATATTTTTACAGATGGAACCGCATACATTGTTGGTGGGTATTTTAGAGACACTATCAAAGGTTTACATTCTAGAGATATAGACATAATTGTCGATATCAATCATAAATTACTTTTAGAAAAAATAAGTACTTTACAAATCCCCCATTCAATCAATCGGCACAACGGCATAAAACTTGATTTAGCAACAATCAAAATAGACATATGGAGCATTGAAAACAATTGGGCATTTAAAGAGAACTTAGTTAAACTGAATTCAGATGACAAAATAAAGTGCATTGCTGAAGGTTGCTTTTACAACTATGATGCTCTTGTTATCAACTTGAATTCATTTAATTATAACATAAGATACTATAAAGAATTTGAAAAAAAACAAGAATTAAGGATTTTGAGAAAATCCTCACTGTATAGAAATCTCAACCCCACTATTGAAGCAAATATACTTCGAGCATTTTATCTTAGAAAAAAATTCAATATCTCATACACTAATAACACAAAAGAGTACTTAATTAAGAGAGTTGGATATTTAAATGACAACCACAACAATAGCATACAAAGACTGGTAGAAATCAAGACAAAGTACCAGAAATACAACGAATTTCTATCAAGAAGAGACATATTGCTTTACATAAATGAATTATATTACTCATCAAATGATAATGAACAGCTATTCTTTAAATTTTAAAAAGATATTTATTTTTTATATATCCTCTTACATTTTATATAAACTATAAAATCATACAAAATACCAACACTCTATCACTTTAATTACATGCATTCAATTAATTACATATACTCTCAATAATATAGGAGATTAATAAGATAAACACACCCCCATGAGAAAATTAATCGCCGCCATCAACATGACCTTAGACGGGGTGTTTGACCATACTGCCGTGGACCCAGATGCAGAGATTCACCAGCATTACGCAAACCTGTTGAAAGACGCAGACACCATTCTGTACGGCCGCATCACTTACCACCTCATGGAATATTGGCGAACCGTGGCTGCAAACCCCACCGGCAACCCCGCCACTGATGAGTTTGCGGTGACCATGGAGGTCATTCCCAAAATTGTCTTTTCCCGCACCCTGCCCCAGCTAGATTGGGCAAGCGCCACCCTGGCCCGCCGGGACCTGAAAGAGGAAGTGCTGGCGCTGAAACAGCAACCCGGCGGCAACATTCTGGTGGGCAGCCGAAGCTTAATGATGCAGCTGCTGCCACTGGGGTTACTAGATGAATTCCAGCTGTGCATTCACCCGGTCATTGCCGGAGGCGGGAGGCCCTTGTTTGAAAACATCCAGGACAGAATACTTTTTACCCACACCCATACTAAAGAATTTGCAGGGGGCGCCGTTCTGCACACATATAGAGTTGGAACAGAATAGAGCACAACCGCAGCACCTGATTAAATTGCTACTTCATAAGTAAAATCAGGCCATGTGAGCGGCTTTAATTTTCAATTACCTGCACAGGTTCATACAGGAGAACTAGATAATTTAGAAATTTTAGAAATATAACCGTCATGGCTCAAATCAATCCGCACATCAACTTCAACGGAAACGCCGAAGAAGCTTTCACTTTTTACAGATCCGTTTTTGGAGGAGAATTTACAAAGATAATTCGCCTCAAAGATCTATCTGGCCCCGAGTTCTCAGTAGCCGAAAATGATGCCCAAAAGATCATGCATATTGCGTTGCCAGTTGGTGAGAACGTATTTATAGGCAATGATATTCCAGAAGGCATGGGACCCGTAAATGAAACGGAAAACAGGTCTAAGATTTCTATTAGCGCAGAAAGCCGTGCCGAAGCTGACCAGTTATTCAACGGCCTTTCTGAAGGCGGAACCATTGAAGTGCCCATGTGTGACAGTCCGTGGGGTTCTTATTTTGGAATGTTCCGGGACAAATTCGGAATTGAATGGATAGTAGATTTTGCCCCATCAGATAACAGGCAAGAATAACATCAAAAGTTAAAGGCTGTACTCCAGTGGTACGGTAGCAGGGTTTAGGTCTATGAACACCCAGCCCTTGTGTTCTTCAAAAAGGCTCCTTCTTCCCTGCCCCGTTACATGCTCCCAGTGGTTCCAGAACATGAAGTATTTACGTAACCAACACTCATTAGAAGCACACCATGCCAGATAACACAGTCATTTTAGAAAAGGCAAACGCAGCGATCACGGCAGGCGATTATGAGGGGTTTCTGTCTTTCTGCACCGAAGACACCCTCTGGACATTTGTAGGCGACAAGACGCTGCAAGGAAAAGAAGCCGTTCGGCAATGGATGGCCACCGCTTATCTGGAGCCGCCCACGTTCATGGTAGAGAATTTAATTGCCGGTGGTGAGTTTGTGACGGCCCTTGGCAAGATCTGGCTGGAAGGAGAAGACGGACAACTGACCGACTACTCCTACTGTGACGTTTGGCGGTTCAGGGAGGGCAAGATGGCTGAGTTGAAAGCTTTCGTCATTAAAACAGCCTAAAAACGTACCCGCCACGGGCCACCCCAACGTGGGAATCATCTTCTCCCTATTATTCCACCCGTAGTCACTTTGCCTTTCCCTATGAGAGGACTCTTTTATATTTTAGTCTGCGCCACCCTCTTCACCTGCAGGAGCCCAGACTCACATGCGTTTAAAGAGGTTCCCTGTTCAGAGAGGGTTATGCCAGAATTTGACGGTGAAATTGTCTCTATTGTTGATCCTCAAACCGGGAAAGCAGTCAGAGACACATTGGTGGAGAAAATACCCAAAGCCCGCACTATTTTCAAGCCCTGCAGACAGTACATTTACCAGGCCATCTATAAAGATAAAGCCGGACAGCTTATCTCTGAGGGGAAGGTATGGATGATGGCCACCGGGCAACGGTGGGAGTGGCAGCCGAGCAAGCAGGATGAGGTGGCCCTACAGTTTGAAATTCCTGACGAGGAAGCCTCTCTCACCAAGCACTACCCCAACAAAGGGTTGGCGGCGCAGAGCCAGTTCATAACAGAAGCCACTACCGGCATCATAGAAAATGCGGAGGAGGTCTGGATGCATCCGTTCAGGTCCAACCAATACCATTTCACAGAAGTAGCCGCTTTCCCGGCCGTCAGGCTCCCATTAGAACCTGGCCAAACCTGGACAGATTACCTGAACATTGGCCAAGGGTGGGGAGATTGGGAGAATACAACCGTACACAGCCTCTACAAAGTGGCAGAAAGGGGAAACCTGAAAACCAGGTACAAAGAATTATCAGACTGCTGGAAAATTGAGACCACCTCTACCGCCCCGTTTGGCAACTCAGTACACAATTTCTGGTTTCATGGCACGTATGGCTTCGTGAAAATGGAGTACGTGAACTACCAAGGCCAGACGCTCTCCTTTGAGCTAGCAGAGGTTTTGGAGAAATAGTAGCCGCAAGCAGGTATCCTGCGTCTCTGCCACGGCCAAAGGCTGATCCGGTAATTGGCAAACCTCAGCCTTCAAGCAGGAAACGAACGAAAGAGACAGAATCATATGACAGAGTTTTGGGAGTCAAGCTTTCAGGATAAACAAACCATGTGGGGCTTTGAGCCGGCAGAAGCTGCCGTTTCTACCGCTACCTTTTTTCAGTCTCAGGGGTTGAAGAATATCTTGATTCCGGGGTATGGGTACGGTAGGAATGCAAAAGTTTTCACAGACCGGGGCTTTGCCGTTACCGGTATAGAAATATCAGAAACAGCCATTGGTATTGCCAAAAGACACTACGGAGACAGTATACACGTGTATCACGGCAGCGTCACCGACATGCCTTTTGACCACCAGACCTATGACGGTATTTTTTGCCACGCCCTGATCCATTTACTGGATGTAACCCAACGCCGTAAGCTACTACAAGACTGCTACCGCCAGCTAAGGCCAGACGGGTACATGGTGTTTGTGGCCATCTCCAAAAACACCCCCACCTTTGGGGAAGGCGTGGAGATAAGCAAAGACAGGTTTGAAACCAGGCATGGCGTGCAGCTATTCTACTATGATGCGGCTTCGGTAGAGAAAGAATTTGGCAGCTATGGGCTGATAGAGGCAGTAGAGATAGATGAACCGGCCACACCTACCGGTGGAAAACCTTCCCAGAAGTTCTGGCAGATTACCTGTAGAAAAAAGTAGGGAGCACGGCCAGCCTTTACAAATGATTGCGCGGTGAGAATCTGCCAGAACTGAGAACTAAGCACCTTTCAACGTTCAGTAGCCGGCACTTTTATCTGTATGACGCTGCCCCCACTCCTTTAGTAGACTATCCTGTTTCATAGCAGCTTTTTTAGGGTCTTTTCCCTTTCTTTGGGTATAAATCATGACAGACCCTGGCATGGCGCACGCGTACGTTTGTGCCTGCGTTTTAGGGCTACTTTCCCAAAAACAGCCCGGAAACAGAAACTTGCCACCCCTAAGAGAACAAGCAGACGCCTGTGCCTTTCCCTGACCATAAATACGCTTACCAGCTTCATATTGAATTGCCCTGGCCCGAACCCATTATTCTATTTGGGGCCTGCTCCTCTTCAAAACCTCTACTTTGAAATGAAGGAGGCCAGAGGTGGTGTACTCCCTCCAGATATAGTTTCTGTTTTTGGCCTGTTTTCCTGAAAACAGCTCCAAAACACAAGTTCTGTTGGTAATTCCCTACCTTTGGCGCATGAACATTCGTGCCATTTGTACAGACATTGACGGTACACTGCTGAACCGTGACCGGGAACTGTCTTCCAGAACAATTTCGGCCGTAAAGGCCTTAGACAACAAGATTCCGTTTATCCTGGCCTCCAGCCGCATGCCCAGCGCCATGCGGCACCTCCAGGAAGAGTTGGGCATTCTGAACCAGCCCATGATCTGTTTCAACGGCGGGTACGTCCTGCTGTTTGAAGACGGGAGCACTGCCCAACCCATCGTACTGGACACGGTGCAGATCCCAGCCGGCATCTGCCAGACTATCTTTGAGCTTTCTAAAGGAACAGACATTCACGTGAGCCTGTACGTGAACGATGAGTGGCACGCGCCGCAGCAAGACCAGTGGACGGAGCGCGAGATCAGGAACACCAAGGTCACCCCCACCATCTCTAAACTGGAAGAGATCCTGGCCAGCTGGAAATCTGCCGAGAGCGGGGCGCACAAAGTCATGTGCATGGGCTCAGAGGAACCCATTGCGCAAATGGCCGGTGCGCTGGAGAAACAGTTCTCTGACCAGATTCACGTGTACCGCTCAAAAAGCACCTACCTGGAGATTGCCCCGCGCTCCATCTCCAAAGCCACCGCACTGGAGTTGCTCTTGAAAGACCGCTTTGACATTGAAATGACAGAGGTCATGGCGTTTGGGGATAATTACAATGACATTGATATGCTGCAGGCGGTAGGCCTGGGGGTAGCCGTTGGCAACGCCCGCCAGGAAGTGAAGGCTGCCGCCAGCGAGGTGACCCTGCCCAGCATAGAAGACGGCGTAGCCCTGGCCATTGAGAAGTACCTGCTTTCTAAGCAGAAGGCTTAACCGGGCTTTCTGTTTTGGGGCTGTTTTTCTGAAAACAGCCCCAAAACAGAAAACTTCTTTTTACTTTCCGTTACGGCAGCATCACCCGCTGGGTAAGCTGCTCCTCCCCTATCTTCACCACCAGCAGATACAGCCCCGCCTTAATCCTTTTCCGCTTTATCTGCACTAGCTGTCTGCCCGCCGCAACTTTCTTCCTGAAGGGCTTTGACACCAGTTTGCCGTCTAAAGACAGCAGTTCGGCCTTCACCACTTCTTTCCTGTTCAATGTAACCTCCATCACCAAGGGGCCGCCCGCCAGGGTGGGAAAAACTTTCAGGCGTTCCTCTTTGGGGGCCGTCACGGTTTGTTGGGGAGCCTGGCTCACAGAGACTTTGTAAGATGGAGACCAGTTGCCCCAAGCGTTGCCCTGCTTTGACCGTACCCTGAAATAGTAGGAGGCACCGGCAGAAAGGTTGGCAAACGACCTGGCCGTGACAGAGTCTGGCACCTCTGTCTGCTCCTCCAGTAGCACCAGAAACTCTGGATCACGGCTCCATTGAAAATGAAAGGCTTCGGCGGGCTGGGTAGCTTCCCACTTAAATTGAAACGCCGGGCTTGCCGTAAACACCTCCCGCTGGAGCGGCTCCACCAGCACTGGCACGGGGTCAGGCAGCGGCTGAGGCGCCACCGCCACTACGGGCGCCTCAGCCGTCTCCAGGCGGGAGATCAGGTTACTCCAGGAGCTTTCCAGATTAGACGGGCCCACCTCTGTGACCAACCAATAGGGGCCGCCCTGCTCAAACTGGGGGGCGGGCACCTCCAACGCCTCACCCGTGGTCACCGCCAGCAGGCTCCCGTCTGGCAGCGCCGCCATGGGCTCCGGATACTCCCCTAACTGATACACGGCGTACCGTTTAAAAGCCTCCCTGTTCTCTTCACTGCGCTGCCAGCTGAGGGTATAGCTGTGGGTGCTGTCATTCTTAGAGAAAGAGAGAAAAGCGGGGGCCGCCGGACTTTGTCCTTTCTTCCAGGGCAATGCCGGGGGCAGGGCCGGCAACCGGAAGGCGCTGTCTTTCAGCGTGGGGAAGAGCGTCCCGTCTGCTTGAATCACGTCAGAAACCCTGAACAACACACTGCCCATGGAGTTGCGGTTCCGGTTCTCCCTGTTAATCTTGATCTGGTTAGGCAGCTCCTGCCGGGTAAACCCCAGGCGGCCGGGATAGTGCCCGGCATATAAATGCCGGCCATGGGCCGAAGTCTGGTCTGCCCACCACTCCAAAAGCTTCTGGTAATCCTGCTTTCCGCCAATTGGCCAGTACAGTTGAGGGGTCAGGTAGTCTACGTAGCCTTTCTCCAGCCAGGCAAGGGCATCTGCGCCTATCACATTGTAGGCATCCATGCCGGTGGTGCCCACGGGGGTGCCGTTTTTCCATAACCCGAAGGGGCTGATCCCAAACCGCGCAGCGGGCCGGGTTGCCTGCAGCCGCTCCTGCACCAGCCGGATGGTTTCTGTCACATTGAACCGCCGCCAGTCTTTCACGGTGGGAAACCCCTTCCCAAACTGGGCAAAAGTCTGGGCGTCCTCCCGGCTGATCCCCAGAAAAGGCCCTTCAGCGTAGGGATAAAAATAGTCGTCAAAATGAACCCCGTCTACAGCATAATTGGCGGCTACTTCCTGTATGACCCCGGCCACGTATTCCCGCACGGCCGGTATTCCGGGGTTCAGGATGCGCTTACCGTTGGCGAACGAGAGCACCCACTCCGGCTTCAGCACTGTAATATGGGTGGGGGCGTATTTCTTGTCAGGGAAAGAGGCGGCATTCACCCTGAACGGGTTAAACCAGGCATGCAGTTCCAGCCCCCGTGCGTGCGCCTCTTCAATGGCAAACGCCAGAGGGTCATAGCCGGGGTCTTTGCCCATATACCCCGTGAGGTACCGCGACCAGGGTTCTTGCCGGGACCTGTAAAAAGCATCGCCTTCTGTGCGCACCTGGAAAAAGACCGCGTTCAGGTTGGCTTCTTTGACCTTGTCAAAAATCTGCCGCAGGTGGTTCTTCTGGCTTTCAGCCGAGGCGCCTTGCACGGGCCAGTCCAGATTGCTCACCGTAGCCACCCAGACACCCCTGAACTCGCGGGTAGGCAATGCCTGCGAGAAACCGGTGAAGGCAAGAACCAGATGGGCAAAAATTAGTAAGGTAAGACGAACAAAATACTTCACAAGAACAGATCAACCGGTGACAGAAAAGTAATTCAGGTACGGGGGAGGCCATGAATTACTTGAAAATGAGGCGTAAAGATACGCACCCCTCCCTGCTTTCCAATTGCGGCGGGCAGAATATCCTGTTAAAGTTTCTCGTGTTCTGTACCTTGGGCAAGGAAAACAGGCGCCACAAAGCCAACAGGTACCAGCGGTAACCTAAGCCCGACATGGTACACCACTCTTGTTGGCCCCGCTCCGTAAAAACATAGATTTAACACAGGCTGCTGCCAATGACCACACCAACTCCCTTCAGAGAACGCCTATACATCATCATTCACGGCACTGACACCCCCGCCGGCAGAAGGTTTGATGTGATCCTGCTCTGGCTGATTTTAGCCTCTATCATCACGGTGTGCCTGGAGAGTGTTCCGGCGTACCGGCAGGCGTACGGCGCTTTTTTTCTGGCGGCGGAGTGGTTTTTCACGCTCTGTTTTTCTGTTGAATACCTGCTCCGGATTTACAGTTACCCGCGGCCACTGCGCTACATCTTCAGCTACTACGGGTTTATTGACCTTATTGCCATCCTGCCCACGTATTTGACGTTCTTCATGGCGGGGCTGCACTACCTCATGACCATCAGGATTCTGCGGCTGCTGCGGGTGTTCCGGATCATGAAACTAACCAGTTTCATTGCCAATGCCATGGTACTGCGGCAGGCGCTGGTGGCCAGCCTGCACAAGATCACCGTGTTCATGCTGGCGGTCTTAAGCCTGGTCCTGATCATTGGCACCTTGATCTATGTGATTGAGGGCGAAGCAAACGGGTTCACCAGTATTCCGCAGAGTATTTACTGGGCCATTGTCACCATCACCACCGTAGGGTACGGAGACATCACGCCACGTACCCCGCTGGGTCAGATTCTCTCCTCTTTGGTCATGATTATTGGCTACGCCATCATTGCCGTGCCCACCGGTATTGTCACGGTTGAACTGTCTAAAAGCAACAAAGCAGAGCAGGGCGCAGCGTCTCCCCCCCATTGCCCGGCCTGCGGCTATCCTATAGCCGGGGCGGGTAACTTCTGTAGCAGCTGCGGGCAAAAGGTCACCAAAATACCGTCATAAATTCTCTATTTACCTATGCTGAACATTACCAGAGTGCACCATATAGCGGTGATCTGCTCAGACTACAACGTTTCTAAAGAGTTCTATACCCAGACGCTGGGGCTGAAGGTCATACGGGAGGTGTACCGGGCCGAGCGGCAGTCATACAAGCTGGACCTCGCCCTGGGCGGAACCTATGTGCTGGAGCTTTTCTCTTTCCCCAACCCTCCTGCCCGCGCCTCTTTCCCGGAGGCCGCCGGTCTGCGCCACCTGGCCTTTGAAACCGACCATGTGGAAGCCGCCAAAGCCGCCCTGAACCAGAAAAATGTGGCCACGCAGGAAATAAGAGTAGACGCCACCACCGGTAAACGTTTCTTCTTCTTTTCTGACCCAGACGGACTGCCGCTGGAAATCTATGAGCAGTAAAGCCTGATTAAACTTGGGTTTGTTGCCTAAAAATGGGAGATAAGTCTCAGGAACAGACATTTTAAAGGGTTGGGCAGCGCTACGGTATGAAATGGTAACTGCGGGTACTTTTAAGAACATTAGGAGCACTAAAGACAAATTTTGCTAAAGGCGAAAAGGTACGGCGTGAGGTATTCTCCAGGCAGGCTTCTGCCCTGCAAGCCGCGTTTTCATGAGAAGATAAACAGGAACGCTGATCTTTGCCAAAGTCTTTTTCAATAAGGTGTAAAAAGAGGCAGCCTACTCCCATGCTGACTTTCTGTTTTTGGCCTGTTTTTCAGAAAACAGGCCAAAAACGTACGTACCTTTGCGCCCCATCTGCCAAACCCTTTGCCATGCACCTGGAAGCGCTGAGAGCCTACTGCCTTTCTTTCCCCAAAGCCACTGAAGATATCAAGTGGGACCATGACCTATGTTTTTCAGTGGGCGGAAAGATGTTCTGCGTAGCCAGCTTAGAGCCGCCCCTGTCTTTTTCCTTCAAAACCACACCTGACCAATTCCATGAACTGACGGCGATGCGCGGCATTACCCCTGCTCCTTATCTGGCCCGTTACCAGTGGGTGCTGGTACAGGAAGGGCACACCTTAACCCCGCAACAGCAAGAGGAGCTGATTCTCACGTCTTACGCTCTGGTGAAAGGCAAACTGTCAAAAAAGGACCGGGTGGCAGCGGGCGTTTAGCCTCTTGAAGTCTCCTCCAGTTTCGGGTGTTTTAGGGCTGTTTTTACAAAAACAGCCCTAAAACACCCGAATATCGTTTCTTGGAACCTGAGCTATTTCTTCAAATAAGGAATCCATTCAGCAGGTAAAGAGTGCCTTTCTTCAAGACCTGGAGCAAACCTTGGTGGCTCTCCCCCCTGCCAAGGACGGGTGAAAATTTTTTATCTGTTTAATTTGGAATGTGTCTAAATAGAAGTTTAGTTTGTAATCGTTTAGAAATGATCTAAATAAATTTCCCCTTAGGCGAAGTATTTGCCACCAGGCTCTTTCTTTTAGCCCATGGGCAACCGTCTGGGCGCTGTGATTCATTAACCAGTTCACCGCTTCTGTTGCTTTAACTAAGATAAATTTTCACACGGCTGCAGCCCCCCTGTTGGCACCCGTTAGTTTCATACCAGCACACATTTTATTCCCGCATATAGTCTATGAAGGTTTTCTTCCGCAACATTCACCTGTACCTGAGTCTGGCAGCTGGTCTGGTCATTGCCATTGTCTGTTTCACCGGCGCGGTGCTGGTGTTTGAGAAGGAGCTGAAAATGGCATTCAACTCCCACCAGTACACGGTAGAGGCAGGCACGCAACGGGTACCGCTGGAGCAGCTGGTGGCTAATCTGCAAAAGGAAATCCCCAAGGCGCAGGTAACCTCTGTGAAGGTTTACACAGACCCTACCCGCTCTGTAGAACTTAACTACAAAGACCCCAATGCCCCTCAACCGCAAGGGGGTGAGAAAGGCGGCAAAGGCGGAGGCCGGGGCGAGAAAGCCCGGGGAGAGCACCCAGAAAAGGCAAAAGAAGCCCAGGCGGGCGCCGCTGGTAAAGGCGGCAAAGAAGGTGGAAAGGGAGGCAAAGGGGGAAAAGGCGGGGGAGGCCGTGAAGCCACCATCCAGGCGTTCATGAACCCGTACACCGGCCAGTTCCTGGGCACCTACAACCACCGCGAGTCTTTTTATTTCACCATGTTCCAGCTGCACCGCTGGCTGCTGGCAGAAGACACCGGAAAATTGATTGTGGGGGTGAGCACTGTTTTCTTCCTGTTCATTCTCATCACGGGTATTGTGCTTTGGTGGCCTAAAAACAAGAAAATCCTGAAGCAGCGCTTAAAACTGAAATGGAACGGCGGCTGGAAACGCATCAACCATGACCTGCATATTGTGGTTGGTTTCTACACGGCCCTGTTCCTGTTCCTGTTCGCCTTTACCGGTCTGGCGTGGTCGTTTGAGTGGTTTAATGATGCCATTTACACGGTGACCGGTACAGAGAATAACCGGCCTGAGCCCCCTACCGCCCCGGCCCAGGAAGCCGCAGCCACCATCACCTTAGACCAGGCAATTGCCGCCGCCCAAACCTGGGAACCGAACGCAGAGTTCTACAACATCAGCAAAGGCCGCGAGGCCGGTGATGCCGTAAGCGTCACCGCCATGCCGGCAGATGCCGTGCATGAGCGCGCCTCCAACCAGCTGTTTCTGAACCCCTATAACGGGGAGCAGTTGGGCCAGCAGCTGTATGCTGATAAAAACCTGGGCCAGAAAGTACGGGCTACCTTCTACCCCTTGCACGTAGGTTCTATTGGCGGACTGGTAGGCCGGATCATCGCCTTTATCAGCTGTGTTGCCGGTACCACCTTCCCTATCACGGGTATAATTCTCTGGGTGAACCGGCTGGCAAAGAATCGCCGTAAATCTGACAAGAAGAAACGGAAAGTTGCCGCCCAACCGGCTGCTTAAGGCTTTATTAAAGTACCATGGGAAAGCGTTTTGGGGCTATTTTTTGAAAATCAGCCCAAAAACGCTTTCTTCGTGAGAAAGGAGTTCATTACCTAAAAGTAATTTGTGACATGGCAGACTGGAAGAAGTTTCTGAAACGTATAGGGGTGGCCGGCTTCCTGTTTTTCCTGATCAAGGGCCTCATCTGGATCTTCATCTTTGTGGGCGGGGCCAAGCTGCTGTTTGACTAAGGCAGCAATTCTTTCCTGCTGTCTCCAGAAAAATTTTTCACCTTCTCTGTATTTCCTGTTTTCGGGCTGTTTTTCTAAAAAGAGGCCGAAAACACGTGCTGTACTACCCTTTTGGGCACTCTTTTTCATAAGTCACGCCATTCTTTTCGCATTTCGCCAGATTTTCTTTATCTTTTTTAAGAAATCTATTATTCAATAAAGGTTTAATTTCTGAAATCATAGTTGCCTGCCTCCCTCACGGGTTTTGATCTCTTCCCATTTTTAATAATATTGATGCATGCATACTAAATTTGTATCCTCGGTGATTACCGGTTCCGGCCGCTTTGTTCCCAGCCACTCCATCAAGAACGAAGAGTTCCTGCAGCATTCATTCTATGACGCATCTGGGAAGCCGTTGCCTAGTGACAATGAGACCATCATCCGGAAGTTTCACCAGATCACGGGCATTAGGGAGCGCCGGTATGCAGATGAGCAGATGGTTACCTCAGACCTTGGTTATCTGGCTGCCCGTGACGCCATCCAGAACGCGAACATTGAACCGGAAACCCTGGACTACATCATTGTCGCCCATAATTTTGGCGATGTGAAAGCTGGCAGCCACCGCGTAGACATGATGCCGCCGCTGGCCTCCCGTATCAAACATAAACTGCAGATTGCCAACCCTTACACCGTGGCCTACGACCTTCCGTTTGGGTGCCCGGGCTGGCTGCAGGGCCTCATTCAAGCGCATTACTACTTGCAGTCAGGTGATGCCCGGCGGGTGTTGGTGATTGGTGCAGAAACTTTGTCCAGGGTGACAGACCCCCATGACCGCGACAGCATGATCTACTCAGACGGAGCTGGCGCTGTGGTGTTGGAAGCGGTTGAGACAGAGTCTAAAGTAGGCATCCTGGGCCACCTCACCGTCTCAGACACCGTTACCCAGGCCTTCTGGCTTCACTCCTCCCCCTCTTACAACCCGGCGCTTCTGCAGGAGGATCTGTATATTAAGATGGACGGCCGCAAAATCTATGAATACGCCCTCACCCGGGTGCCCCAGCTCATGAAAGACTGTCTCACCAAGGCGGGCGTAGACCTGGAAGACCTTCAGAAGCTCCTGATTCACCAGGCCAATGAGAAAATGGATGAGGCTATGCTGGAGCGCCTCTTCAAGCTGTACGGTAAGAGTGCCGCTGAAATACCAGCCGGCATCATGCCCATGACCATCAACACCCTGGGGAACAACTCGGTGGCCACCCTGCCCATCTTGTATGATCTGCTCCTCAAAGGAGAACTGGAGGCACAGTCATTGGTCTCTGGGGCACCCTTGGCCTTTGCATCTGTGGGGGCAGGTATGAACGCCAACTCTGTGATTTATCTGGTGCCCTAACCGAAACAGCCCTCCTTCCAACTACGTGGAGGGCTGTTCTTATTGTGTTCCTTCTTTGCAATTTGTATAGCATTTTTTACGTTTTCTGTGGAGGTTAGCACTCTACTCAGAAAGCCCCGTAGTGTATGAAGATTGGTATAGTTGGCGGCGGAATTTCCGGTCTCACCACGGCCATTGCCCTGCAGCAGATTGGCCTTGAAGCCACCGTTTTTGATGCCGCCCCTAAATTTGAACCCGTTGGCGCCGGTCTGGCTCTGGCCGCCAATGCCATGAAGGGGTTTCAGAAATTAGGCCTGTCTGACCAAGTGGTTTCTAAAGGAAACTGCCTGGACGGGTTCCATATTTTTGACCACAGCGGTCAACTGATCAACCGCACAGACAGCCGCGCCATGAGCGCCAAATATGGCTTAGACAACTTTGTCATTCATAGGGCCAGTCTGCACCAGGTGCTTCTGCAGCACCTCTCCCCTGAGCGGCTTCAACCAAACAAGCGGGCTGTGCGCACCTCTTCCGCTGGCCCTGGGGTGACCCTCCATTTTCAGGACCAGTCAGAAGCCACCTTTGATCATGTGTTGGTAGCAGACGGCATCAACTCTGCCCTCAGGCAGCAGCTGCTCCCTGGCACCTCCCCGCACTATGCCGGTTATACCTGCTGGCGGGGGGTGATTGAAAACCCGGGGTATGAAGCCAACTATGCCTCTGAAACCTGGGGCAAGGCCGGGCGGGTGGGTTGGTCGCCGCTGGCCGAAAACAAAATTTACTGGTTTGCCTGTATCAACGCGCCACAGAACAGTCCGCACATGAAGGCGGTGCAGGTAGACGGTCTCCAACGTATTTTCAAAGAGTACCACTCCCCCATTCCCGGCTTGTTTGCGCATACTGAACCAGAGCAGTTGCTGTGGCATGACATTTATGATTTGGCCCCGCTCCCCCGGTTTGCCTTCCCCAATCTTTTACTCCTGGGAGATGCAGCCCACGCCACCACTCCCAATATGGGCCAAGGCGCCTGCCAGGCCGTGGAAGATGCCGTGGTGTTTGCCGATGAACTCCAGAAAGACTATGATTTCAACGCCGCCGCCCAGCGGTTTGAGCGCCGCCGTCTGTCCCGCACCCACTGGATTGCCCGTCAGTCCCGCTTTTTAGGGTCTGTTGCCCAATCTACCCATCCGCTTTTTATCCCTCTCCGCAACTTTGCCCTGCGGCATTTGCCGAAGGCGGTGAATGAATGGCAGTTGGAGAAGGTGTATGCTGTTGACTTTTAAAGTTTGATTACTGCTTCTATGGGTTGGGCTGCAAAGGCGGCTGGTATGCGTAGTTTGCTGTTCTCTTGGCTGCTGCAGTGGCAATTGAGTAGTTGCTGTTCCCATGACAGCGGCTTTCAATGGTATGTGCAGTTGCGGCGGCTTTCCATCCCATGCCTCGTCCGTTGTTGTCTTGGCTGCGGCGGGTATGCGTAGTCTGCTGTTCCCTTGGCTGGACCGCTGTTGGCAATGCCTCACTCACTGTACTGTTTCATCTTTTCCGCTATGCGCTCACGGCCGCGGGGCCCCGTCCTGGCGGTGAGCACTGCTGTTAAAACTAGGCCCTCCGGCCTTGCCGCCGGAGCGGCACCGTATTAACAGAGGCGCTCACCCCCAGGACTGGTGTGGGTTCCTCTCCTGTAAATGCTTGTGCTATTAGATCTGCCTCTGCAGGTAACTATTGCTAATCCGCTAGCCTGAGTTGAGCCCGTGCTGCGCACATCAGTCAGAGCAGAAGTGCTAATTAACAGAGGTGGCACTAACAGAAGTGTTGATTGTTCATTGCTGCTTGTTTACTTATTGCTGCTTGTTTGCCGCTTTCTCTGGTTCAAGTTTCCAACTTGGACCTGTAATGGTGGAAGCTTTCAGCTTCCATGGGGCGGCAGCCTCACATTACTTCTGCCCTCTATAGCCACCTATGGCGCGAAAGTTACTTCCGTGCCTTCTAACGCTGCCTGATACTCCCCCTTTGAAGGGGGCGAAGGGGGATGTTTACACAGGAGGACGCGCATTGCTATAGGGGCGTATGCTATACGCCCCCACGCATTCCCGAACACTCCCCCCTTTGGAGGCAGAGGGCTTTTACTTTCTCAGCTGTTCGCGATTTGCAATCCCGAATCAAAACTCCCCGCGGATTTGCAATCCGCAGTAATAGTTGTTCAAAGGAGGCGTAACGGGGATTACAAATCCCGTCAGTACCTGCTTCCGGATTGCAAATCCGGAAGAGCGGCGTGATGGGCGGTCTCTGGCTGCCCTCGCGGCACGGCTACGAGATCAGGCAAGGCATTGCTGCCTCATTCGTGCTGAACTGCCTAAGATGAAAAGAAAGGACTCAGGACTCACTCCGATACTCCCCCTTTGAAGGGGGTGAAGGGGGATGTTGACACCTGCTGGTTCACGCATTGCTGAGGTACGTGTATACCGCCACTTGCCCCATGCATACCAGATCACTCCCCACTTGGGAGGGGTTGGGGTGGGTCTCCTGCATGGCTAGTTCTTCTCCCAAACTACTCTATTCACATTCCTGGCGCAAGACCCAGAACTACCACCAGAGGCCCCATAGTGTCCTGTGGGGCTACGAACATCTGCACAGATGAGCTGGCCAACTGTTTCTGTTTTTGGCCTCTTTTTCAGCAATACTTCGGACAGTTTAGATGAGTAGAAAAAGTGCGTTTGTAGCGTTTGAGGGCATGTACAGGTTTAGCATCCAATGTTTTTTCTCCATTTTGGGAAATACCTAACTGCCATTTAATTACTTAAACCCCATTTATAGCCTCTAAAGCCTCTTTTTGCCTTTTAAAATTGTCCGAAGTATTGTCAGAAAACAGACCAAAAACAGAAAGCCCTATCCATTTTGATAAATAGATAGGGCTCCTGGCTTAGTTGCTAATGCCAGACGCATTTCTAATAGGCGCTGGCTTGGTTGAGCTGTTCTACGTCATCGGGAGACAGGGTGAGGTGGGCGGCTTTTGCCAGATCATCCAGCTGCGCCAGGCTGGTGGCGCTGGCAATGGGGGCGGTAATGCTGGGTCTGGCCATGAGCCAGGCCAGGGAAATCTGGGCCGGGGTGGACTGGTGCTTTTCAGCCAGGGCATCCAGGGCCGAAAGGATGCGGGTGCCGCGCTCATTCAGAAACTTTTTGATTCCGCCGCCGCGGGGGCTTTTGCCCAGGTCTGCCTCTGAGCGGTACTTGCCGGTCAGGAAGCCGCTGGCCAGGGAATAGTAGCTGATGACGCCCACGCCTTGCTCCAGACAGAGTGCTTCCAGCTCCTGTTCATACCCTTCCCGGTTGTAGAGGTTGTATTCAGGCTGCAGGCTTTGGTACCGCGGGAGTCCGTTCTGCCTGCTGACCTCCAGCGCCTCACGCAGCCGCTCAGCTGAGATGTTGGATGCGCCAATGGCCCGCACCTTTCCTTCTTTGATGAGCTGGTCATACGCCTGCAGGGTTTCCTCTAACGGGGTAGACGCATCATCTACATGCGATTGGTAGAGGTCAAGGTAGTCGGTTTGCAGGCGGCGCAGGGAATCTTCAACCGCTTTGAAAATGTAGTCTTTCCGGAGCCCCTTCCTGTCTGGGCTGATTTCCCAGCCTACCTTGGTGGCCACCACCACCTGATCACGGTTGCCGCGTTCCTTCATCCATTTCCCTATGATGGATTCTGACTCGCCGCCTTTGTTGCCCGGCACCCAGACCGAATAAGCGTCTGCGGTGTCTACCAGGTTGAAACCGGCTTCCAGAAATCCGTCCAGCAGTTGGAAAGACGTTTTCTCATCGGCGGTCCAGCCAAATACGTTTCCCCCAAAGGCCAAGGGGGCCACTTCTAACCCTGAGTTTCCTAATTTTCTTTTTTCCATAGTTCAGTTACTTATTCCTTCCGAAGAAATACGCAGTGAAGGCCAACAAGATGACCCGTAAGTTATTTTGCTTTACCGGCAGGGGCAGGAAATAAGAGGTGTGGTTGTTCTGTGTCTGCCAACCCCTCACCCAAAGTAGCCGGTGCCTTTGCTGAAGCGCCAAAGTCCCACCTGCGGCTCCCCTGCCCCGTACCTGCTTACGGCAATGAGATGAAAAAATCTTCTTTGGCGCGGCGCACCTTTTTGGCATTGGCCAGGAAATCTGCTTCGGCGTTACGGTAGCCCAGCGTTAACAGCGTTACACTGCGCAAGCCGCGCTCCCTCAGCCCCAGCAGTTCATCCAGGGCGGCGGGGTTAAACCCCTCCATGGGGGTGGCATCTACGGCTTCAGTTGCCGCTGCCACCAGGCCGGTTCCCAGGGCAATATAAGATTGGCGGGCCGCCCACTGGAAATTCTCCTCTGCCGAACGGGAATTGAGCAGGCCTTTCAGGCTGTTGGAAAAGCCCTCTAAGGTCTCCAGGCCCACTCCCCTTTCCCGGGCAATGGCCTGCATATAATCATCTACCTGGCCGGTGGTCAAAGGGTGCCACGCCGCGAAGATGAGCAGATGCGAGGCTTCTACAATCTGAGGCTGGTTATTGGCCACTGCCTGGATTTTCTTTCTCAGGTCTGGGTCCTGCACTACAATCACCTGATACGGCTGAAACCCCATTGAGGACGCTGAAAGCCGGATGGCTTCCAGTATTCTGTTTAATTTTTCCTGCGGGACAGTCTCTCCCGTCATGCGTTTGGTGGCGTAGCGCCAGTTGAGTGCAGCAATTAAATCCATTACAATTTTTGTCTATACTTTAGTTGTATAAACAAATTTACGTACCTTTGGTTTCAAATAGATACTGGTTTACGGTTGTATACTGGTATCACACATGAAATCAGAAGAACCATGGAAGCAATTGCCAAACCTCAGACCGGCCTGTGTATTACCCACATCCTGCCCATTAGAGATGCCCTGGACATCTTGAGCGGCAAATGGAAGATTCCTATTATTGTTGCCCTGTGCGTGCATAAACGCAGATTTAAGGAGCTGCACCGTGATGTGACCGGCATTACGGCCAAAATGCTCTCTAAGGAACTGAAGGAGCTGGAGATGAACAAACTGGTGAAACGCACCGTGCATGACACCTCACCCGTGACGGTAGAATACTCCATCACGGAATATGGCCACAGCCTTGGCCCGGTCATCAATGAGTTGCGCGACTGGGGCCTGAAGCACCGCGACAAGATCATTTACCACCCTGAAGAGGCATAAACCTTTCCTTCTTTGAGCCATATCCTGTTTCCGGGCTGTTTTTCAGAAAACAGCCC
This sequence comes from Rufibacter ruber, assembly GCF_014138425.1. Classification (NCBI taxonomy): domain Bacteria; kingdom Pseudomonadati; phylum Bacteroidota; class Cytophagia; order Cytophagales; family Hymenobacteraceae; genus Rufibacter; species Rufibacter ruber. The sequence continues at coordinate 55,183 of NZ_JACJIQ010000024.1, forward strand.
GGAAACAGGATTATCCAATCTCCTCCTTGGCGCGGGCCATATCCAGTTCTTTTTCCCATTTAGAGACAAAGATGGTGGCTACCGCATTCCCGATGAGGTTGGTGAGGGCGCGGGCTTCACTCATAAAACGGTCAATGCCCAGGATAAGTGCGAGGCCGGCCACCGGAATGCCGCCAACGGCGGGCAAGGTGGCCGCCAGGGTGATGAAACCGCTCCCGGTCACACCCGCCGCCCCTTTAGACGTGAGCATGAGCACCAGCAGCAGGGTAATCTGCTGCCCCAGATCCAGGGGGGTGTCAGTGGCCTGGGCCACAAAGACCGCGGCCATGGTGAGGTAGATAGAGGTTCCGTCCAGGTTGAAAGAGTAGCCGGTAGGCACCACAAGACCTACCACGGGTTTGGCACAGCCCACATTCTCCAGCTTCTCTATCAAACTGGGCAGTGCCGCCTCTGAGGAGGACGTTCCCAACACAATAAGCAGTTCTTCTTTGATGTAGCGCAGCAGTTTGAAAATGTTGAACCCAATGGCTTTCAACACGCCCCCCAGCACCAGTACAATGAACAGCAGGCACGTGAGGTAAAAAGAAACCATCAGCAGCCCCAGCGATTGCAGGGACCCCAGCCCGTACTTGCCAATGGTGTAGGCCATAGCCCCCAAAGCGCCCAGCGGGGCCACTTTCATAATAATATGGATGACCGCAAACAGAATGTTGGAAAGGGATTGAATGAAGGTGAACACCGGCTGCGCCCGCGGCCCTATCTTTGACATGCCAAACCCGAACAGCACTGAGAAAAACAGAATCTGCAGCAGATCACCCTTGGCCAGGGCGTCTATAATGTTATCTGGTATGAGGTGCATGAAGAACCCGATGGTTCCGCCGTCTTCTGCTTTTTTAGCGCTGGTCAACGCAGACAAGGCACCGGTGTCAAGGCTGGCGGCATCTACGTGCATGCCCGCCCCGGGCTTCAGCAGGTTTACCACCAACAGCCCCAGCAACAGGGCCAAAGTGGTCAGGACTTCAAAATACAGCAGCGCCTTTGCCCCTACCCGCCCAATTTGTTTCATGTCCTGCATTCCGGCAATACCAGTGACAATGGTGCAGAAGACTACCGGCCCAATCATCATCTTCACCAGCTTGATAAAGGCATCACCCAGTGGCTTTAGCTGCACCCCCAGGTCGGGGGCAAAGTGGCCTAGCAGCACCCCAAGGGCAATGGCTGTAATTACTTGGAAATAGAGACTCTGGTAAAGCGGCTTTTTCTTTTTTGTCTGCACTGGTACGCGTTTGGGAATAAGGTAATGAAAACCACGAAGGGAAAGTTGGCCCTCGGCTGCAATATGAACGCCCAATATAGGGATTCAATTTGTTTTCCTCGTCTAGTTTTAAAGGCACGTAAACTATTTTATGACACTTGTCGTTCTTTCAATGACAACTTTCTTATATTTGACGCATTACTCCCACAGCCATGGCCAACACGTTTAACCTTGAGAAAAACCTTTCAAACAGCTCAGTAGATGACCGTGACATTCTGCTGCTGGTGCAGACGGTGCGGCAGGGTATTAAATACCCGCTGTTTGTGAAGATTGCAAGCCAAAGTCCCTTTAACCTGAGCGAATGGTCTGTGTTTCTGCATTTGTCTGAACGCACCATTCAACGGTACAAGAAAGAGAAGAAAACCTTTGACCCCATACATTCTGAGAAGATCCTGGAGGTGACCCTGCTGTACAAGCGCGGCATTGAGGTGTTTGGTGACGCAGACAATTTTAACGCCTGGCTGGAGGCCAAGAACGTAGCGCTGGGCGGCATCACCCCGAAGAGCCTGCTGGACACCACCTTCGGGATCAGCCTGCTGAAGGATGAATTGACGCGCATAGAGCACGGGGTGCTGGCATGAGGGTTTACCGGCTCAGCAAGGGGCTTTATAAAAATGACCTCTCGGGCCGCGGCGCCGAACTGGCGGGCGGGCGCTGGAACAGCAAAGGCACCGCCCTTTTGTACACCTGCGAGTCCCGCGCCCTTTGCACCACAGAAATTGCCGTGCATACGCCCCTGGGTATTGTGCCGTCTGACTACTGGCTCATTACCCTGGAAATTCCTGACGCACTCCCGTTCCTTGAATTTGAGCGTACGCTCCTCCCCCCCGACTGGAAAACCTTTCCCCACCCCAATGCCACCCAACTCCTGGGCGACACCTTTGCCCGCGAAGGCAAATTTGTGGCCGCCAAAGTCCCCTCAGCGGTGGTTCAGGGAGATCACAACTACCTCCTGAACCCCAGGCACCCAGAGTTCCGACAGGTGCAACTGGTCGCTTCAGAACCCTTCCCGTTTGATGAGCGGCTGTTTGTGAAATAATGGCTGGTAGAAATAAATTTATAACTTAGAGGAAGATACCTGTACTGCTTCCGCCGGAAAGAAGCAAAAGACAGTGCAGTTATAGTGCTGATAAATGTAATTGTGACGGTTATACAGTAGTTAATCCGTCATTGGATTATTTTCTGCTTTTATAATGGCGAAGCCTCCAGGCAAGGGAGGGGAAAGGAACCAAAGGTCATTAAAGCCTCAA
>NZ_JACJIQ010000025.1:0-51608 GCF_014138425.1 Rufibacter ruber
CGCTTCCATTGAGTTAGGGCTTGGTGAGAAATGTTGTCGCAAACACTTTTACCTCCCTAATTCTTTGGAAGTTATTAAACTCTAAACAGCTTCATAGACAAAATTGATGATTCAAACAAATGATGGGGAGCACCTGACCCAGCCTCAGTAAAATTGGCTAACGCAAACTGAACAGGAAAACCGCTCTGGCACTTTTAGAAGTAGGCATGGCATAGAGAAAACAAAAAGCCTGACTATAACTCAATAGTCAGGCTTTTTGTTTTGTGGAGATGCAGGGAGTCGAACCCTGGTCCAGACAAGGAAACTTGAGCGCTTTCTACATGTTTAGTCCTGATTAGATTGTCAGGTGGCTTCAGGCCCAGAACTCGCCTAAGAAGACACCGTAGGTGCTTTAGCTTCGCACAGACTCCACACCTTAGCCTCTGCTAGAACGGCATTACGATGCCCTGTGACCAGCTCCCACCGTTCAGAGGGGCTGCAGAACAATGGCATTTACCTAATACCTAGATTAGGCAGCCATGGCGTAGTTAGACTCGCCAGATAATTGTTCGGTCAGTTTTGATTTACGGGAAATTCTGCCAACGCCCGACATGCTTACACCCAGCTTGCTCAAGCTGTCAATTCCGGTCATCCCCAATTGTGAAAGAACTTCTCTGGCCTTTTACGGCCAACAGCCTGCAAAAGTAACCAAATACTAGACAAAAACCAGCAGAATTATGTTCCCTGTTTTGGGGCTGTTTTTGCCAAAACAGCCCCAAAACAGGTTTACAGAAACGTCTTGAGTTCACTCAGGCAGGTAACCGTGTAGGTGGGCCGCATACGCGGCTTTTTGCGCTCGGGGTTAAAAAAAACCGCATCTATGCCCGCATTCATGGCCCCCAGGATATCAGCCTCCAGGCTGTCGCCAATCATAAGGCTTTCCTGCGCGGTGATACCGGCCCGCTCCAGCGCATGCTGAAAAATTCGTTTGTCTGGTTTGGTGCAGTTGATGCATTCTGCGGTAATGATCTCTGAAAAATACGCATCTAACCCAGACGACCTCATTTTAATGTACTGTACGTCTTTGAACCCGTTGGTGATGATGTGCAGAATGTATTTCTCCTTCAGGTACCCCAGCACCTCATGCGTGAAGGGGAAAACGGCGGTTTTAGTAGGGCAGAGGCTGGTAAAGGCTTCACTGAGTCCTTCAGGCACCTCGGCTTCAGGCACCCCTAAGCCGGTGAGGCACTTCACAAACCGCTTCTCCCGCAGTTCCTGCTGCGTGATCTTGCCTTTGTGGTAGAGATCCCAGAGCCGCTGGTTAATGAAGCTGTACTTGCGGTAGAAAGAGTCACGGCTGAAGCTGCCCAGCTGGCCTAGGTTGAAATGGTCATACAGGTGGTGGAGCGTCTCTTCTGAATTCTTCTCAAAGTCCCACAGGGTGTGGTCCAGGTCAAAGAACAGGTGACGGTAAGTCTTTGGTTTTCTCATAAAGCTAATGCTGCGCCTAAGAGGAACGGCTGGCGGGTGGGCAAAGTTCTTCCTTTTATGGTCTAGCTGATAAATCCCGTGAAATGCCGCTGCTGCAGCCGGTTCACAGCCAACTCCCTGTTAGAATACAAGGTCTTGTACACGTCCTGGTCTTTCAGCAACTGCGGGTCGCGCTCTAAATACCCAAACATCTGCCCCAGAAAGTCCATCATCTCATCTTTGATATAATAAAACGCCCACTGATCCTGTTTACGGAAGGAGACCATGCCGGCGTTCTTCAGGTAAATCAGGTGGCGTGAGGTTTTGGTCTGGGTAAAGTCCAGCACCAGTTCCAGATCAGCAATGCAAAGTTCCTTGTTTTTGAGCAGCAGGTTCAGAATTCTGATTCTGGAAGAGTCTCCCATGGCCCTGAATACTTGTTCACCAAAACCAACGTTAAAATTTTTGAGCCTCATGGTGCGGTTCCCGTAAATAAAAAAGTCCTCTAGCGGCACAAAGTACCATAAAAAGCCTATACTTGTAAACGAACTTACCCATGACAACGCTATATACCAAACCCTCTTTTCTGCTTTCACGCTTTAAACCCGCCTTTTTAGTTTTTGGCGTACTCCTCTTCTTGTTTCTGGGCGGTAGCTGGAACCCGGTGTGCGCCCAGGGCGGAAAAAAAGTGATTCAATTAACCGGGGTCGTCACGGCGGGTGACAGCCTTTTGGGTTTGCCCGGGGCCAGTGTGGTGATACCCAAAGCCGGGCGTGGCACCAACACCAATGAGTATGGCTTTTTCTCTATACCGGTTCTGGCCGGCGATAGTGTGGTCTTCAGTTCCTTGGGGTACGCCAAGCAGTCTATCATTGTGCCGCAGTCTTTTGAGCGCGACAGTTATTCTGTCATCATAGAGATGCTGGAAGACCCCAATGTGTTGCCAGAGGTACGGGTGTTCCCGTACGCCACTTTCCGGGAGTTTACCCAGGCGGTGCTTGCCATGGAACTGCCTGACAAAGGCATTGATGAGCAGAATGCCATGAGTGCCCAGATTCTGGAGCAGATGTTCCGGAACACCCCCATGGATGGAAACTCCAATTACCGCAACTATATTAATCTGCAGAACCAGCAGATGCTGCGGCGCGGCGGGTACAACCCTGCGGCCAATAACCCGCTTTTGAACCCGTTTGCCTGGTATCAGGTGATTAAGTCAATCAAGAATGGGGATTTTAAGAAGAAGGATTAAATAGGAATTTCTTTAATAAAAAAGCAGCAGGCCGTTCTTTTGTAGAACGGCCTGCTGCTTTTTTATGCGGTGCAAAGGTTTAAGTTACGGTTGGTGTTGTTGCAGTTGTAATGTTATACTGTTCACTAATCTATACAAGTTGCTGTAATGCCTCACGAACTTTCTTTTTGAATTGCTTCTGCTGGAATGTGTAATTTATATATTCCCTTGGCTGGTCTGGTTGACGAAGTGCTGCTGTTGTGGGAATACGTGGTTTGCTGTTCCCATGGCTCTGCCGTTTGCTCCGGTGCGCAATCACTTTGCTGTTCCATCTTTTCCGGTAAGCGCTCACGGCCGCGGGGCCCCGTCCTGGCGATTCGCACTGCTGCTTCTCTAAACCTTCGGTTTTGCTGCTAAAGCAGCACCGAGAACCAGAGGCGCTCATCCCCACGACTGGTCTCTGTCCCTTTCCTGATCAGTCTTTCCTGTTTATTGCTGCCTCTGCAGGTAACTATTGTAGATCCGCTAGCCTGAGACGAGCCCGTGCTGCGCACATCAGTCGGGGGGCAGAAGTGGTGGATTGGCTATGGCAGACTGATAGTGGCTGCTGCAGCAGCTACAGCAACTGCAGCAGGTCCTGCTGGCGCGAGTCTCCAGACTCGTGTCTAATGATGATGGGTAGTCTCTGACTACCCTCGCTGCCGGGCAGCGACCATGCGCAGTGCTGGTTTGCCCGTGCTGGATTGCCAGAGCGGGATTAAATGACTTCAGAACTCAAGACTCAGGACTCCTTTCGTTACCTCCCTTTTGAAGGGCAGGGCTGTTAAGTTCTCGGCTGTTCGGGATTTGCAATTCCGAACTAGCGTATCCTGCGGATTTGTAATCCGCGGCTTGTGCAGGTCTGGAGGGCTGAGACGGGGATTGCAAATCCCCGCATTACCTGCTTCCGGATTGCAAATCAGGAAGAGCAACTTCATTTTAGTAGAACTTAACGGCACTGCCCTTTGAAGGGGGCGAAGGAGGATGTTGACACCTGCTGAACACGCATGCCAGAGGTATACGGGCATAGGGCATAGGTCCCACGCATTGCTGAAATTCCCTTCCCTGGAGGGGTAGGGGTGGGTTCCACGTATTCCTGAACGTCATACAGTTCCCGGCGAGCCTGGAGACTCGCCCCAGCCCATGGCACAAGACAGGAGTCGCGCGCCAGTTCCTTTATTTAAATCAGCAATGAACAATCAGCAATTTCAAAAAGACCTTGTAGCGTGCGCAGCACCTGTGGGCGTCTGCACCATTTTCCGTTTCTGACCTACTTTTTACAAAACACGCCAAAAACGTAATCTTGAAGTGAAGGCCCCCTGCTCCCAATGCAAATCAGTTCTTTGTTGCAGGTCTACGGGGTGGTACAATAGAGCAAAAGCCAGGAAATACCCAGCCGTTCCTCTGCCAGGCACGGGTGAAATGGCCAGAAAAACAGAAAGGCTCCCCACTAGTGGAGCCTTTCTGTTTGTTCCTTTCTGTTTTGGGCCTACTTTTCAGAAAACAGGCCAAAAATAGAAGCTATCTGCCGTTCCCTTGCTGGCGTTGCATCTGCTGCTGGAGCGGGTTTGGCGTATTACCCTGGGGCTGCTGCTTGAACAGTTCAAACCGTGAAGGCTGGGCCCGCTGCGGATAAGCGTTGTTGTCTAGGTTGATGTCTGCCGTTTCCTGGAAAGGGTCTAGCACAAAGCTGGCCACGGGTTTTTCAGTGACAAACACTTTGGTGATCTCCTGCTCATTGTAGCGCCAGATTTCAGCGGGGATGCGCACAACCTGGTTGGTGCCGTCTGTAAAGTTCATCTGTACCACCAGGGGCATCACCAGTCCGCCGTTGTTCCTAACCCCCACTTCATAGAAGTTGAAGCCTTTTTCCAGGAAGGCGCGCTCTTCTGGGGTGAGGCTCTGCAGGTACTTCTGGTACTGCGCTTTGCTTTCTTCGGTCACGGCCAGTGGGTCATAGGTGTTGTAGAAATCCTTCAGTTCCGGCTTCACGTCAACCAGCGTCTTGGGGATGTCCTGCAGGTTGCGCTGCTGGGAAAGGCTCTGCGGGGCCGCGTTAATCTCTGACCGGCGGCGGGCGTTCTCCACCTCTGGGTTTCTGGAGTCAACACTGAACCAACGCACCCCCGTCAGTTCCTGGTCTACGTGGTCTGTGGTGTAGAACCAGCCTCTCCAGAACCAGTCCAGATCAGTGCCAGAGGCGTCTTCCATGGTTCTGAAGAAATCTGCCGGCATGGGGTGTTTGAAGGCCCAGCGGCGCGCGTATTCCTTGAAAGCATAGTCAAACAGCTTGCGGCCCATCACTGTCTCCCGCAGAATATTGAGGGCGGTGGCCGGTTTGCCATAGGCGTTGTTGCCCAGCTGGGTGATAGACTCAGAGTTGGTCATGATGGGCTGCTGCAGGCTCTTGTCCATCTTCATGTACTCCACAATGTTACGGGGCTCGCCGCGGCGCGACGGGTAATCCCGCTGCCACTCCTGCTCTGCGAGGTACTGTACAAATGTGTTGAGGCCTTCATCCATCCAGGTCCACTGGCGCTCGTCTGAGTTGATGATCATGGGGAAGAAGTTGTGGCCCACTTCGTGGATGATCACTGAGATCATGCCGTACTTGGTGCGCTCGGTATACGAGCCATCGGCCTCTGGCCGACCCCCGTTGAACGAGATCATAGGGTACTCCATTCCGCCCACGGCGCCGTGCACTGAGATAGCCACGGGGTACGGGTAGTCAATGGTGAACCTGGAGTAGACCTTTAGCGTGTGCGCCACCACCTCGGTGGAGTACTGTCCCCACAGCGGGTTGCCTTCTTTGGGGTAGTAGCTCATGGCCAAGGTGTTCTTGCCGGCTACGTTCACGTTCATGGCATCCCAGATGAACTTACGGGAGCTGGCCCAGGCAAAGTCACGCACGTTTTTAGCTGAATACACCCACGTCTTTTTACCTTTGGCCTTGTTTTTTTCGGCTTGCTCCGCCTCAGCCTGGGTCACAATGAGAACGGGCTTGTTTGCCTTTTGCGCCTGTGCCATGCGGCTGCGCTGGGTGCTGGTCATGACCTGGTCTGGGTTCTGCAGTTCACCCGTAGAGGCCACCACATGGTCAGCGGGAACGGTAATGCTCACGCGGTAATCCCCAAACGGAAGCGCGAACTCTCCCGTGCCCAGAAACTGCTTGTGCTGCCAGCCGTTCACATCATCATACACGGCCATGCGCGGGAACCACTGGGCCATCTGGTACTCGTAATTTCCGTCTTTAGGGAAATACTCGTAACCGCCGCGGCCACCCTGTTTCTTCTGGTCATTGATGTTGTTGAACCAGTCAATACTGAACTTCACGCTCTGCTTGGGCTTCAATGGCGTTGGAAGGTCTATGCGCATCATGGTGAAGTTGATCACATAGGGCAAAGCTCTGCCGTTGGCGTCTTTTACCGCTTTGATTTTGTAACCGCCGTCAAACGTCTGCTCGGCCAGGGCCTCAGCGGCCTCAAAGGTGGGCTTGGCGAGAATGCGGCTGGTTTGGGTGAGGCTGGTCATGGAATTCTTCTCAAAGATATTCTGGTCCAGCTGCACCCAGAGGTACGTCAACACGTCTGGCGACAGGTTGGTGTAGGTGATGGTCTCAGAACCGGTCACCGACTGGTTGTCATCATTCAGTTCCACCTTGATGTTGTAGTCGGCGCGCTGCTGCCAGTACTCATGGCCGGGAGCCCCGGAGGCGGAGCGGTACACGTTGGGGGTGGGCAGTTCCTGTGCCAGCTGCCTGAACTTTGATTTATCTGTATTCTCTTGCGCCAAGGCGGAGCCTGCCAATGAAAGCAACAGGCCGGCGGCGAGCAAAGATATCTTCATTGAAACGGATGGGTTGTTTGTGGTTCGGGTGAAAGGGCAATTTCGCGATTTGCCGCCAAAGAAAAAAACGCCGGGGTGCCAGTTTCATTCTTCCGGCAGGTCTTCCCCAAAGTGGCGCCGGATGTCTTGCCGGAAGTTCTGCATGATGTTGACAATTCGCCAGCCAACGGGCACCAGAATGACCGCCAGAAACACCCGTTTGGGGTGGTCGCTCAGCAGAAAGAGAAACGGAATGATGGCAATGACAATTCCTGTCAGACTGCCGGCCAGGAGCAGGGCATAGCTGCTGGCCAAGGCAATGCCGTACCACCATTGCTTTTTCATCTCCAGCGTGCGCTGCACGTAGGCGGCATGGTCTTTCTCCTTCTGGCGGCGTACCCGCTCGCGCGCAACTTCGGCCCAGGCTGCAAACTCTCTGGGGTCTGCGGGCGGTTCATACAGGTGCCGGTACTTTTCCCAGTCGCGTTCAGCTTTGGTGGCAGCAGTTTGGGGGGCAGGGGGAAAAGCAGGGGCGGCAACGCCAACGGTGTGGTACTTTTGGAGGTACTCATACGCTGCCTGCACTTGCAGGAATACTTCATAGGCACCCGGTTGGCGGTTCCGGTCTGGGTGGTATTGGAGTACCAGCTGGCGGTAGGCCTGCCTGATCTGGGGCATCTGCGCCCCGTACGGAAGTTGCAAGACTCTGTATGACTCCGCCAGCATGAGAGAAAATGTAAAAGGAACATGGGGTGTACGTTCCTGTTTTAAGGCTGTTCCCTAAAAAAAAGGCTGTTCCCTAAAAAACAGCCGATAAATCCTGGCCCAGAATCAGCATGAGCGCAATGGCCCCCGCGGCGCTGCTCACGCCAAGTATCCAGTCCCGTTTCTTTACGTGCAGGATGTGGGTGAGCAGGAGGTTGATCAGCAGCACCAGCGCCACAATGAGCAACTGCCCCAGTTCTATGCCCACGTTAAACGCAAACAGCTCCAGCACAATGTTCTGCCCTTTCCCCAGCAAAGACTTCAGGTAATTGGAGAACCCCATGCCGTGAATTAGCCCGAAGGCAATGGCGAATACATTGTTCCAGGACCAGAGCGCGCCGCCTTTTTTCTTGCCTTTGTTCAGTTGGGTGAAATTGTACAGGCAGGTGATTAAGATAGTGACGGGAATCAGGAGTTCAATCAGGGCCGTGTTGAATGTGAGCATCTCCAGCGTGGAAAGCGCCAGCGTGATAGAGTGGCCAACGGTAAAACTGGTGACCAGCGCCAGAATTCTACGCCACTCACTGCCGGAGTACACCGCGCACATGGCCAGCACAAATACCATGTGGTCATACGCCTGCAGGTTGAAAATATGGTGAAAGCCCAGTTGGAGGTACGTGTAGAAGACAGAAGACACAGAAAGAAGAATAAGGGGGTACACAGGAACAGTTGACAAAATTAGAAAATGCTGGGGCTCTGGCAAGGGTGCTGATGAGTTTCTGTTTTTGACTTGTTTTTGGAAAAACAGGCTAAAAACAGAAATATGTGTCTTTTTGCTGGATGGAGGTGCAGGAAAGAGTAGTGTGTGCTTTCACCGGAAGTGTTTGCTGCAAGAATGGGTAGTCTGCGGTTTCACCGGAAGTTGTAGCTACAGTGGCAATATCTACTTTGCTGTTCCCCTTGACGGAATACAGATCGCTGTTCCCCTGGCTGCGGCTGGAAGGCGAAGTCTGCTGTTGCCTTGGCAGTGCAGTTGGAAGCAGGGCATCAAAAGCCCCTTCTGTTTCATTGTTGTTAGCAGGAGTGTATGCGTAGTTCGTTATTCCCTTGGCTTTGCCGCTTGCTGCAGTGCCGGTATTTTAGGAATACGTAGTCCGCTGCTCCCTTGGCTTTAGCGCTTGTCGCGGTGGTTTAGTAGCTGCATTGTTTCATCTTTTCCGGTAAGCGCTCACGGCCGCGGGGCCCCGTCCTGGCGTCTCGCACTGCTGTTAAAACTAGGCCCTCCGGCCTTGCCGCTGAAGCGGCACCGTATTAACAGAGGCGCTCACCCCCAGGACTGGTTCTAGTTCCTTTCCTGATCAGCTTCACTTGCTCTGTCTGTTTCTGCAGGTAACCGCTGCTGTTCCGCTAGCCTGTGGCGAGCCCGTGCTGCGCACATCAGCCAGGGTCAGAAGTGCTAATTAACAGAGGTGCCACCAGCAGAAGTGTTGATTGTTCATTGTTGTTTGTTGGTTTACTTCTTGCTGCTTGCCTGCCGCTTTCTCTGGTTCAAGTTTCCAACTTGGACCTACAATGGCGGAAGCTTTCAGCTTACATGGGGCGGCAGCCTCACATTACTTCTGCCCTCTATAGCTCCCTCTCATGCCCCTCTATGGCGCGGAAGTTACTTCCGTGCCTTCTAACGCCAGCTGATACTCACGCGCTGGCGCGAGTCCCCAGAATCGTGTCTACTGATGACGGGCGGTCTCTGGCTGCCCCCGCGGCGCGGCGGCGAAACCAGGCATTGCTGCTTCATTCCGGCTGAATTCCCTAAGGGGAAAAGAAAGGACTCTGGACTCAAGACTCATAACTCAGAACTCACTTTGACACTCCCCCTTTGGAAGGGGGCGAAGGGGGATGTTTGACTCAGGAGAGCACGCATTCCAGAAAACTCCCCTCCCGGGAAGGGTGGGTTCTATACACCTGCCCCCGCTGTACCGCCTGCTCAAAAGACCTCGTAGCGTCTTTCAGACCTGCGAGCGTCTGTGCCAGTTGCTTTTGCCATAACAACTGAAAAACCTTTTCCGCAGGGAGAAGAAAACCCGCTAAGTCGTTTTGGGGCTGTTTTTCAGAAAACAGCCCCAAAACGGAAGCCCGTAAAAAAAGCGGCCGGAGAAATTCTCCGGCCGCTTCACCACTTTTAATCACTCACTATCAATTACCTGTCAATGGGCAGGTCAATGTCCACGTTGATGAACTTGATGTTGCCGTCTTCCAGTACCGCTTCTACCACGGCATCTTTCCGGATGTCTCCGGCCAGGATGGCTTTTGACAGCTCGTTCAGGATGCGACGTTGCAGCACGCGCTTCAACGGACGGGCGCCGAACTGCGGATCGTAACCCTCGTGGCCCAGGAAGTCCAGTACCTCGTCGGTGGCTTCCAGACGGATGCCGGTGTCTTCCAGACGGTCTTGGATCTGACGGAACTGGATGTCCACAATCTTCCGGATCTCTTTGGAGCTCAACGGTCGGAACATGATCAGCTCATCAATCCGGTTCAGGAACTCAGGGCGCAGGGTCTTCTTCAAGAGCTCAAACACCTCGTCACGGGTCCGGTCAATGGTGGGCTCAGGGTTCAGTTCATCCAGATGCTGGAAGTTCTCCTGAATAATGTGCGCCCCAATGTTAGACGTCATGATGATGATGGTGTTCTTGAAGTTGGCCACGCGGCCTTTGTTATCAGTCAAACGACCATCATCCAGCACTTGCAGCAAGATGTTAAACACGTCTGGGTGCGCTTTCTCAATCTCGTCCAGCAGAATCACAGAGTACGGCTTCCGGCGAACGGCTTCGGTCAACTGACCGCCTTCATCGTAGCCTACGTATCCCGGAGGCGCTCCCACCAGACGGCTCACGGCGTGGCGCTCCTGGTACTCACTCATGTCAATGCGCACCATGGCGTTCTCGTCGTTGAACAGGAAGTCGGCCAGCGCCTTGGCGAGCTCGGTTTTACCCACCCCGGTGGTACCCAGGAAGATAAACGAACCGATAGGGCGTTTGGGGTCTTGCAGGCCGGCCCGGCTGCGGCGCACGGCATCAGAAATAGCGGCAATGGCTTCTTCCTGACCGGCCACGCGACGGCCCAGTTCTTCTTCCAGATGCAACAGTTTCTCGCGGTCGCTTTGCAGCATTTTGTTTACCGGTACGCCGGTCCACTTGGCCACCACTTCAGCAATGTCTTCAGAGGTCACTTCCTCCTGTAGCATGCGGTCACCTTCCTGCTGCTGTTTCACCTGCTCCTGCAGTTCGCGTAGCTTGGCTTCGGCTTCCTGGATTTTACCGTAGCGCAGCTCGGCTACGCGGCCGTAATCACCGGCCCGCTCGGCCTGCTCGGCTTCCAGACGGTACTGCTCAATGGCTTCCTTCTGCTTCTGGATGCCTTCAATCACCTGTTTCTCGCTCTGCCACTTCGCACGAAGGGCGTCACGGGTTTCGCTTAAATCAGCAATCTCTTTAGAAAGCAGGTTCTCTTTCTCCTTGTCGTTCTCACGGCGGATGGCTTCGCGCTCAATCTCCAGCTGCATGATTTTGCGCTGCACCTCGTCCAACTCCACTGGCAAAGAGTCAATCTCGATGCGCAGTTTGGAAGCTGCCTCGTCAATTAAGTCGATGGCTTTGTCTGGCAAGAAACGGTCGGAGATGTAGCGGCTGGACAGTTCCACAGAAGCAATAATGGCATCATCTTTAATGCGAACCCCGTGGTGCAGCTCGTACTTCTCTTTGATACCCCGCAGGATGGAAATAGCATCTGGAATGCTGGGTTCATCTACCGTCACCGCCTGGAAGCGGCGCTCCATGGCTTTGTCTTTCTCAAAGTACTTCTGGTACTCTTTCAAAGTGGTGGCACCAATGGCATGCAATTCCCCGCGGGCCAGAGCTGGTTTCAGAAGGTTCGCGGCATCCATGGCGCTGTCGCCACCGGCACCGGCTCCAATCAGGGTGTGAATCTCGTCAATGAAGAGCACAATTTCACCTTCAGAGTCTACTACTTCTTTGATGACCGCTTTCAGACGCTCCTCAAACTCGCCTTTGTATTTGGCTCCTGCTACCAGTAAGCCCATATCCAGACTCATGATGGTTTTGGACTTGAGGTTCTCGGGCACGTCACCAGACACAATGCGCTGGGCCAGACCTTCTACGATGGCGGTTTTACCTACGCCCGGCTCACCCAGCAGAATCGGGTTGTTTTTGGTACGGCGGCTCAGAATCTGCAACACGCGCCTGATTTCCTCGTCACGGCCAATCACCGGGTCAATCTTGCCTAGGCGAGCCTGCTCGTTCAGGTCAATGGCGTAACGCTTGAGCGAGTTGTATTTCGCCTCGGCGTTTTGGTCAGTCACTTTAAAGTCACCGCGCAGTTCTTTGATGGCTGCTTTCAGGCCTTTCTCCGTGATACCGCTGTCTTTTAAGAGCGTAGCGGTTTTGTCACGGCCGGCCAGCAAGCCCAGCAATAAGTGCTCAATGGCCACGTACTCATCCCCAAATTCTTTCAAATACGAGTTGGCTTTCTGTAACGCCGCCGCGGCATCATTGCCCAGGTACGGACTGCCGCCGCTCACTTTAGGGTAGGCGTTCACAATCTCGTCCAGGCGGGTGTTGAATTGGTTCACGTTCACGCCCAGCTTCTTCAGGTAGAAACCGGTCACGTTCTCGTCGGTCTGCAGGATACCCTTCAGCAAGTGCCCCGTCTCAATGGCCTGCTGCTGGTTGCCGCCGGCAATCTCGGTTGCCTTCTGCACGGCCTCCTGGCTTTTGATGGTATAGTTGTTAAAGTTCATATGTTTTGTTTTTCCGTAGTTTCTAGTTTTTTACCCTACGACGGGTAAAGCAAAGCAGGTGCCGAGGCGTTTTGGGGCTGTTTTTCGGAAATAATGTCAGAGTTGGATGGGCTGTTTGAATAGTTGTAAGACAGAATGGCTGGGTGTGGTTGGCGTAGACACTCGTAGGAGCTTCGCACACTACGAGGTCATTTGAGCCAGCGCTATAGGTCGTCTTCTAAGAGTGGGGTAATGAAGTTGAAGTCTGCAGCGTTTTCTAGATGAATGCTTTTAAACCAGTCTTTGCCGCCAAACCATTGCAGCACTTCCTCCCGTAGCAGGTTGGTTTTCTTAAGGGAGAGAAGGCTGTAGTACGAGGAATATGGCCATTCCTGAAAATCCTCTACTATCCCATGATGTTGTGGGTTGAAGTGGAGGTAGTACACCAGGCGTGTAAAATAGGCTTCTGAGGTAACTTCTTTTCTGCCAAACCTGTTTTGAAACAAGCTTCCAACTCTTTTATTCACTGCGTTGAATGCTTTCGTGTATGCGTTTAGCAAGTGTGAAAATTGCTGAGAGATATTCACCAGCTTTTCCTCCATCTGACCATCTGCGCTCTTCCATCTTAGTGCCTCCTCCTCTTTTACCTGGACAAGCAAATGAAAATGATTTGGCAATAAGCAGTACGCATAGGTGTGTACATAAGGAGTCAAATACTTCCTGTACAACTGCAAAAAGTAATTATAGTTTTCCTTACTTATGAAGACAGTCTCTTTGTTGTTCCCGCGCGTGTAGACGTGGTAAAACTTGCCCGCTTCTAAAGGAACACTTTTCTGCATCTTTTAAAGTTTCTAAACTTAACGCCGCCTGCTCAACAGACCTCGTAGTGTGCGAAGCTCCTACGAGTGTCTACGCCTGTTACACCAACTGCCGCAGCTGCTGTAACAGCCTGTACAGCATGTCATAGATTTCGCGCAGTTCGGCTATGTTTAAGATAGCTTCATCTTTAGAAAAGGTAAGCACGGTCTCATGGCCAGAATCATCAGCGTCATCATGCAGTTTGAGTTCGCAGCTTTTGTGGTTGAGGAGCAGCTGGTGCACCGTAGGGTCAGAGAGCAGCTGTTTGAGTGTATCAGGTTGGTTGGTTTTGATAATGAAGGCCTCGTCTATGTCTGGGTAACCCAGTTCCACATCTTCCATCCCGAAGAATTTGCCTACCTCGTCCATCCACCCTTGCTCATGCAGGGAAAAACGCAGCGACACATTTTCTGGTACCGGCGCCATGAAGTTGGTAGATGAGATGCCACCCTCAAAGCCGCCGCCTAAATCAAGGTCGGTATCAAAATAGATTTGGGTATCATTTAACTGCACCAGAGCCGAGTAGCTGAGAAGTTCTTTCTGGCTGGCCATGTCATAGGCTACTTTTTGCCAAATTTCATCTTGGGTAGAGCCGGTAAAGGTGTGCAAAGTTTCCATAAGGGTTAGGTGTATTGGTGAGGGATGGTATTACGTTCGTCTTCTTATAACGCATTCCCCGCGGGGCAGGTTAAGTTAGGGTAAGCCCCAAGGCGCCCAGCTGGAAGCAAATGGCTTGCTTTGCGTTCCAGCCTCTGGGATTTCAGGTAAAAGGAGCCAGTGCAGAATCTGAAAAGCGTTGCTGGAGGCGAACCTGCCTTAACATCCGGGCAGCAGCACGTGCTTTGCTCTGTTTTTAGTGGTAGAACGCTAAATGGTACCGGTAGTTACCCAACTTCGGCTTTGAAGACTTCGGCGTAATGGTCGGCCAGGCGGGTGGGCTCCGGCAGTTTGTGCTTGAGGGACGTCTGCAGCGCCAGGGCGGTGGTGGTTTCAAGGTCCATCAAATGCCCCGGCGAGACGAACACCGGCTTTACCTTGTCTTTGGTGCGAATGACGTTGCCAATGTGCTCCTGGCGGTGGGTGAGGGGCGTGATGCTGCCTTTAACGGAAGCCGGTTCCTCAAACTTGCCCGTGAGTACTTTCTTGGCCACGCCCATAGTGGGTTTGTTCAGCAGCACGCCCAATTGGCTGGCAATGCCCAGGCGGCGCGGGTGCGCAATGCCGTGGCCGTCTACCATGATCAAATCGGGGGTGCGCTCCAGCTTGCCGTACGCCTGCACCAGGTTGGGCGCTTCTCTGAAGGCCAGGAAACCCGGAATGTACGGCATCTCCACCGGCCCGTAGTGCCACACTTTCTCCACCAGCTCCAGTTCCGGGTACGTGAGCACCACAAACACCGACAAGATATTCTCCCCAATAAACGACGAGTCACAGCCCGCCAGCAGTTTCAGGTCAAAGTCCGGTTTTTGGAGCACCACCTGCTGGCGCAGTTTCTCCTGCTGCTCCGTGAGGGTTCTCACCAGTTGCGGGTCGGGCGGTGGAAGGTGGGGAGGCCAGGCCATATTTGTAGTTCTGAGTCTTGAGTTCTAAGTCCTGAGTGATTTCTGTTTTCGGGCTGTTTTTCTGAAAACAGCCCGAAAACAGAAAGCGCATTCCCCTTTACGGCGCTCCACCCCAAGAAGATTTCACGTGCCATTGCTACCTGCCTGCCTTATCAGATTTGCGGCGGTATTACCATTGGCAGTTAACCACCCCTACCCCTCCCAGGAGGGGAATTATCTGCAATGCATGAGCCTGCAGTTCTTTTTTTGCGGGAGTTGTTTGGCGCCTGCCACTTTAGTAGATATTCCCCCTTTGAAGGGGGCGAAGGGGGATGTTGACACCTGCTGAATACGGGTTGCAGCAAATCCTGATGTAGAGACCAGGTACCGCCTTGTCTCCCACGCATTCCAGATAACTCCCCTCCTGGGGTAAGGCTGGGTTATATGCAGCCAGCCTACATAACAGAATTGCCTCCCAAATCTTGCTACTTGCTACGCGATACCAATTATGCACTGCACGGCGTCATCAAGTCTATAAACAGCACCCGCCACTGGCCCTTGATCTGCCCAAAATGGAATTTAAAGCCGCTGCCGGTGTGCAGCACGGTCTTGTTGACCAGTAACTGGGTCTGGGCCACTTTTCTTTCCTCTTCTTTGGGTAGGCTGGCGTATTGGTAGGCGTTGTATTTCCGGAACGCCGAACCGTCTGCCACAAAGCACCCTTTTTTCTCATACGGGGCTGCATCTCCCTCGCAGGTCACCTTGGGCAGCGTTTTGACTTCCTCTAACCGGCAGTTTCTGAAGGTTTCCCTGATGGTGAAGAAGGGGCGCTGTTCTATGTCTGCCCGCTTAAAAGTGCTGATATCTGTGACGTGGGTGAACTGGGGCAGGGCACCGGGCGTGTCAATGAGGTAGAGCCCGTGCTCGGGGTCAATCAGTTGGTTGAAAGCCGCCGTGTCTTGCTTTTTGATGATGGCCTCAAAGTTCTGGAAGAAAGCGGTAAAGTTTTCCTGCGCTTTGGGCGTGGGCTTTTTCACCACCTCCTCCTGCACCGCATTGAGGGTGTCTTGCTGAAGGACCGTCTCTTGTTGCCGGGTCTCTGCAGTAGTGGGGGCCGCCGGGGCAGGCGAGGCGGTTTCTACGGTAGAAGTCTCTGCGTTCCGGGAAGCTGTATTTGGTTGGCAACCAAACCCGAAAAGCAGGGTAGAGGCAAGAATAGGGGCAAATATCTTCATGCTGCTATATACGGAACGTGGTTTGAAAAGTAAAGCCAGGTGGGGCTTAGGTGAAAAGTTCTATAAGCTAAACGGTTGCTGTTACTCTTGCTATGCGCTGCTCCTCCAGATTTGATGCGTGTTTCTCTTTCTAATTTGTCATCTGGAACAGGTCTTAAGCAGATGTGCGGTTCCCGTTGCGGCACCATGCAGCCGGCAGGCGCTGCGCTTTACAAATTTGCAGGGGCTGAAGTTCTGGGTTCATAACCCCGAACAGCCGAGGAGCCTTATGTTTAGCCTGCCTGCTTGAAAGTCATTGCCCGGTACTGGTTGAGCTGCTCCTGCCAGCTTAGAGCTTGTTTACATTTTGATTTAGCAAGCGAAAACGGGGAGCGAAAGGTTCTTCTATAGCGTTTTTTGAGCAGCATACGCCCCGCTATGGTGCGAGAAAAAGGCAAAGTCAGGTTCTTTTGATACCCGTTTGCAGCGCAAAAGACAAATTTAAACATGCTCTTACCTGAATTCCTGTTTTCGGCCTGTTTTTCAGAAAATAGCCCGAAAACAGGAATGCTGTCTCTAAAAACAGTGCTTAGAAAGCGCTGGCGCAGCCCCTGCGAAAAGCGGGGCAGGAATGTGCCTTCGGGCTAGCCCGTATTGAAAAGACACGTATATTTGCCCTTGTCTGCCTGGTAGAAGCCTGCCCGGCAGATAGGGGCTTACGTTAGACGCCCCGGCGTATCATCTTTAACCCAAAAGAACAGCATGAGCAAAGCAAACAAGATTATCTATACCATCACCGACGAGGCCCCGGCCCTGGCCACCCAGTCGTTCCTGCCCATTGTCAAGGCGTTCACCAAGGCCGCCGGTATTGACGTGGAAACCCGAGACATCTCCCTGGCGGGCCGTATTCTGGCTACGTTCCCAGAGAACCTGACCGCTGAGCAGCGGCAAGCCGATGACCTGGCCGAGCTGGGCGAACTAGCCAAAACTCCCGAGGCGAACATCATTAAATTGCCCAACATCTCGGCTTCTATTCCGCAGTTGACGGCCGCTATTAAAGAGCTGCAGGAGCAGGGCTATAATATTCCAGATTATCCGGCTACGCCGAAAGATGACGCTGAGCAGGAAATCAAAACCCGCTACGGCAAAGTGTTGGGCAGTGCCGTGAACCCGGTGTTGCGCGAAGGAAACTCTGACCGCCGCGTAGCCGATGCCGTGAAGCAGTACGCCAAGAAGAACCCGCACTCCATGGGTGCCTGGTCAGCAGACTCTAAATCACACGTGGCCCACATGGACGGCGGCGATTTCTACGGCACCGAGCAGTCTGTGGTAGTAGACAACGCCACCAGCGTGAAGATTGAGTTTGTAGGCGCTGACGGTGCTGCCAAAACCCTGAAAGAAAACATCGCGCTGAAAGCAGGCGAGGTGATTGATTCATCAGTGATGAGCAAGAAGGCGTTGCGCGCGTTCTTTGAGAAAGAGATTGCCGAGGCCAAAGCATCGGGCATTCTGTTGTCTCTGCACCTGAAAGCTACCATGATGAAGGTGTCTGACCCTATCATGTTCGGCCACGCCGTGACGGTGTTCTTCAAAGATGTGTTTGAAAAGCATGCTGAGGCGCTGAAAGAGGCAGGCGTAGACCCTAACAACGGTTTAGGCGATGTGTACAGCAAAATCCAGAAACTGTCGGCTGATAAGCGCGAGGCCATTGAAGCTGATTTGAAAGCGGCTATTGAGAACGGACCGGCCCTGGCCATGGTAGATTCTGACAAAGGCATCACCAACCTGCACTTCCCCAATGATGTGATTATTGACGCGTCTATGCCAGCCGCTATCAGAACATCGGGCAAGATGTGGGGCGCCGATGGCAAGCCGCACGACACCAAGTTCATGATTCCGGACCGTTCTTACGCGGGTATCTACAAAGAAGTCATCAATTTCTGCAAAGAGAACGGCGCGTTTGACCCTAAAACCATGGGCACCGTGCCGAACATCGGCTTAATGGCCCAGAAGGCCGAAGAATACGGTTCGCATGACAAAACCTTCCAGATGACGGAGGCCGGAACCGTGCGCGTGGTAGACGCCAACGGCAACGCCCTTATGGAGCAGAAAGTAGAGGAAGGCGATATCTTCAGAATGTGCCAGACCAAAGACCTGCCAATTCAGGACTGGGTGAAGCTGGCCGTTACCCGCGCCCGCATTACCGGTGCGCCTGCCATTTTCTGGTTAGACCCGCAGCGCGCGCATGATGCCAACCTGATCAAGAAAGTAGAAAAGTACCTGCAAGACCACGACACCAACGGCCTTGAGGTGAAAATCATGTCGCCGGTAGAAGCCATGCGCTACTCTTGTGAGCGCGCTAAAGCCGGAAAAGACACCATCTCAGTGACCGGTAACGTACTGCGTGACTACCTCACCGACTTATTCCCGATTCTGGAACTGGGTACCAGCGCTAAAATGCTGTCTATTGTGCCGTTGCTAGACGGTGGCGGATTGTTTGAAACCGGTGCCGGCGGGTCTGCGCCTAAGCACGTGCAGCAGTTCCAGGAAGAAAACTACCTGCGTTGGGATTCTCTGGGTGAGTTCCTGGCCCTGGCCGTTTCGCTGGAAGACCTGGCTTACAAAACCAAGAACGAGAAAGCAGCAGTATTAGCAGAGGCTCTGAATTCGGCCAATGCTGAGTTCCTGGAGAAAGACAAGTCGCCGGCTCGTAAAGTTGGCGGCATTGACAACCGCGGCAGCCACTTCTACCTGGCGCTTTACTGGGCTCAAGCCCTGGCGGAGCAAACCAAGAACGAGGAACTGAAAGCCCGCTTCTCTGACCTCGCCAAGGCGTTGACCGAGAACGAAGAGAAGATTGTGCAGGAGCAAATTGCCGAGCAAGGCAAACCGGTAGACATGGGCGGTTATTTCCACCCAGACTTCACTAAAGTTGCTGAAGCTATGCGGCCCAGCGCTACCTTGAACTCTTATATTGATCAGTTCTAAGAGGAGCTGAGGTTAAACAAAAAAGGCCGCTTGGGAGAAATCTCAAGCGGCCTTTTTATTCGTCAATCATCTCTTGTTTTTAAAACAGAGAGACACCAAATTCTTTTGACAGCAGCGTATCCAGTTGCTGGAGGTCTGATAGTAAATCTAGATGAGTTTGGGTGGATGGCCCTTCAGGCTTGTTTTTCTGTAACAGCTTTTTCAATTCCTGCATTCTAAAATAAAAGGAGGGGGACTGAAGATCAAAGGGTAGGAGCGCTCCCTTTTTTTCAATGGCGATTCTTTTTTGCCTCAACACGTTGACTATTTCAACAGCCGAATCAAAATCTAGTTCCTTTTGTTCGACAGACTTTAAAAGTCCGCACTCAAAATTGGCGCATTGTTTCGGTCTATTAGGATAAATGGTGCAACCATCACAATAGTTGCGACAGGGTTGAAGGAAAAAACCATCACCATTTGTATTCTCAACGTCCATGAACTCTCTCATGACAGGCAACTCTTCACGGCCAAGCTGTACAAAACCAATCATAGTGCCGTCACAACAGGACCCACAAGACAAACAGATATTTGTTGAATCACCCATGTTCTCTAAAAGTAGACCAAAAACGGGGAAGGAGCAACCATTAGCTGCTCCTTCCCCGTTTTACAAAATATGATAGAATAGTTTTACGGGAGTAAGCGGTCTTTGCGCAACTGCTTAAACAATAAAATAGGCGGCATTGACAACCGCGGAAGCCACTTCTATCTGGCGCTTTACTGGGCACAAGCCCTGGCCAAAGCGCTGACCGAGATCGAAGAGAAGATTGTACAGGAGCAAATTGCCGAGCAGGGTAAGCCCGTAGATATGGGCGGTTACTTCCACCCAGACTTTAGCAAAGTAGCCGAAGCTATGCGGCCAAGTGCACCGTTGAAAGGGTTTATTGACCGGGTTCTAAGGAGAGTTGGTTTTGAATATAAAAGCCGCTTGGGAGAAATCTCAAGCGGCCTCTTTTGTTTTAAAAGTATCTGAAGATTATAATACTTTTCTAAGCTGGGCGCTTATTTTTTCATCAATCAAATCGGGGTATTCTGTTTCAAATTTTTCCTTTACAGATTTGTCCTTAATTGAGAGTTGGTTGTGTAAATAGCCTAGTTTCCTTTTGTTTAATTCTATCAGTTCTGACCAAGCCATTACATAAACCTCTATATTTTTTTCTGTTTTCCTGTCATATAAGAATGGATTGTCTTTAAAGTTCTCTCTTTGTGATTTTACTTTTGATTTCGCGTATCCGTTAAGTTTAGAAGAAATTAATAAAAGCTTATATTTTACTTTCTCTGACGGTAAAGCGGAGTTCTCTTCAATGGTAAACGCATAGCGATCAATTTGATTCAATTCTTTTTGACCTATAGCGCATTTTGGTGACTTTAATTCAACAACCATTATTTCACGAACATCATTATCTGTTATTCTTTCATTGTAAAAGAATAAATCAGTAATATCGTCCATATTACCTTCGACCTCTATTACGTTTTCATCCTCCTCTGATGGGCTGTAGCCAAAAAATTTATATCGTAATTCATCTAAGATATTACCGATTTTTTTGTCTGACCATAAATGTGGCGCTCCATTATAGTTTTCACCAAATAGCCATAGCTCATTTTCAATGATCTTGTGAAGTTGACTTCTTTCTTTTAAATATTTAGAAATTTCCCCATATACAAGCTCATGGAGGAAGCTCAAGAACTCTAGCTTTTCAGATACTTGGCTAGTAAAGTGTATCACATCTTCTAAATCTGTTTTCTGAAGAAGTGAATGAAATTTTTCTAAGTTTTCTTCAGATAACTTTAAAACTTTTTTGAAAATGTATTCTATATTCCCATTGCTAATGGCTTTATCAAGTAAAGGATAAAGAAAATTCCTTATCTTTTCATCCCTTTGAATTAAGTGATGTTCATCTTCAAGCAAATATGCAATTTTCTTAAACACCACTTCTTGAGATATTGAAGCTGGTTGATCATCTTTATAAGGGTAGAACTTGTCATTTTCTAAACTATTTACAAACTTTTCAAAGCGCTTATTCCTTGCTTTAAAAAATTCATTAATTGATTCCTTAACAGTATTCTTCAGGTTTTTAATTTCTTCTTCTCCAAGGGATTCAATATCTAAATTTCTAAATAGATCAATATCGAAAAAGTCGGATTCAATATATATAAACCAAGTTCCTAGGTCTGGTGTATACCAATCTGATGAATATGTGTATTCGTATGCTACTGATTTGATTCCAGCATTGTCTATCTGGAAGAATACCTTTACTTTATTTAAGTTTGATCTTACATTGTAGAAGTAAAAGTTGATATTGTGTTCTTTTCCGTTCTTGTCAGTATAAATAACGTTTCTAAACACAGGCTCATCAATAACAAAATCGCTCCTTAATAACTTATTTTCATTTACATAGAAGTTTATTTTTCCATTAAAAATTTCATATGGATAATTCTCAAAAAGGCTTTGAGCAATATTTGACTCTAAAAAGTTTGTGGTAATTTTATTCTTTTTTGCAATTTTAGCCTGAGTATTATGGTGCAAGTGCTCAATATCTACTCTGTAATAAGGTGTTAAGCCTGCTTCATCAAAAATTTGGAAATCAACCTTTATGTCAGTCTTTTCAAGTTCAATATCTTCTAGATCAGTAGTATCAATGCCAAAGAGAGTTTTACTAAAACTTTTTTCCTTTTCATCATAAGCTAAGGTTTCGATTTTCATTAACTCTCCAATTTGAAAGGAACTAAATCTTCCTATCCCCTGACCTTTTTCCTTTACTTTTGTTCCTATTTGCAGAATTTTCTTTTTGAATTCAGAGAAAGAAACACCACTACCGTCATCAAGTATTGATATTTTTTCAATACCAGATTTACAGCTAGCCGAGTTGTTGTAAACTATATTTATTCTAATATTCTTAGCGCCTGCCTGAATTGAATTATTAATCAATTCTTTAAACGCTTTGAAAGTATCACCATATTTGGTGAAATGATTCTTTATTACTCTAGTATTTGTTGTGAGTTTTTCTGTGATTGATTGCATAACCTTATTTTGAAAATAAATATCATCAGATGTTAAATATGTCTTAAGTAACGTGTTTAATGGCGAAAGGGGGTTTGGAGGAAAATAGTTAATAAATGTAAATGTAGTGTTTTTTTAATAAAATCTGCTTAGGTTTCGAGTCTCCCGCATGAGAGAATAAACTACAAGTTAAGGTATGTTTTAATACTTAAATCTACACCTCCCTCCCTTTCAAAAACAACTCCGGTGTCTGCACCGGTATCTCTGCCTTTTTATAATCCTTCAGATTCCTAGTCAACAGCAACTTTATCCCAGTTTCAATGGCAGTAAAATACTGAATGGCGTCTTCAAAATCTTTGAACTTAGAATGCAGGGCTAATTCAATGACTTTGTCATCTACGGCCAACACCTGCACCAAAACCTTGAACTTGCTTAAAATGCGCCGGGCTTCGGGCATGGAGTATTGCCTGGACAAAAGGTAATACAAGTTTGAGAAAGAAAGGGAAGAAACATACAGTTTTATCTCACCTTTGTCAGCGAGGGTAAATAGCGAAGCGGCATAGACATAGTGCGGTTCTCGTTGGGCTAAAAGGTCCAGGCACACATCGGTGTCAATGAAGATTTCAGTCATGGAGGTACTTATCCGCTAAATGGTCTCCATATTCCTTTTTATGGTCAAGTTCTGCAGGGAGCGTAAGCACTCCAGAAAGGCTTTTCACCAAAGGCGAAATCTCTGTAGTTTCATTTTCGTCCACTGTGATTTTTTCCAGATACGCTTCTACCAATTTTGAGACACTCGTTTTTTTGTGAGAAGCATAAGACTTGGCTCTCGCGATAATTTTCTGGTCAAGAACTAAAGTGAGTTTGGTTTCCATACGTGTAAGATATAAAATATTATACGTGTATGCAAGGAGTGGGTTGATGAAATGCCGTTCTCTGATTGCCCACTTCTGCCCTTACCTGTTTTCGGCCTCTTTTCGCCAAAACAGCCCAAAAACGCAAAAGGAGCAACCTCACGGCCACTCCTTCTGCTAAAAACGAATAACTACCAACGAACAACTAACTCAATACCCAACAGATTCTTTAATGTCAGTTGCTTCATGGTGCCGTACTTGGCCAGTTTCATGAAATTGAGCCGGTCTTAAAGAGAAGTCACCATTCTTTACAAGCTTAGCTGCACATACCGTGCTTCGAGCAGTTGCGCATAAGCCTCTTTCATCTCATCAGACAAAAAAGACTTTTCAATCCATTTCAGCGCGAGGCGCTTATTCTTCACCATTCGTTTAAAAACTCCCTGAATCTGCTTGTCAGTCAGTTCCAGCCCTTTCCCGAAGCGTTCAAAGTGCTCCCGTTTGAGTTTCTTCTTTTTGCCTCCCAGGGTGAGCGCCAGTTCTTCGGTGTCTTCTGGAAAAACAATGGCTACGTTCAGGAGGTCATAGGCAGGGGCCAGCACCCAACCCGAGGGACTTTGGAGCATGGAGAAGTTCTTCAGGTGCATGTCATTGTTGCCCGTCAGGAAGCTGAACACCGCCAGCTCAAAGAAGAGAATCTTGTCTAGCAACGTGTTATCTGAATATTTGTGCAGGGCCTTGCCCACTTTCTCCATAGAGCTCTTGTACTTGTCAAAAGCTTCGGTGATCTGGAACATGTCCAGCATATGGATTTTCTCCCCCGTGGGGGTGCGATCAATCCGTTTGGTAAGGTAGGCCAGTTCCCCAGAAACCAACCTGATCAAACTGGAAGGAACCACCCGTATGCCAAATGCCTCAGCCATGCGCATGGTCACGTGCTCGTTCTCGGGCATCTGCGGGAATTGATCAGAAGGCGGTTTGAAAATGTAGTTTCCGCCCAACGCGCCTACCACCGTCAGTCTGATTTCAGCGGAGGATTGGGCTTCTTTCACCAGCGACATAGAGAGCTTGGGTTGTACCCCCGGCACGGTCACGCTGCGTTCTACCACCTCCTGCGCCAGAGCCGTCATTTGGTCTAGGGAGTAAGGTATCTGTGGCGGGGTAGCAGCCCCGAAGAACTGGAGGCTGCACTGGCTATGGAAAGAAGCAGGGCCCGCCAATGGTTCATAACAGTACAGGCATTTATGCTGCATCATCTTCTGGGATAGGGTGTACACTTACCGCACCAATGCAGTTCTGACAACAGGCCAGCAATAGGCCCATGCGGTCATTCCGGTTTATCTTCCAACTGGTAGAAGCAATTTCCAGCAGCCAACCCTCGGGGATTAATCCTTCAAAAAAGGGGAACAGGCGGTTGTCAGTATAAGGTTTATCGGTGACGGGCATGGTGAAGGTGAGAAAGGCATTGGGGTGCTCTTGCACATACTGCGCATCATATTGAAAAACGTAGTCGCCTTCCTCGGTTTCGGTGACCAGACCGGCATACCAGTCTTGGTAGAATACTTTGCCCCGTCTCATTGGCCCAGTTCTTTCCTGTTCACCGGCGCCAGCTCATGCCCAAACATGTTTAGCACCAGGTTCACTTTGTCCAGGTTCAGATTAGTTTTTCCCTGTTCAATTTTCCTGATGACGGTGAGTGCCACCCCCGCCCGTTCCGCAAATTCCTCCTGGGTAAGATTCACTTCCCGCCTGCGGGCTTTCACGAACTCTGCTAAACGCTTCATTATATGTTTTCAGATATACTTTTCTGTAAAAGTAGTGAATTATATGTAATTAGATATAACGAGGCTAGTTTTGTTAGGTTTGTATGCATATGAATATAATCTTTTTAAGGCATCCTTGGGAAATGAAAATAAGAAAGTAAGTGGCATAATGGATTTAAAAGAACAGTACCAAGCGGCGGTCAGGGAGTAGGTTTGTATTTCTAATTCACTCACAAGATCCTTTCAAGAGGGCAAGCCGAAGCGAAGCAATTGTTCTTTAGAAATTATGATTACATCAAGAGCTGTTTTCGGCCTGTTTTAGCCAAAACTGCCCAAAAACGAAGAAGGAGCGACCTAACGGCTGCTCCTTCTCTATAAGACGATGTAAATGTTGAGAGAAATGCAAAATTGAAATCCTTAGTGGTCTACCCGCTGCCTTTCATTATTTCCTTCAGTTCTTTCAATAGCTGCTCTTGCATGAACTCTCCGAAATAGGAGATATACTTCCCGTTAGGGGCTAGAATGACATAAGAGCCACACGGGTAGTGGTACTTGAAGAATGTTTTCTCAATTACTTGCTCGGGGTCTTTGTGCCAAGTAGCACCGCTTCTTTTATTTTCTAAGCCTGCATAGGTTCTGTATATGCGCACGGGATTCACGTTGGCAATCTTTTGGGTCCTTCTCGTCAATTCATCCTTTTGTGGAGATACGTTTGCTGCAGAACCTGAACCAGATGAATTGCAGGCATCTTTTCCAGGATAGTAAATTATGACAAGCGGCTTGGTTCGGTCTACGGCAATGTTGGCTTGTGTGAGCGTAGAGATTATTTTTTCATAGTTTTCAACCTGCCCTTTCTCTGAGCGCTCCCCTACGGCCTTGTAAATAGGCAGCGAGTCATTTTTGGCCAGCATAATGTCTGGCTGGTCAATCAGTTTGAGGAAGGCCTCTTTGCTGATGGGTTTGTCATGCTGGTCTAAGAGCAACCCGCCTTCTTTGGGTTTTTCCTGAGCGAAGGCAAAAGCGGAGCTGAAAATGAAGACGACGAACAATACTAGATTTCCAGGTTTCATAAAATATGGAATAGATAAATGACTATAGAATTACATTAAATATACTCTTTGTTTAGGAAGAATTGCTCCAGTCTGTTAAATCTTTAGCCCGTTTCTTTCGGTTTCTAAATGAATAGTTCGCGTTTCTGGCCTCTTTTCGCCAAAACAGGCCAAAAACGCAAGAAGGAGCAACCTTACGGCTGCTCCTTCTGCTAATAACGAATAACTACCAACGAACAACTAACCTAATACCCAAACAGCTCCTTCAACGTGAGCTGCTTCACGGTACCGTACTTGGCCAGTTCTTTGAAGTTGAGCCTGTCTTTGGAGCCAATCACCAGAATGGTCTGGTTTTGGCCCTTCACGAACTGCTGCTGGAAGGCTTTGATTTGGTCCAGGGTGAGGGCGTCCAGGCTTTCGTAGATGTCTTTTCTGATGTCATGGTCCACGCCCAGTTTACGGGCCTGCTCATAGTTCATCAAGATGCCTACCTTGTTCACCCGCTCCGTAGCGATGCTGTTGCGCACCGAGGCTTTGGCGTTCTCAAAGTTGGTGGCGGCCAGCGGCATGTCGTTCAGGAGCTCCTGCATACCGGCCATGGCCTCGGGTAGTTTATCGGCTTGCGTACCGATGTACGACATGATGTAGTTGGCGCGGTCTTTCCGGCTGGCGTTGTTGAACCTTGAGCTGGCGCTGTATGCCAACGCCCGTGATTCGCGCAGTTCCTGAAACACAATGGCACCCATGCCGCCGTCAAAATACTCATTGTAGAGCCTGATAGTGGGCACCATCTTGGGGTCATAATTCAGCGATTTGGTCAGGAACAGCAGTTCGGCCTGCACCATGTTGTAGTCGGTCCAGAGCACCTGGCGCTTGGTAATGTCCAGTTCCTTGAACTCTTTGGCCGCCGGAATAGGCTTGAGCGAGGCCGGTGCGTTATGCCCCGTATTCAGCGTAGCGGTCACGTCCTGCATCGGCCGAGGGCCGTAGTACAACACGTGATGCTGGTACGTGGGAATGCTCTTGATGATGGACAGCAGCTCCTCTGGCTTCACTTTCTTGAGTTGCGGCTCAGACAGAATGTTGGTGAACGGGTTCTTGGGGCCGTACTTAGCGTAGTTCACCATGGCCACGCTGTGAATCACGTTCTTGTTCAGCTTGGCGTCTTTGCGGTCTTTCAAGATGCCGGCCACTAAATCTTCCAGCGCTTTTTTATCAGCTTTGGGGTTTTGCAGCAGGCTTTCAAACAGCGTGAGGCCCTGCTCCAGGTTTTCGTCCAGGCCACTCAGAGACACATACACCTGGTCCTGCCCCGAAGACACGCTGAACGAGCAGCCAATCTTGAAAAACTCTTTCTGTAGCTCCTCGGCGGTGTATTTGTCGGTGCCCAGGTACTGCAGGTAGTCCACGGCCAAGCCAATTTTGGGGTCGTTGTTGGTGCCCATTTCCAGCACGTAGTACAGGTTGAACAGGCCGTTTTCCGCATTGCGGGTGTAGTAAATAGGAATCCCTGATTTCAGCTTGCCTTCCTGCAAATCTTTCTGGTAATCTACAAACTGCGGCTGCAGGTCAGAGGCCGGTTTGCTGGCCACCAGCTTGTAGTACTCAGACTGTGCCTCGCGGTTGGCGGGCACGGGCGTAATGGCAGGTTTCTCTACTTTTTGGGCGGTGGGGTCCTGGCCGGTGCGCTTATAAATGGCCACGTAGTTGTTGCTGTAGTAGCGGTTGGCCACGTCCATCACGTCTTGTTTGGTGATTTTCTCAAACGCCTCTTCCTGTTGCAGGTACTCTGACCAGTCCATGTGCGCCAGGAACGCGTCTACGAAAGCCGTGGCGCGCGCGGCGTTGCTCTCGTAGCTCTTCATCTTGCTAATCTTGTTCTTGTTCACAATAGCCGGAATAAGCCAATCTTCAAACTGTCCTTTCTTTACCAGCTCCACCTGCTGCAATAGCAAGTCGCGCACCTGGTCTAACGTTTGCCCCTGGCGCGGGTTCCCCGAAAGGAAATGCGCGCTGTAGTCATTGTAAATCTCGGCGAACGAGCCCGCGCCCAACGCCGCCTGTTTCTGGTTGATGTTCAGGTCAATCAAACCCGCCTGGCCGTTGCTCAGAATCTGGTTGATCATGCGCAACACAATCGCGTCTTTGCTTTTCACCCCCGAGAAACGGTAGGCCAGCAGCAGGCTTTCGGCCTCTGGGCCGAACACTTCTTTCACCACCGGCGCGGCAATGGGCTTCTCCTGCGGCGCGCGGTACACGGGGTCATTCTTCTTCTGCCACCGCCCGAAATGCTCCTGAATCACCTGAATGGTCTGGTCAAACTCCAGGTCGCCGCTCATGGCGATGGCCATGTTGTTAGGCACGTAGTATTGGTCAAAGTACTTCTTAATCTCGGTGATTGACGGATTTTTAAGGTGCTCCACGGTGCCAATGGTGGTCTGGGTGCCGTACTGGTGCGTGGGGAACAGCGCCGCGAAGGCCGCCTCAAACGCCTTGTTGTTGTCTGAGTCCAACGACCGGTTTTTCTCCTCGTACACGGCCTCCAGCTCGGTATGGAACAGCCTCGGAATCATCACGCCCAGCCGCTCGGCCTCCAGCATGGCCCACTTGTCCAGCTGGTTACTGGGAATGTCGCCGTAGTAAATGGTCTGCTCCACCCAGGTGCTGGCGTTGGAGTTCTTCATGCCCATAGCCGCCACCAGCTTGTCATACTCATTGGGCACTGCGTACTTGGCCGCTACGCCCGAAATAGAGTCAATCTGGTGGTAGGTTTTTTGGCGCAGCGCCGGGTCTTTCTGGGTGCGGTACAGTTCATACAGCGCCTCAATCTTGGCCAGCTCTACTTTCTCCTTTTCCCAGTCTATGGTGCCCAAGCGGGTAGAACCTTTGAACGCCATGTGCTCCAGGTAATGCGCCAGACCGGTGGCATTGGCCGGGTCGTTCTTGCTGCCCGCGCGCACCGCAATGTACGTCTGAATACGCGGCGCCGCCTTGTACTGCGACAGGTACACCTTCAGCCCGTTGTCCAGCGTGTAAATTCGGGTCTTGAGCGGGTCGTTGGGAACGGTGGTGTAGGTGAGTTCTTTTTTAGCCGGAGCTTCGGTAGCAGATTGCGTGGCTGTAGAAGCAGTCTGGGGCGGCGTGCTGGTTTTGCATTGGGCAAACAGCAAAGTGCCTATCAATGAAAAAGCAAGGGTTCTTTTTTTCATTTAAGAGTTGGGTTGTGGGTGTAGTAAGTCAAATATAACGAATGCCCCGGTTTTGTCTTGTTCTTTTCTTTTCAGGAATATCGAGGAGTGCGTTTTGGGGCTGATTTTCTAAAAACAGGCCAAAAACAGGATCGTGGTGTTTGGTTATCACTTATCCTGGGCTTATAGTGGGAGCTATCACCTTAATCTTGTTGATTTAAAGCCATTTGTAGTCAGCTGTTCGTTTGCTTTGACCGTTTGCTCCGGGGCAGC
Source organism: Rufibacter ruber (assembly GCF_014138425.1). Taxonomy (NCBI): domain Bacteria; kingdom Pseudomonadati; phylum Bacteroidota; class Cytophagia; order Cytophagales; family Hymenobacteraceae; genus Rufibacter; species Rufibacter ruber. The sequence goes on from NZ_JACJIQ010000025.1 coordinate 28,804, forward strand.
GTAGGAATGCGTAGTCTGCTGTTCCCTTGGCGGTGGCGCTTGATGCTGTATTTGGTGACTGCCAGTTGCTGCTGCTGGACTGCTACCGTAGTTCGCTATTCCCCTGGCTTTGGCGCTTGACGGGGTGCCTCACTCACTGAGTTGTTTCATCTTTTCCGGTAAGCGCTCACGGCCGCGGGGCCCCGTCCTGGGGGTGAGCACTGCTGTTAAAACTAGGCCCTCCGGCCTTGCCGCTGGTGCGGCACCGTATTAACAGAGGCGCTCACCCCCAGGACTGGTTTCGGTTCCTCTTCTGATCAGCCTTATTTGCTCTGTCTGTTTCTGTAGGTAACTACTGCTGATCCGCTAGCCTGAGGCGAGCCCGTGCTGCGCACATCAGCCAGAGCAGAAGGGTAGATTGATCATTGCTGCTTGCCTGTTGGACTGGTTCAGACGTTTCGGAGAATGGTAGAGACCAGGCACCGCCTTGTCTCCCACGCATATTTGATACTCCCCCTTTGAAGGGGGCGAAGGGGATGTTGACACAGGAGGGCACACATTGCAGGTGTAGGAGCGTATTACATACACCTGCACGCGTTCCCGGTAATTCCCCTCCTCAGAGGGGTAGGGGTGGGTCCCACGCATGGCTGATCTTATCATGGCTCCCGGCGAGTCTGGAGACTCGCACCATCCCAGGTCACGAGTCAGAGACTCGCGCCAGTGATCGATCTCCTAAACAATTTACCATACACCATCAGCCATTCTCCCAAGACCTCGTAGCGTCCGGAGGACCTGCGAGCGTCTGCGCCAATTACCGCTGCAACCGCCTCGCCCTCATCCTAACCTTCTCCCAGGGGGAGAAGGGACAACGCCTTTCCGTTTTCGGCCTGTTTTGGCCAAAACAGGCCGAAAACAGAAAATTACAGGGAAGCGTCTGTCTTGTCTTCGGCGGGGACTCCTAATTTAGCCGCCAACAGGTGCAGCGTTTTCAAGGCGTCTTGCTGGTGGCCGGTGCGCAGCTCAAAATTGGCCTCGGGCGAGGCCGAATACAAACCAATGGTGTACCAGGTGACCAAAGGCGCAGGTTTATCATCGTGATGGTGGTCGTGCGCGTGGTCATGGTCATCGGCGGGAGCCAGGTTAGAGCTTAGTACCACCTTCTGGAATTGCGGAAGCGGCACCCAATTCCCACTTTTCACCCCGAACATGGTCAGGTATTCGCGCACGCGGCGGTTCTTGAAATCTATCTGGAACCCGTGGTGCGTGGTCTGGAAAAGGAGCCCCAGCAAAAACAACAGCCCGCCCACCGAAACTAACTGAACCGCATCTGCACCTGACCACGCCGCCGCCCCGGCCACAATAATACCTGCCGGAAGCAGCAGGTAGCCCAGGTAACGGAGGGAGCCAAAATACGGATCGGTTTTACGGTCAAAAAGGTCTTGCATGGGCGGGTAAACCTGTGCGGCTAATTAAAGCTTGGCAGGTTGGTATGAAATTAAAAATCGGTGTCCAGCCCCAGGCGGGTTTTCAGGTCTTTCAGGGCGGGGTAGAGCTCAGACAGGTAATTGTACTTGTCTTGGGTGGTGTAAAGTTTGCGGCCGGTTTCCTGGTGCTGCACGTCAATGACCACCTGCAGGCGGTTGTGGCCCAGGCCCTGGCGCAGATAGGCCATGAAATCTGGTTTGAAACTGTTAAACTCGGCTACTTGTACGTCATTCTCCACGTGCAGGTGCACCTCGGCTTTTTCGGCGTCAAAGTGCCACTCGCGGTTCAGGATAGTGTATTCCAGGGTGCGGTCGGTGTGCTTGACCTGGTTCACGTAGGCTTGCCAGAGTTGCTGCAGCCTTAGTTCGTTGATGGCGGGCAGCGAGCCGGGTACGTAGTCTTCGGCTTCTTCCTCTACGGGCGCGGCCACGGTTGTGGCTTTGGCGGCCATCTGCTCCTCAATGTTCTTGAGGCTGGGCAGCTTGGAAAGTTTCCGGTTGGCCAGCGGCGAAGCCACGGCTCTGGTCGGCGGAGCAGGGGCGGCGGGCGCTGCCACGGCAGGAGCCGGTTTCACGGCCACGGCCGAAGGCACCAGAGAAGGCGCTTCCTCGGGGTAGGTGTCAAAGATGGGGTCTTCGCCCGAATCCATGTCAGCAGGAGCCGTGTTATGGTGCGTTTCCGGGCTGTTTTTTGCAAAAGAGGCAGAAACTGGCTGCGCCGATGAAGTATCAGTAGAAGCAGGCGTGGGCATTTTCGGCGTAGCCGAAGCAGCCGTGGTTGCCGGAGCAGACGGGGCAGTATCCACGCCCGGAGCCGAACTTGTGGGAGCGGCAGCTGTTACGCCGGATTGGCCATTAGTTTTTTTTTTGACGTCCCCGGTGAGAGAGACGTCTGAGGCCAGCTGGAGGGCGTGCGGCAGGTGCGCCAGCTTCATGAGCAGGAGCTCCACGTGCAGCCGCTGGTTCTTCGCCGACTTGAAGTTCTGGTCGCAGGTGCCCACCAAATTCAACCCAGACAACAGGAAACTCAAACTTGCCTCCTGCGACTGCTTCGCATACTGCGCCTTGATGTTCTCAGACACCTGCAGCAGCTGCACCGTCACGGTGTCTTTGCAGACCAGCAGGCTCCGGAAGTGTTCTCCAATGCCCAGCACGAAGTTGTGGCTGTCAAATCCGTTTTTCAGGATTTCGTCATATAAAAGCAACGCGCCACTCAGGTTCTGGGTGAGCAGGAAATCGGTGAGCCGGAAGTAATAGTCATAATCCAGAATGTGCAGGTTCTGCACGGTGGCCTTGTAGGTGAGGTGGTTGCCCGAAAAGGTCACCATCTGGTCAAAAATCGACAAGGCATCGCGCAGCGCGCCATCTGCTTTCTGGGCAATCAGGTGCAGGGCATCGTCATCGGCCTGAATCTCCTCTTTAGAGGCAATGCGGCCCAGGTGCTGCACCATGTCTTCAATGCGTATGCGGTTGAAGTCAAAAATCTGGCAGCGCGAGAGAATGGTGGGGATAATCTTGTGCCGCTCCGTGGTAGCCAGAATAAAAATGGCGTACGACGGCGGCTCCTCCAGGGTCTTCAAAAACGCGTTGAACGCCGAGGTGGAGAGCATGTGCACCTCATCTATGATGTAGATTTTGTACTTGCCCGTCTGCGGCGCGTAGCGCACCTGCTCCACCAGGCTCCGGATGTCATCTACCGAGTTGTTAGACGCGGCATCCAGCTCGTGCACGTTGAACGAGCTGTTGTTGTTGAAGCTTTTGCAGTTGTCGCACTCGTTGCAGGCCTCAACCTCTGGGGTAATGTTCTGGCAGTTGATGGTCTTGGCCAGAATACGCGCGCACGTGGTCTTGCCCACACCTCTTGGTCCGCAGAACAAAAAGGCCTGCGCCAGGTGGTTGCTGCTGATTGCGTTCTTGAGGGTAGTGGTAATATGGTGCTGCCCCACCACGCTGTCAAAGGTAGTAGGACGGTATTTACGGGCCGATACAACAAAATTCTCCATCGCTCTACAAAGTTACTCTATTCTGGTTTGTTTGCGCAACGGAAAAAGTAGGCGGTGTGCAGGTTCTTGGTTTAGTGCAATGGCGGGTGCGTTTTGGGGCTGTTTTGGGAAAAACAGGCCGGAAACGGTTGAGTGAGTTTTTACCTATCAGGATAAATAGGTTGTGTCCACTCTTATGTCATTCTGGAAGAATCTTGTGGGCAAGCTGTAAGAACGCTTTCCCAGTGGTATAGCCGCTCGCCGCCAAGATCCTTTCAGGATGACAGGAGAAGAGAGAATTTAAGTTGACTCTCCTTACTACTTAAACGGCCACTTCACCAAACGCATCTGCCCCATAGCATCCTTCTCATACACGGCCAGGCAATTCTTCTGAAACTGCGCGTCAAAATTCTGCTCCCCCGGGAAAACTTTCACCGGCGCGGGCTCCCCTTTCAGGAAAAAGTACACTTTGGTGCTGCCGTATTTGGTGTGGGGCATGTAATCGCCGTATTGCTGCAATTGGGCACGCTGGGTGTCGGCCACGGTCACGGCGTAGATGCGCTGAATGGGGCCGGTGTTGTTCTCGTTGCGGTAGAGGGCCACTTCCTCAAAGCCGCCTTGCAGGTCTTGCACGCCGGGTTGGGTGAAGGCGTCTTTGATGAACCAGAGCACCAGCCCAATAAAAACTGCCCCCAATACATATTTCAACTTCTTCCCAGACATAGCCTTGCTTGAATAGTGAAGACAAAGCTATTCATTTCCGGGGGAAACTCATGGGCCAATTGCTTTTGCGTTTTCGGCCTGTTTTCTGGAAAACAGGCCGAAAACGCAAAAGCTTTAAACAGAACAGCCGCCCTGTTGTCTGGGGCGGCTGTTCTGTTTAAAGGTTGGTGATGCTATTTTACTTCAAAAATCCAGCTGTCTTTAAAGCCTTTACTCCTTAGCTGGTTTCTTGCTTTGAGTGCCTCTCTGTAGTTTTTGTAGTTGTTGTAATACACCCTGAACTTTTTAGCCCCTCCGTGGTACAGCACTTTGGGGGTGAAACCGGCTTTTCTGTTTTGGTCCATGAAAGCAGCTACCCCGCTCATGGTGTCAAACGCGGCAATGGCTACATAGAAACCACCCATAACTGATGGAGTCTTAGGGGATGGCTTTACATTTTCATTTGCTAATGGTGGAGCTGGTTCTGGCGTTGGGTTAGGTTTGGACGTGATGAAGGTATCCGGTTGTGGCTGGAGGGCTTTTTGGGCAGCTTCTTCAGATTGGGCCAGCATTTTTTTGTAATCTTCAATCAGCTGCGCCGATTCTTTGATGATGGTCTCCAATTCCTGCTTTTCCTGTTCTTCCTGGTCCCGGCGCTTTTTGCGCTTCTCAAACACATCCCCAAAGGTATAGCCCAGATAAATTCTATGCCCCGCCTGGCTGGAAGATCCCTCGTTGGCAGATTTGCCGGCGTTGTAGCCGTAGCCCACCGTAAAGGCGCTGTAGTTTACGCTGGCCTTGGCCCTGATGGCATGTTCAGAGGTGTACCCCACTTCTACCGCTACCCGGTCTTTGAATGAAGTGTAAAGGTTGGCCTCAAACCATCCGCCCAGGGCGGCCAACTGCTCATAGTACACGTTGGGCCTAATCTGCCAGTTGTCCAGCAGGAAAGAATAGTCTGTGTAGGCGCTGAAGTGCTTCTTGGCGTAACGCCCGCCTTCCAGCGGAACCAGCTCCGGGGCGTTGACGGCCAATCTGAACAGTCCCCATTCATACAGAATGCCGGTAGAAAGCAATAAGCTGTTCTGCTGGAACATGTCGCCGTACAGGATAGGGTCGGCTACGTCTGCGTGGGTCACGGCGGCCCGGTCCAGGCTGTACCGGAAATAACTGAATCGGCCCCCGGCCGAAAGGGTCTGGTTCTGGGCCAGTTGCACGCGGTACGCGTACCCGGCGCCAATGTTGCTGCTCCGCAAAATGCCCGATCGGGTGCTTTGCATGGTAATGCCCACGCCATGGTTGCGCCCCACATTGGTGTGCAACTGCAGCAGACCGCCCTCATTGCTGTTCACGCTGCCCACGCGGTCTTGTTGGTAATAGAGATTTCCTTTTAGCCCGCCTTCCTGCGTGAGTGCGGCCGCACTTACGTAAGAAAGGTCCCAGCTCTTAAAAAAGTAATCCTGTACAGACTGTGCTTGTGCCGCACCCGCCATTGCCAGAAAAACCAGTGACCATATATACCTCTTCATATTTGTATTGTATTAGGAGCGCCAGGCGCTTGTCTGTCTTTTTGTATGGGGATAAATCAATGCAGAATGTTCAGTGTGCCTTTGTACACTTTGCGTTTGTTCTCAGACTGAACCGTGTAGATGTAGGTGCCGGTAGGGAGTTTCTTGCCCCGGAAAGTGCCGTCCCAGAAGTTTTCACGGTAGCCTTTGCTGAAGAACACTTCCTGCCCGCGGGTGTCAAATACCCGGAAGATGTAGTTGGGGTACAGGTACCCGCGCTTAATCTCCCAAAAGTCATTGTACCCGTCATTGTTAGGCGTGAGCACATTAGCGATTTCCATGTCAAACTCGCCTTCATCCATCACATTCACCGTGAACTCCTGCACGTGGGTGTTCACCTGGTCGGTAATGCCCACTTTCACTACGTAGCGGTTCTGGTCTGTCAAGGCCAGGGCTTGGGTGATGGTGAACTTGCCGTCTGGGGTAAGCGCGAACGGAGTGTTGGTGGTGATGAGGGAATAGGTAATCGGGCTACCGTCATTATCTGGGTCGGTGGCCTGCAGCTGGGCAAACTGGGTGCCCGGTGCGGCAGTGTTCATCACGTCTGCGGTGGTAAAGCTGAGTTCAGGCTTTTCATCATTCTCATTGATTACCTGTATCGGGAACGTGTAGGTCACTTTGTTCAGGCCGTCACTTAGCTCAATTTTGAGGTCGTACTTCTTTATCTTCTCATAATCAAGGGCGGCGGCCACCGTTACAATACCGTCTGCGTCTACGGCAAACGGGGTAGTAGCCGGGTTCAAGACGCGGTAGGTAAAGGTAGTGGCACCGTCCTGGTCGGTGGGCTCTAAGCGGTGCAGGAGGGTACCTATAGGCGAGGTTTCCTGCACGGTCAGCGCTTTCTCGGCCACGAAAGGCTTGTTGTCATTCAGGTTCTCTATTTGAATGCTGATGGTGGCAAAGCTTTCATTGATGCCATCAGACACCAGAATTTCCAGTTCATAGCTGCGCTTGTCAAATTCATAGTCTATGGGTTGGAGAATCCGGAGTTCGCCCTTCTGCTGGTGAATGGTGAATTTGCCTTCCAGGTTGCCGTCATAGATGCGGTAGCTGTAACTAGTGCTGCCGTCTGGATCGGTTACTTCCATGGTGTGCACCAAGGTGCCCGTTGGCTGGTTCTCTGGGATAGTGATGGATTTGCTGAGCGGAAGCGGCTTTTCATCATTCTCATTGAGCACCTGTACCTGATAGGTAGCCGTAGTCTGCTGCACGCCGTCACTTACCGCTACCGTAAGGGTATAGGCTGTCACTTTTTCATAGTCCAGCAGGCTTTGCAGTTTCAGTTCGCCGGTCTGTGCTTCCAGGGCAAAGCGGTTGTCTGCGTTGCCGCCCGTGATGGTGTAAGTAAACGCCGTGGCTCCATCTGGGTCAGTAGCTTCTACTTTGTGCACCAAGTGCCCGATGGGGGAATTCTCTGAAACCGTGAGGTTCCGGCTAATGGCCACCGGTTTTTCATCGTTCTCATTCCGTACTTCCACCGGGAAGGTGAATTGGCCTTCATTGACCCCGTCACTAATGCCTATGCGCAGCGAGTACGTTTTTACTTTCTCATAGTCTAATGGGGTCGCAACGGTAATGCTACCGGTGGCATCTACTGCAAACGGGGTAACCTGGGTATTGAGAATGCGGTAGGTGAAGGTGCTAGCCCCATCGGCATCTTCTGGATGCAGTTGATGGATAGAAGTGGCCAACGCGGCTGTTTCACTCACAGAGATGGTTTCTACCGCCACCGTAGGCGCTACATCATTTATGTTCTGAATTTTGAAGGTGATGATGGCTTCATTGGTGTTTACCCCGTCAGAAACCTGTACTTCTAGGTTAAACTGTTTCTTGTCGGTTTCAAAGTCAATCAGTCGGGCAATTCTCAGTTCGCCCCTTTGCTCATTGATGGTGAACTTGGCGTCATCATTCCCCGCCAAAATTTTGAAGGTAAACGCGCTAGTTCCGTCTGGGTCAGTAACGGCTAAAGTATGTACCAGGGTGCCGGTTGGCTGGTTTTCTGGGATGTCTACGGACGCACTCACCGGTACCGGTTTCTCGTCGTTTTCATTCAGCACCTGTATGGCTACGTTGGCCAAGGTTTCCCGCAGGCCATCATTCACGGCTACTTGTAATTGGTAGGCCGTTACTTTCTCGTAGTCTACCAGGTTCTGGAGGGTGATTCTGCCAGTATTCGCTTCTAAGCTGAATTTGTTGTCGGCGTTGCCGCTTGTGATTCGGTAAGAGAAAGTGGTAGGGCCATCTGGGTCAGTAGCTTCTACCGTGGTTACCAGGGCGCCTATTGCCGCTTTTTCTGACAACGTTACAGACTTACCGGCCACCACGGGGGCTTCATCATTTTCATTGACTACTTCCACCGGAAACGTGAAGGTGCCCTCATTGATCCCATCACTAATGCCAATCTGCAAGGAGTAAGTTTTCACTTTTTCATAATCTAACACCCCCGTCACCGAAATGGCCCCGGCCGCATTCACTGCGAACGGAACGGGCAAGGTGTTTATCACCCGGTAGGTGAACGTGCTGGCACCGTCTGCGTCTGAAGGCGTGAGGGTATGGAAAACGGTTCCCGTAGCGGCGGTTTCAGAGATACGCAGGGTTTCAATGGCAACGGTAGGAGCTACATCATTCAGATTTAGGAGGTTGAAGGTGATGGTTGCCTGGTTCTCATTGATGCCGTCTGATACGGTGATATCCAGTTCATAAACCCGGTTGTCTGTCTCGTAGTCAATAAGCCGCAGTATTCTTATTTCGCCTTTCTGCTCGTGCAGGGAAAACTTCCCTTCGCCGTTCCCGGCGAGAATTCTGAAACTGAACGTGCTAAGGCCATCTGGGTCTGTGACGGCCAAGGTATGCACCAAGGTGCCGTTTGGCTGGTTCTCGGGGATAGTTACCGTGGTGCTGACTGGCAGCGGCTTCTCATCGTTTTCATTGATAATCTGTACCGGAAAATTAGCAGAGGTTTCCTGTACACCGTCGCTTACGGCTATCTTTAATGCGTAGGAAGTGACTTTTTCATAGTCTACCACGTTCTGCAGGGTAAGCTTACCGGTAGTGGCGTCTATAGCGAATTTGCCATCTGCGTTGCCTTCTGTAATCCGGAACGCAAACGTGGTGGGGCCGTCTGGGTCAGTAGCTTCTACGGTGGTGACCAACGTGCCAACAGCGGCTTTTTCAGAAAGGGTTAACGCTTTGCCAATAACTACCGGTGCCTCGTCATTGCGGTTCACTACCTGTACCGGAAACTGGAAGCTGCCTTCATTCACTCCGTCACTAATGCCTACTTTGAGGGTGTAGCTCTGGTTCTTTTCAAAATCAATGGCATTGGCTACCGTAATGGCACCATTGGGTTCTACCTGCAACGGGGTTTGGCTGTCTAGTAACCGGTAGGTAAACGTAGAAGGGCCGTCTGGGTCTGTTGGGCTTAAGGTATGGATGATGGTGCCCACGGCGGCATTTTCCTGTACGCTCAAGGTTTCTACGGTCACCGTGGGTGCGTTGTCATTTACGTTCAAAATCTGGAAGGTGAGGCTGGCGTGGTTCTCATTGATGCCGTCAGAAACCAGAATATCCAGCTCGTAGATTCTTTTCTCCAGCTCAAAGTCCATGAGTTTGGCAACCCGTATCTCGCCTTTTTGGGCATGGATTGAGAATTTACCGTCTATGTTGCCGTCATAAATGCTGTAGGTGAAATTAGAAGGACCGTCTGGGTCTGTTACCTGCATGGTGTGCACCAAGGTGCTGGTAGGTTGGTTCTCGGGGATTGGGACAGTTGCGCTGACGGGTAAAGGCTTTTCATCGTTTTCATTGAGGGCCGTTACCTGCAGGACCGTTTCAATGGAATTATTGTTCTCGTCTATGGCCTTTACCCTCAAGGAGTGGGTAATCTGCGTCTCATAGTCCATTTTCTTCCGAAGGACTAATTGGTCATTGGTGATCTCAAAAAAGGAATTGTCTTTGTCTCCGGTACCGTTGACCAGGTGGTAGGTAAACGTGCCTTCGCCGTCTGGGTCAATGGCCCGCAACGTGCCTACCGTAGTGCCAGGAGCAGATGATTCGCTCAGCTGGGTCCGGCTTAATACTACTCCTTCTAGCGGCGCCGATGCAAATTTTACGGTAACGGTGTAGTTTTTCTCAGAGGTAGCGTCTGCGGCTATGACCCGGTAATACACAGGGTTCGTGAAATTATGGCTTGAAAAACCGCTGCTCTGCACCAAGTTGTTGACCAAAACTTTGGCTAACGCCGATGTGGTGTAGACCGGGGCAATGTTTCTCACGTCATAGCCGTAAGGCATGGTGACCGTAATGTTGGAACCGTTGATGACTGAAGTTTCCTGGCCGGGCAAAGTAAACGTGAGAAAGTTAGCCTCACTGCTCAGCCTGGGGTGGGAGTAAACCACCGGGGCGGTGGTGGTGCCCCTGACTGCCTGAATCTCAAACGCCTCTTTCTGTTCCAGGTCTACCGTTTTGTTTTCACTGGCATCATAGATCTTGAAGCTTACTTCCCCGCTGCCGTCATGGTGGTAGATGTTCATATACACCAAGTACCGGTTCGCTGATGCAATGTACACCGGACGGCCCACCCCGCGTAACTCTCCGTTGATGAAGGCTCCCAAGAGGTCATTGGTGTCTGTTGATTCTATTCCGTTCAGGTTTAAAGCGCCTACCGTTACCATTTGGTACTGGTAATTCTGCGCGCTTACCTGCCAGTTGGGTGCCTGGGCGCTGGCTTCAAAAGTCCAGAGCCAAAGCACGAATGCTATGATTCCGCTAATTCTATTCCGCATGATGTTATAAAGGGTATGAAACCTGTCCCACAGTAGACAATAGGCTACTGGGGGACAGGTGGTTGGTATATCAATTGAGCTTGTTGGAGGCAGGTTGCGTTACCACTTCACTACTTTAATGATCTCTTGTTTAGACCCGTGGGTAACGCGAAGCAGATACATGCCGGCTGCTACAGGTTGGGTTTGCTGTTCCCAGACAAATGTGCCGGTCTCTGCAGATTGGCTGCCTTTCCAGAGGGTGGCTACTTTGTGGCCGGCCAAGTCATAGAGTTCCAGAGTAGTTTCCTGGTCAGGCGTGTTAGCCCAAACAATGGTTACTTTTTCTGAGAATGGGTTAGGGAACACCTGGGCGAAAGACGTAAGACGTACTTGGGTTTTGAGCTCTCCGGAAGTGCTGAACTTAAACGGAGCGGCTAAGGAACCTTGTGTCTGGTCAGGCCTGAACGTTACTTTCTCCTGTAACCCTATCAGCTGTTTGCCTTGGGCATCATAGTAAGCAAAAGAAAGCTCTTGCTGCGGCTGGTCTCCAAATAAGGTAATAAAGAAAACCACCTTGTCACCCAACTCCTGGCCTATGCCCCAGCCTACCTGCTGCCCATTGGCGTTGGTGGCCATGATCACAGAACCGGGTAGTATTTGGTCTGAGTCAATTTGTGCCAGCAGAGACATATTGTGCCGGAACTGGGTAGGCTGCACCAGGATACTGAAGAACTGATTGGTAGCTGCAAACGCTTTTTCCTGCTCGGTCTGGCCCGTTCTGCCGCCAGAGTTGACAGAGGCTTTCGGGTAAGTGAAGGTGATGTTTTGGGTTTTAGAAGATTTTACCCGGTAGCCTTCCCCGCTCTTCAGGTAAGACAAACTGCCTACCCACCCCATGTAGGTGTCATAAATGGCAAAACCGGTTTGCCCTTTAATAATATCGCCAGGGTTTAGAATAGCACTGGCCAAGGCATCTTTCACCGGCATACTGGCCTGTGGCGTATAGCCTACCCAGTTCCAGCCTTCTTTTAGGGTGATAGGTTCATTGGCCGTGTTCAGCAATCCGCCTTTCATGGTAAGTTGGGCGGCGGCATCGGCTCGCAGTAAGTAACTGGTTGCGTTGCTGAGGGTTTTACCCGGCGGAGACCACATGCCTGCCGAGTACTCTGCAAACCAATTTTCGGCCATTAAAACGCTGTTCCGGTTCAGGAGGGCAGGGTCAAAGGCGGTTTCAATGGGCTTTTGGTTAACGTTCACGTTGAAGGAAATCCAGTTCCAGCCTTTCTTGAGGGCGATGTCTTGGTACACTTCATTGGAAGCCGTCAAGATTTGGGGCTGTGCCGGGGTCCCGTACACTTCGCCATCCCGGAACGTGAGTTGGGCAGGGGTGACGTCTGTGTGTACTACGCCCAGGCTGGCGTTCCAGATATTGAATTTCACCTTCTCGGTTTCGTTCACGTTGCCATACACATCCATGAAGAACATGTAGCGGTCATAGCCTGCCACGTACCGGAGTTGCGCCACGCCCCGTACTTCGCCGTTTGCCAAGGCTACAACTTTGTCATCTGCGTTGGTAGAGAAGCGGTCGTTTATTTTCACCATCCCTGTCACGCTCATAGACTTGTCAAAGTTAGACGGGTTGACCACCCACTTCGGCGGAACGGCGAATACTTTCAGATCCAAGGCCAGTTTTTCATCATACCCAAAACCCGTGCGCAAGTACAGGTCTTTGCTGTAGTTGCCAATGTTCAGGCTTTCTTCTACCGTGATCTTGATGGTTTTGCGGCTGTTGGGTTCAATAATGTCAGAGGCAGGCACGGCCGTAAGCCAGCCAGGCAGTCCTTCAATGCTGAAGTTCTGCTGAGAGCCGCCCTGGTTGACAATGTCTACCTCAAAGGTGAGCCCTTTGTAGAGTTCTTTCTCAAACTGGCGGCGCGAATCTGCCCACTTCACCTGGTTCTTGTCTATAAACACCGACCACGTTTTAGACCCCTGCATGGCATTGCTGTTCTTGTCCATGATTCCGTTCACGGTAATGTCCAGAATGGTCTTCTCTACCAACGGTGCAGGTTCATTGAGCGTGATCAGAATCTTGTCCTGGTTAATCACGTAGGTGAAATCAACTTTCTGCTGCGGCTGTGGCCGGTCAATCAACGGTGATTCTGAGGTGAAAGAAGCGCTGGTAAAAGTAGCAGACACGTCTTTGGTTTTACCACTTTGTTCCTTGGCAGAAGTCGTAGACAACATGACCCCGCTGTTATTCTGGTAAGCCTCAAACGGAAGGTAAATTTGCAAATCAGGCAGATTGTCTGGCTGCTTTTTATGGATAGACCTGTTGAGCTGCTCTGCGCTTCTGGCCGAATTCCATAGCCTTATCTCGTCCAGGTTGCCTTTAAAGTGGCGGGTGAGTGTAGTCTGTGGCGTGCCGTTGGCGTCTGAGAAGGCATCATAGCGCACCCCAAAGTACAGTTTGTCAGCAGTTAATCTGGTGAGAGCATCTGCTTTTCTGGAGTTTTTGAGTTCACCGTCTAAGTAGAAAGACAAGTTGCCTCTGCGGTCTGCCACCATGGCAATATGGTGCCATTTGTCATCCAACACATCATTGTCAATTCCTTTGAATAACAGTTCATGGTTTCTCAGGAATAGGCTGCCTTTGTTGTCAAGGTCTAAAGACCATTTCATATCCGTGTTAGGGAGGGCAGCAGAAAACAAAGAAGTCTCACGGGCGCTAGCCCCGGCTTTCAACCAGAATTCCAGGGTAAAGTCTGCGTTTTTGGTAATAGGAGTATGGCCGCTGGGTACGGTTAGATAGCTGTTGCCAGAAAGCTGAACGGCATGGGAGGCAGGCTCGGCTACCCATTGTGCGGTAGAGATACCGTGCAGCGCCCGGGCCAGGTCTCTCACCCCGGTTCCTTTCAGGTCATCCATGGGCCAGCAGCCGGTAAGGCCCCGTTCGGTCCCGTTTAGGTTCTTTGACTGTAGGGCATATACTTCGTCACGGCTCTTATAGATGTCCCAGGTACGCAGGGCATACAGGTCACCTGCATAGAGTTTGGCGCCAGCGGCTGTTTTCCCGATTAACATAGAACCCGATCCTCCAAATTTGCTGGCTTGGTTTTGTTCTGCCAGGCTCTCATCATTGCCATAGAGGTTCAAGCGGCTACTGGCCAAGTCAAAACTGATGGCGTAATGGTGCCAGGTGTTGGCGGCAAGGGCTCTGTTAGCGGTTACCCTTGGCAGGCCGTTCCATTCTGTGTACAGTCTGCCGGCGGCGTCAAACCCGATGTGCAGCATTTGGTCTCCTTCGCCCTGCGCAATCACTACCCGGTCTCCGGTGGCCGGGGCATTTCTGGCCCAGAACTCTACCGTGAAAGACCGGTCATCTAAGCGCACACCATCTGGAATACGCACCGAGGCTTGCTGCCCGTCAAATTTCAGGAAGCTGCCATGTGCCCGGTTAGAACCATTCAATACGCCCGTCACGTTGATGTTGGCTTTGGTGATCAGACCGGCCTCAATGGGCTCAGCAAACTGGATCATGATCTCGTCATTGGGAGAAAGAATACCGTCTGCGGGCTGCGGTGTGCCGAAAACCAAAGGCGGGGTAGCATCTTTCAAGCCCAACTTCACCTCAGAATAGGCCACCGAACCATCGGCGCAGGTAGACTTGGCTCTGAGTTCATAGTTCCGGTCTGGCAAGTCTGCTATGTTCCAGGAGTAGGTAATGGTGGTTTTACCGTCTATCAAAGCAGCGGGCTCCCCTTTATCAAGGGCCGCGTTATAATCATCTACGTGGTTGTAATAAGACTGTATAGTGGCCCACGTGTTAGAGGCGGTAGATTTGTATTGTAACTCTACGCTTACAAACGTACCCATGTTAATGTCATACCCGCTTACCTGAATAGGCACCACTCCCTTAGAGTCTACATTTGCCAACCAATTGTTTAAAGGCGATAGCATGGTAACCGGCGTACAGGCGGGCTCAAAATAAGCTGAAACCCTGACGGTGTCCGCGATTTCCTCTGGCTGACACAAAGAGGCCAGGATAATACCCAGGTCTTTGTATTCATACACGGCGCCAGGCCCTTTTCTCACGGTGAGTATTTTCTCAACAGTTTTACCGTAAGGCACATTGAACGCTCTGTTAGGGGACGAGCCGTCAATTTGTAAGATAGCACCATCTTTATTAGAGGCTTCATCTAGCTGAATGCCATACCACATGTCTTCCTCAGACTCGCTGTTGTTCTGCAGTTTCAGTCTGAAAACGGCGGCATTGGTTTCCGGTACCCCAGATACACTGGCATTGTCCACAAGTAACTGCGGTTTCTCGCGTTGCATGGTAGCCGCATTCAAGGTTTTGCCCGGTTGGTAGTATCTGGTTACTTCTTCCCCTTCATAAGGGCAGGAAGTAACACCACCGCGGGTATAGAACATGGGGGAGTAGAAGCCATTTTTATGGTCTTTCTGTCCTTTTTCCAGGTCATAATAATCTTCCCAGTTTACTTGGCCTTCCGTATTCGTAGTAAAGGTTATTTTGGAAGGATCTATGACATCTACACTGTAGTAATCGCCTTTGTCGCCGTCAGACAAGACATACCCAAACTTTAGGTTCCTGCCCTCAAAATCTCCGGTAGTACTTGTGGATGAATGGTTATATTCTGCCTTTACCCGCATCTCTATCCCAAATTTGTTGAACAGGTACCCAGTTACCAGTTCTAAAGAGGCATCAGCGGTTACTTCAAACGTATTAGCAATTCCCCATTCTGAACTCAGGCTTTTTTCCCATGTGTAATTGGTACCTCCGTCATAAGAGACGTTATCTGCCTTTGAACCAATGGTCTTGGCATCAAGCTTGTTTTTCTCATTGTCCCGCAAGGTTTTCTCCCAAAGCTTGATCTGCTGATTAATTAAATAGACAGAGTCCGGGTCGGTGCTTTTTTTGGGGTTAAAGGTGTAGCTTGGGCCTGTATATTGGCCCCGGGAAGCTACACCCTCAGATGATTTTGCAAGAAAGGAAGAAGGGAATGCTTGTTCATCGTAATTATCAGCACCATAGTTCTCTGATTCCTTGGGTTGTTTAGAGACATATACCCCATCGCCACGGGTGAACAGGTTGTTCCTGAATTTCTTCAATTCTGGGATAAGCGTGTTCTCTATGTGGTGCTGCGTGTACATGAACCGCGTACTGAAATTGTCCTGTGCGGCGGCAATTCCTTGTCTTCTCACCAAGGCGTATTCTTTGCCTTGATAGGTAAAGGTGTTTTGGGAACGAGGCAATTGGGCAAAAGCACCCTCTAACGGTAAAAGTTCCAGGTTCTCTGTCTTGCCTATAATGAAGTTCATGGCCTTGCCCACAAACAAGTCTGCCATGCTGCCCACCATGTCTGGGCTGGAACTGGTTTCCCAGCCTTCGCCTATCTCAATGGTTTCAACGAACTCCCCTTCCTTGTTATGGGATTCACTTATGATTTCCTCATTAGATACCTGGGCTTTGGCTTCACTCTCTGTAACCAAAAATACTCCCAAACCTGTGCCTAAAGTTGCTTTCGTTCCTAAATGGAGGGTAGGGTTTATTTCCTGAGTACTGCCATTTGTTCTGCTAACAGACATTTTCTTAGTGGTAGAAGAGCCTTTGCTTAAGAAGGCGTAACTGCCGGTTCCAGGTGGGTCACGCAATACAAACTCTACTACATCTGGGCCTTTGGTTAGGAAACCGGCACCAGAGGTAATTTCACCTAAAATATAGGCAGATACTGCAGGGAAGGTGATAGGGGCTTGGTCACTAATCTTAATGGTGGCAGATAAATTATGAGTGAATGAACCCGTTAAGTTAGGGGCACCCGCCCTGAAGGTATAATTTAGAATGCCTTGTTGGTTGTTCAAAACCAGGTCTTCCCGGGCTGGCCCGGCCTTCCAGTTATTATTCAAGCTGATGGTAGCATTGGTAATGGCTACTTTAGAAATGCTTTTGTCATCGGCGTTTTCATACTCTTCAAAGAAACTGAGCGGGAAAGCGTACTGCGTGTTCATTCTGAGGATAGGCGCGCCAAAAGGCTTGGAAGAAAGGTCAATCTCAGGGCCAGTCTCACTCAGTTTCATAGACGTCTCTCCAATTAAATCCCCATTGTTGATAGCCCATTGGGCAGGCGTATGCAGCGTGATTTTTTTGGCGAAATGGTACTTGGCAGAGTCTACTTTTACCCCTTTGTCATTGAGGCGGTAATCCCAGGTGAAACTCTGTACCGGTAAGCTTAAATCCAGGACGGCCTGTTCTGGGAACGTGTATCTGGAACCGTCAGTTTTGGCTTTAACAGTTTCTACTTTCTTAATGATAAAACGTTCTGGAATCACCCAGCCTTCAAATTCGCCGGTAGCCAGATTGGTGGTGAATTCTAACACCCTGTGATTAGCGGTTTTTGTTGAGTCATAATAGCCGCCTTTCTCTGGCTCAAGCGTGATCAAAGCTTGCCCTATGTTGTTAACAGAAAGGCCCATGCCCAACGGTTTGGCTTCTTCTACCTGTCCGCCGGCCACTCTGCCTTTCAGCAAGACTTTGGTGGTATCTATGATTTCTAATTGGCCTCTCAGGTGTTCCTGGAAATCATGGGTTACATTTTTAGCGGGCCAGTACCCGTTCTCAAAAACGTGGCCGTTTTTAACGAAAGAGAGCGTGTGCTTGCCAATAGGTACCTGGGCTTCAAATTCTCCTAAGGCATTGGTCATGACCGGGGTATTCTCAGAACTGATAATGGCTTTGCCGTCTACCAGAACCTGCACACCCTGTACCGGGAAAGAATTGTCTTTATAGTAAACGGTGCCTTTGGCGATGAAGGAAGACACATCTTTAAAGTCTTTTCCATTGTGGCTCAGGGAACCCTCTCCAATAAAGATTTGCATGGAGGTTGGGTCAAACTTATGCACGCCCAGCATTGGGGTAATCTCAAAGGCTTCGCCTGAACCCCTGAACTGGATCCCGGTCATTTTGTAATCACCTTTGGCATCTGTGTAGGCTACGTTGGCCAGTTGGTTCTCAGAAGGGATAATGGTAGACCACTCGTAACTGCCCTTTATTTGGGCGTGGTTTTCATTGTATTTTTTGTCTACCCTTGAACCGTCAAAAGCATAGTTCCCAAATCCTTCATCGGCTTTCCAGTAAGCCGTCAAGCCCGTCTCGTTGCCTACCAGGAATCTGTTGTGGTTGCGCTTGAACTGGGCTCCGGTATGCGGGATAGACCAAAGCCTGATCTCATCTATCACGCCTTTAAACCCTTGGTCTTTGGTGCGGCTGTTCCCCACAAAAAGCGGAAGGTTGTTATTGGAGTGCCGTATAAGCCCATTCACTAATTTCTGTTCAGCAAATACAGAGTCATTGATAGCCCATACCACATCTAGGGTGGTGGCGTCAATACTCACTGACACATGGCTGAACTCATTTGATTTGAACAGGGTGCCCGGCGTGATCTTCCGTTCCTCGGTGCCAGAGGTTAACACAAACTCCCTGTTGACATACGCCAGTTTAATGCCTTTCCCGTCTGCCAGATGGTCCCAAAGCACAAAATTCGCATTGGCGTCATCTGGGCGCAGCCAAGCCTCAAAACTCCAGCCTTTCTGGCTGGGGACAAATGCAGCCGAGGCCGCAATGTCAATACTGGAGGTAGTGTTTGTAAACCGGATGGACTTGCCTGATTGGCCATCACTGCTCCGCACCCTTACCTGCACGTTTTCTACGCCTTGGCCCCCTTCAAAGGAAACCTTACCATTAATAGTACCAAATGGTGCTCTAAACCCTAAGGCATACGCCGGTGCCGTATTGATGATTTGCCCGTCACAGGGCGCGTTGCCCACTATTTTATATTCATAAATAGTGTTTGATTCAGTGAACTCATCGGTCCAGATAGTGGCGCTGCCTCCTTCAATTACTTTTACCAACTCAAAGGCGGTGCCGTTGTCAGCAATGCGGCGGTAAATGTCATAGCTCTGGATCGTACTTTTGTAGAGAGCGTCCCACTGCAACTGAATGTAATTGGTGTAAAAACCCTTAGAGGCTTTGAACTTGTAATCATGGTTGTAGAAGGCGTGGCTCTGGTCTTGCCTGTCTGTCGTGCTCAGGGCGAAGGCATTTTCTATGGTTTCTGAAATGGTGATAGAAACCAGGTTGCTGACGGTCTTTTGCTGGTACCTGTTAAGCGCATATACCTTCACTTTGTACGTATGGCAAGAACGAAGTCCCTCTAGCGTGTAGCTGCTAATGTTAGCGGCCAAAGTAACCCGTTTCTCTACCCCTTCCAGATTGCCTTGAAAGGTAGTATATACCAATTCAAAACCAGAAACATTAGAGCAGTTGTAGTTTGGCCAGGAAACGGTGTACTTGTCTGCACTCACCTTTACCGGCGTAGCAAGCACTGGTGCGGCGGGGGTAAGCACTGTGGTAAGGTTTATGGCCGCAGAAGTTAAAGCGGTGATTTCCGTTCTGTCTGAGCGTATAACTAATATCTTATAATAATAACTCTTGTTATGCTCAAGGTCTGTGTTGTCTTTGTAGGTTTCCTGGTTGATGTCCCGCACTGAGAATTCGGTGGCATCATCTAAGAAGTTGGCACTACTACTACGTTTAATAATGTAACTATAGGTGGCGTCTAAGTTGGGCTTGGTCCAGGTTAAGGTAACCCCAGCCTCACAGGGGTTTTGGGTTCTGTTCAACACCATTCTGGGGTTTTTCCAGACTTGCTTTTCCGGACCGTCTATAGTATTTGATCTAGAGCCTACCGTATAGTGTACCCTAACCCGTATCTTGTAGTTGTATTTGGTTCTATCAGCGGCAGTATTGTCTACATAGCTGGTGGTGCCATGGTTCACAGTTGCCAGGTATGCTCCGTTACGAATGATCTCATATTTAATCTGCCCAGAACCGTACCCGTTGTCTGAAATATTGTTCCAGTTGAGGCTTAAAGTGGTTTGTTCACCGTTGGAGCTAGAGGCGGCAATGGTGGGCGTGGCCAGGCCATCAATGGTAAAGTCATTATATTTGTCGCCAGATACATCATCTTTATCACCCCAGTAATAATGGGATCTTATTTTTACTGTTTTACCTAACCATTCAGAAGGCACATTAATGTAATAATGTTGAAAAGAATAATCATCATTTCCGCTAGTGCCATTGTTGACAATCCAGCCATTATTAGAGGCGCCCATCCGCCGATTATCTTTTTGGGCATCGCGTAAAATGTTGGAATAGGTGGCGCCTCCATCCAGGCTGTAATCAATATCCAGGTCACTTAACCAGTTGTCATCACAGACCAGACAATCATATTCTTGTACTGCCACTTTTAGGTAAATTCTGCCCTCGGCTTTATTGTGATAGATCTCATAAAACCAATTGTACGCAAGCGCTGGCACGCTACCTAACAACAGGAAAGCGAACAGAAATAAGCAAAGGAAACGGGGGTAGAGCTGTTTCATAAAGGGTAGGGGTTGGTGGTGTTGAAGAATAAGGGTGGTCATGCAATGCCGGCCAACACTCGAAAGTCAAAACCACGAGGTTGGGCCAACGGTAATAGATGTATATTAGAAAACTGAAAAGGTAGTTCCTCGCGGAGTTACCGGTCCAGATGGTAAAGTTTTAGGGCGCGCAGACAGTACACAGTTCTGTGCGCCAAGGGTAATCTGCCGAGGTGGGGGAGTGACGGCGAAAGAAAGTTAAAGTTGCTTATTTCTGAATAAGAGAAGGTTTAATAATTTTATAATCAATAACTTATGATAGTGGTAGTGCAGTAAGTTAAACCGTATTTATACGTATAATTACAGCAAATAAAAAGAAAATATCCTTCCGCTGAAAGCGATTAAGGGAGTTTTTGACATGTTTCTATAAATAAAATTTACTGCCCAACTAATTGAGAATTATATAGAAAAGGATATTTCTTAGCTGTATAGTAAGTCTGTTTGCCAACTGGTGAACAGAAGATTAGGCAGATGCAGGAAAAAAGAAAGTTGTGCCAGAGCACGCTTGCCCCTGACAAACACACAGAAATTGCAATTGAGAAAAACAATTGTCAGAAAATAAGTTCGTTTTAAACACATAGATCCCAGCGCAACTAGAGTCTGTAAGCCAGATTCCTGTTTTTGACCTTTTTTCAGAAAAACAGCCCGAAAACAGGAATCTCACAGTTTTCTGCCGCTGCCGCGCCTTTCTGGGATAACATTTTTCCAAGAATTCAGTAAATGCTATACCACTTGCTCTAACCGGCTGCGGCCCTGCGGCGTATGCCAAAGAAAAGCGGGTGGCGGCGCGGCCAGAACGGCGGCGTTTTCTTCTACTTTTCAAAACAAGATATACATATGGAACTGGATGATATGGCCCCAGAGGTGGCCTTGGAGTTTTATCCGCAGGCATTGAAAATGCTGCACGAGAGCGGTTTGCCGTTTATGATGGGCGGCGGCTTCGCGCTGCGCCAATACACCGGCATGCAGCGGGCCATGAAAGACATGGATGTGTTCTGCACCGCCGGCGACTGCCCGCGCCTGCTCAAGCTGTTTGCAGATGAAGGCTTTGAGACCGAGCTGGTAGATGCCCGCTGGCTGGCCAAGGCGTTCAAAGACGGCAAGTACGTTGACTTTATCTTCAACAACCCCGGCAGCTTTACCCCCGTGAATGACAACTGGTACCGGCACACCACTGAGGGCACCGAGTTCGGGGTACCCGTGAAATATATTTCGGCCGAGGACCTGTTCAAGTGCAAAATCTACGTGCAGAACCGGGAGCGCTATGACGGCTCAGACCTGAACCACCTCATTCTGCGCTACGGTGACAAGATGAACTGGCGCCGTATTTTTGAAACCCTGGAGCACCACTGGCACCTGCTGCTGGCCCAGTTCATGTCGTTTCAGTTTGTGTACCCGTCTGAGCGCGACATTATTCCCAGAGACATTTTTGACGAGTTGCTGCTGCGCGCCAAAGAACAGTTTGACATGCCCCCGCCCACTGAGAAAGTGTGCCGTGGCCTGCTCTTTGACCAGACCCAGTACGCGCCGGCGGTGACTGAGTGGGGCTTCAAAGCCATCACCAGTGTAACTATTTAAAGAGACGCAAGAAGGTAGAAGCCAGGTTGTAGAGGTTGGTTATGCTGTAGGGAAATAACTGGAGCTTTGCTTTGAGTGATGCTATATGAAAAATCCCCCTCGCTCGCCTTTTGCGGGCAAGGGGGATTTTTTCAATACGCCTCCCAGAAAGGGAGGAAAGACTTTTTTAAACCAACACCTATCCATAGAACGTATTCTATGTCTGTCAAAGATGTCTAACATCTGCAGTCTAGCGTCTAAAATCTAAACTAGAATGGAACAACAGCCCCTCACCAACCCGCAACCCGTGAACACCCTGCAGCCGGTCCCCCCAGCATCGGCGCAGCCGCAGCAGCCCCCGCAGCAAATGGTTTCTGAACAGCCCGGCATACCGCAAGAGCCGGCAAGGCCGTTCAGGATTGCCGCCGTGGGCGATATTCACGTGCGCGAAACCGACAAGGGCAAGTGGGTGGACTTCTTCAGGTCAGCTTCGCAGCAGGCAGACGTGCTGCTGCTCTGCGGCGACCTCACAGACCATGGCTATGCGGTTGAGGCAGAGGTGCTCTGCGAGGAGATGAAGGCCTGCACCATTCCGGTGATCTGCGTGCTGGGCAACCATGACCATGACAAGAATGATCACCAGGCCATCAGGAAAGCCCTGGTGAAAGATACCGTGCATTTCTTAGACGGAGATTCTATTGTGATTGGCAACGTGGGGTTTGCCGGAGTCAAAGGCTACGGCGGCGGGTTTGACCAGTACATGCTCTCCATGTTCGGCGAGGCCGAAAACAAAGCCTTTGTGCAGACCGCCGTAGACGAAGCCCTGAAACTGGAAAGCGCTCTTTCGCGCCTGGACTCTGAGCACCCAGATGTGAAAAAAATCGCGATCATGCATTACGCGCCCATCAAAGCCACCGTGGTAGGCGAGCCTGATGCCATTCACCCGTTTCTGGGCTGCTCCCGCCTGGCAGAGCCTTTGAACCGGCAGAATGTGGTGGCCTGCTTTCATGGCCATGCCCACGTGGGCACGTTAGAGGGCCAGACCTCAAAGGGCGTTAAAGTTTTCAATGTGGCCAAACCCATTCTGCAGAAGGCGGGGTTGGCCTTGCCTTTCTTTTTGTTCGAAGTGTAGCTTTCGCATAAGAATCTTGACGTGCGTTTTTGGCCTGTTTTCCGGAAAACAGGCCAAAAACAAACATCGGGGGTTTATAAAAAGAGCCAAGCGCCAGGTTTGAATTTACCCCAGAAAAACGTAAAAATTGTAAACAGATT
>NZ_JACJIQ010000026.1:0-47762 GCF_014138425.1 Rufibacter ruber
GGCTGGAGGCCGACAGAATGGGCTTCCTGCTCGACGCCGTCACCCAGAAGAAGTTTGAGGTGCAGCGCGAGACCGTGAAAAACGAGCGCGGGCAGCGGTACGACAACTCTCCTTACGGTTTGGTGTATGAAAAAGTAAGCGCGGCGCTGTACCCGTATGGCCACCCATACTCCTGGACCACCATTGGCTACATTGAAGACCTGAACCGCGTAGACGTGAACGACCTGAAGAACTTCTTCCTGCGCTGGTACGGGCCCAACAACGCCACCCTCACCGTGGGCGGCGACGTGACGCCTGCCCAGGTGGTGAAGCTGGCCGAGAAGTACTTCGGCTCCATCCCGAAGGGGCCGGAGGTAAAGAACATGAAGCTACCGGCGCCGGTGCTCACCCAGGACCGTTACATTTCGTATGAAGACAACATCCGGTTCCCTATGGTGCAGATGACCTTGCCCACGGTACCGGCCAGTCACCCAGATGAAGCGGCCTTAGATGTGTTATCCCGCGTGATTGGCGGCGGCAGAACGTCTATCATCTACCAGAACCTGGTAAAAACGCAGAAGGCCAATCAGGCAGGTGCGTATCATTCCACCTCAGAACTGGCTGGTGAGTTCACCTTGACCGCCCGCACGTTCCCAGACAAGTCTCTGGCAGACATGGAGAAGGAGCTGCGCAACGCCATTGCCGAGTTTGAGAAGAAAGGCGTGTCTGATGATGACTTGGAGAAATTCAAAGCCTCGGCGGAAGCCAGTTTTATCAACCGCCTGTCCAGCGTATCTGGCAAGACCTCTACGCTGGCTGCCTACCAGACCTTCAACGGCAACCCTAATTACCTCAAGCAGGAGATGCAGGCAATCCAGTCTGTGACCAGAGAAGACGTGATGCGGGTGTACAACAAATATGTGAAGGGCAAGAAGGCCGTCATCCTGAGCGTGGTGCCAAAAGGCAAACCAGAAATGGTGGCCAAGGCCGATAACTACACTGTTGACAAATCTGGCTACAAAGCCCCGGCAGATCAGTACGCCGGCCTGAAGTATGTGAAAGCCAAAGACACCTTTGACCGCAGCAAGAAACCTGCCGCCGGCGCCAACCCCACCATCACCGTTCCGCCGTTCTGGAAGCAGAATCTGGCCAACGGCATCAAGGTGATTGGCTCTAAAAACGATGAAGTACCTACCGTAACGTTGCTGTTCACCCTGCAGGGCGGGCACAAGCTGGAGGCGCATGATCCGTCTAAAGCCGGTATTGCCTCTTTGACGGCCTCCATGCTGAACGAGTCTTCTGTGAAGCGTTCGGCCGAGGACATCAGCACCGAGATGGAGAAGCTGGGCTCCTCCATCTCCTTCGGCAGTGGTTCTGAAAGCATGACCGTTCAGGTGCAGTCGCCGGTGAAAAACCTGGACGCCACCCTGGCCCTGCTGGAAGAGCGCATGTTCAGCCCTAAGTTTGACCAAATAGAATTTGACCGCCTGAAGAAGCAGCGCCTGGAGGCCATCAAAAACCAGAGCACCCAGCCTACCGTGGTGGCAGACAACGTGTACAACAAAATGCTGTACGGTGAAGGCAACATCAGAGCTGTACCAGTAGTGGGAACGGTGCAAACGGTAGAAAATATTTCGCTGGAAGACGTGAAGAAATTCTACCAGAATTACTTCTCGCCAAGCGTGACCAACCTGGTGATTGTGGGCGATGTGGAGCAGAACCAGATCATGCCCAAGCTGGCGTTCCTGAACAAGTGGCAGCCGAAACAGGTGACCATGCCGTCAGATTTTAAAACCGCCGGTATTGACAAGACCAAGATCTTTATTGTAGACAAGGAGAAAGCCGCCCAGTCTGAGATCCGGATTGGTTATATGGCGCTGCCGTATGACGCCACCGGCGAGTACTACAAAGCTTCTTTGATGAACTACGTGCTGGGCGGGGCCTTCAACAGCCGCATCAACCTGAACCTGCGCGAAGACAAAGGCTACACCTACGGCGCCCGCTCCGGCTTCTCCGGCACCGAGGAAGCTGGTCCGTTCACGGCCTCTGCCGGGGTTCGCTCCAATGCTTCTGACGCCTCTGTGGTGGAGTTCATGAAGGAGATCAAGCGCTTCCGCGAGGAAGGCATCACCGACGAGGAACTGGCCTTCATGAAGAGCGCCATTGGGCAGTCTGATGCCCGCCGCTATGAGACGTCGTTCCAGAAGGCGGCCTTCCTGAACAACATGCTGCGTTACAACCTCACACCAGACTACGTAGCCAAGCAGAACGAGATCCTGCAGAACATCACCAAAGAGGAGATCAACGCGCTGGCTAAGAAGTACCTGCCCGTTGACAACATGAGCATCATGCTGGTGGGTGACAAAGCGGCTATCAAACCAGGCCTGGAGAAACTGGGCTACGAGGTGGTGGAGCTTGATCCGGATGGTGCCCCAATCGTAGCTAAGGTGGAGGCTCCGGCCATCACGGCAGAGCCGAAGAAGGAGGATCCTAAGAAAGGCAAGAAGGCCAAGAAAGAGGGACGCATCTTCTAGTTCTTCTGCAATACCAGACACTGCTCCGGCAGTGACCTGCTTTGGAGGCGTTTCCGGGAAAAGAGCCCGGAAACGCCTCTTTTTTTTCGTGCTCCCCAGGTCTTCCAAGTGCCTTTATGCCTCAGGTCAGCTTGTGGTCAGGGGAAGTGCTCCGCAGATTCTTCTGTCTGCTGCTGCCCTGGCTGTGGCGAGGTATGTTTGCTGTTCCCCTGGCGGTGACGGTTTGACGACGGAGTGCGTAGTCTGTAGTTGCTGTTGGCTAGCTGCTGCAGGGGCAATGCGTAGTCTGCTGTTCCCCTAGCTGCGGCAGGAATGCGTAGTCTGCTGTTCCCTTGGCTGTGCCGTTTGCTGCAGTGCCGTTGTTTTAAGAATGCGTGGTCTGCTGTTCCCTTGGCTTTGGCGGTTGACGCAATGCCTTACTCACTGCGTTGTTTCATCTTTACCGGTAAGCGCTCACGGCCGCGGGGCCCCGTCCTGGCGGTGAGCACTGCTGTTAAAACTAGGCCCTCCGGCCTTGCCTTCGGCACCGTATTAACAGAGGCGCTCACCCCCAGGACTGGTTTGGGTTCCTTTACTGTAACTGCCTTACTTACTCTGTCTGCCTCTGCACGTCACCGTTGCTGATCCGCTAGCCTGAGACGAGCCTGTGCTGCGCACATCAGCCAGGGGCAGAAGTGCTAATTAACAGAGGTTCCACCAGCAGAAGTGTTGATTGTTCATTGTTGTTTGTTTGTTGGTTTACTTATTGCTGCTGGTTTGTCACTTTCTCTGGTTCAGGTTTCCAACTTGGACCTACAATGATGGAAGCTTTCAGCTTCCATGAGGCGGCAGCCTCACATTACTTCTGCCTTCTATAGCTCCCTCTTCTGCCCCTCTATGGCGCGGAAGTTACTTCCGTGCCTTCTAACGCCAGATGATACTCACGCGCTGGCGCGGGCCTCCAAACGCGTGCCTACAGCTGACGGGCGGTCTCTGGCTGCCCTCGCGGCGCGGCAGCGAAACCAGACATTGCTGCTTCTTTCGTGTTGAATTGCCTAAAGAAAAGAGGAAGAACTCAAGACTCAGGACTCAGAACTCTCTCCCCTACTCCCCCTTTGAAGGGGGCGAAGGGGGATGTTTACTCAGGAGGACACGCATGCCTGATACTCCCCTCCCGGGAGGGGCAGGGGTGGGTTCCATACGCCTGCCACCGCTGTACCGCCTGCCCCGAGACCCTTAACGCGGTCCAAGGGCCTGCGGGCGTCTGTGCCAAAAGCCGTTTCCGGCCTGTTTTTCGTAAATCAGCGCCAAAACGCGCAGGCTAAAAACTCTTCTTCACCTGTATGCCCCCATAGAAATTCCTCCCTGGTGCAGCCTGAAAATACCGGCCTCCAAAACCATTCAGATCATTGCCCAGGCTGTAGTCGCGGTTGGTGGCGTTGTCTATACCTGCGTACAGATCCAGTCCCCATTTATCCTGCCAGGTGCGTCTAAAGCCGGTGCGGGCGCCAAAAATGTAAAACTCTGGGGCATAAACGGTATTGGCATCATTCAGCGGAATCTCTGCGGTGTAATTGGCGGTGGCGTTGAGGTAAAAACCCGGCTTGGTGTCAGCGTCTAAACCTAGCGTAAGCACGTGCTGGGGTGTACCTGTGAGTTGGTTGCCAGAATAGTCATTCTCCCCAGATTGGTATTGCTGAAACCTGAAACGGTTAAACGCATACGTGCTCCAAACCCGAAGCATCTGTAGACCCTGGGTGGGGGCTTGCACCAACGCGTAGCCCAAAGAAGCCTCTATGCCTTGTTGCCTGGTGGCACCTGCATTTATAAAATATTCTATTGCTACCTTTTCACCATATGCCAAAACCGAATCGGTACGGCGAACAATCGTTTCATCCAGGTTAAAGAAGTAGCCCGCCACATCAAAACTCAACCGCCGGTTCAAGTAATTTCCCCGCAACCCTACTTCATAGTTCACTCCCTGCTCTGGTTGCAGGGTGGTATTGAATTGGCCGCTGCTGGGTCTAAGTTCTGCATCTGTGGGCGGAGAGAAACCGGTGCTGATGCTGGCGTGGGCCGAAAGCTCCGGCGAAAACACTTTCACCAGCCCCACGCGCGGCGAAAACTGTGGCTCCAGGTTTCTGGCGCGTACGGGTACAGACGAAGCAATAGCCGCATCAAACACCCTGGTCAATTCATACCGCACGCTGTTCAGGCTCGCTCCTACGGTAAAGATGAACCGGGCGGGCAGGTCAAGTTCGGCCTGGCCGAAAACAAAGCTTTGCTGCTGCCAAATCTCATCATCATATTTCAAATCCCCTGTTTCACCGGCTTGGTTATGATAGTGGCGGGAATTCATGAAGCTCCTGAACGCCTCAGCGCCCAGCGTGAAGCGGGCGGGCAGAGTGGCCAGCTGTGTGCGGTAGGTGGTGCGGGTTCTTCCGCCGAAGGCCTGGTTCGTGTTCCGCTCATAGTCTGTGGGGAACGGGTTGTCAAAGAAGCTGAAAACCCCAAACAGGGAGGTGGTGTTGCTCCACTGGTCATTGAAATGGTAGGTATGCACCAGTCCCAGATTGATGCCTTCCAAGTCAATGGAAGCCTTCTGGTCTTTGTTCATTTGGCGGGCGGCACGGGGATTCTGGCTAAACTGCTCGCGGGTGAGGGCCCCGGGCAGCTCATAGTACAGGTCAGAATAGTAGGCGTGAAAGGAAAAAGTCTGCTTCTCTGACGGATACAGCTGGCCTGAGACGAGCAGCGTCTTCCGGTCCAGGGCGCTCTGCTCTCTATAACCGTCTAATTTCTGCGCGTCATACCGCACCAGCAGGTTTGATTTCTCCCCGCCTACGGCCGCAGAGGCAAACCCTCGGCGCAAGCCGAAAGAGCCTACCAACCCACCTACCGCGGCACTGGTTTCGCCGGCGGCCGGGCGCACAGTCTCCAGCAGCACCGCCCCGCCGGTACCGGCCCCGTACACGCTGCCCGCAGGCCCTTTGATCACCTCTACACTGCCAATGGTGGCGGCATCTAGCAGGTTGAGCGACAACGTACTGTTCGCCTCTACCAGAGGCACCTCATTCAGGTACACCTTCACGTTACGCACGCCAAAGGGTGCCCGCAGACTGCTGCCCCTAATGGAGAGACGGTAGCTGCCGGTGGCCCGTTCCTCCATGCGCACCCCCGGAATGGTATTGAGCGCCGGTACCAGCGTAGTCTCACTGAAACGCTCCAGCTCGCGCTTTTCCAGCAGGGCAACAGAGCCGGCCGTCTCCTGCAGAGGCCGTCTGCTCTCATACCCGGTCACCACCACCTCGCGCAGCTGGGTAGTGTGGGCAGTGAGCGGTACTGTAAGGCTGGCGGGAAGGCCCTGCACCGCGTAGGTGCGGGTGCGGTAGCCCAGCAGGGCAATGGAAAGGGAATCGGCGGTAGCCGGAATCTCTAGTGAAAAACGCCCCTGGGCGTCACTTACGGAACCTACCGCAGTCCCTACCGCCCCAACGCTGGCACCGGCCAGCGGCTGCCGCGTCTGTGCGTTCAGCACACGGCCAGAGATTTTGGTTTGGGCAGCAACTGCAGCAGAAAGGCAAAACAGACAGAAAAGAAACAGGTATTTCATGAAGACGGCACCAGCGGCAAGAATGATATTTCTACGGACAATTCAGATAAGTACTTGTAACAAACCTACCGCAATTCGGTTAGAAATAAGTAACCAAACCGCAGCTTCCGGCTGGTCTCCTTACGGAACCCGCCCCTGCGAAAGCCAAGAAACTATGAAAAAAACCTCCTCCGCTGTAACCGCCGGGCTCTTGTCCCTTTTATTTGCCGCCTCTCCGGGGCATGCCCAAACCAAGAAACCCGCCGTCTCTGAAAGCATGCAGGGCCATATCTTTAAACCTGCCGTACTGGAACCCACAGAGGCACATGTGCGCCAGCTCAAGGTGCCCGCCGGGTTCACCGTGACCAAGTTTGCCGAGAATCTGGGCAAACCCCGTATGCTGGCGGTGGCACCAGACGGCACGGTCTATGTGACCAGCCGTGAGGCCGGCACCGTGACCATGCTCAAAGACAAAAACAAAGACGGCAAAGCCGATGAGACCAAAGTGGTGGCCCAGAAGGAAAACATGCACGGCATTGCCCTCAAAGACGGCAAAGCCTACCTCATCACCGTGAATGACGTCTACACCGCAGACCTGAACAAAGACGGCACGCTGGGCTCCCTCAAAGAAATCATGACGGGCCTGCCCGAAGGCGGCCAGCACAACAACCGAACCCTGGCCTTTGGACCTGACGGCAAACTCTACATCAGCGTGGGCAGCACCTGCAACGCCTGCGAAGAAACCACTGACCTGAACGGCACCATGCTCCAGGCCGATGCCGACGGCAAGAACCGCCGCATCTTTGCCAAAGGGTTGCGCAACACCATCGGGTTTGGCTGGCACCCGCAAACCTATGCCATGTACGGCTTTGACCACGGCATAGACTGGCTGGGAGACGAAGAGGCCAAAGAAGAGTTCAACCGCCTGGAAGACGGCGCCGACTATGGTTGGCCGTACGTCTACGAGAACGGCAAAGCCAACAAAGCCGATGAGCCCAAAGGCATGAGCTGGGAAGAGTACGCCAAAAAAGCCAAGAACCCGGTGCTCCTGTACAGGGCCCACGCGGCGCCGCTGGGGCTGGCGTTTTACACCGGCTCCCAGTTTCCGAAGGAGTACAACGGCGACGCATTTGTGACCATGCACGGCTCCTGGAACCGGAAAGAAGCAGTAGGCTATAATGTGGTGCGGGTAAAATTCCAGAACGGCCAGCCTACCCAGATAGATGATTTCCTGACGGGTTTTCTCCTGAACGGCAACAAAGCCCAGTTTGGCAGGCCCTGCGGCATAGCGCAGCACCCAGACGGCTCCCTGCTCATTTCAGATGATGAGAACGGGGTCATCTACCGGGTGGCGTACACCGGCAAAAAGTAAACCGCCGGTTTTCGCCTGTTTTCCAAAAACCAGCCCAGAAACAGCCGTTTTGGGGCTGGTTGTGTTTTTTTTCGGCACCAGAACTTCGCATTTCTCCGGTAGGTGTGAGTAGTATCTTTCACCGGTTTACGGCTGTTGCGGAGTAAGCGCCCACTCACCGGTGGCCCAACGCTCCTGACAAGCAATGGCTGAAGATTCAACTCCAGCCATTGCGTTTGTCAAAGTTGCCAGGAAAGTTTCTGTTTTAGGCCTGTTTTCTCAAAATCAGCGCCAAAACAGCAGGATTGCCCTCTGCAGGAACCCTAGAATAAAAAACATTTTTCCTCCGGAAGGAAATAAAACGGCTTTCTTTTCGACCATAATTTATATTACTTTATATCAGCTGTTGACTTCCAGAAAGAGAACCTCAACCGTTTATCTCGTATCAGTCTGTTTGTTCATATACTTGGTAACTCCCATGCTGCACTTTCTCACCAAAGCGGTACTGGCCGCTTGCCTGCTCCTGCTCCCCCACCTGCCAGCGGTTGCCCAACAGAAAGAGATAATAGTAGAAGTCAATAAGAATATAGAGGTCTTGTGCGCCTTGAACAACCAGCTCTCTGCGGCCTTTCTCCGGGACTCAGTGGCAGATCCTTTCCTGTACACCTCAACACGGCTTATGCGGTTGAATTATGAACATTTTTTGCCGTACCAGAAGCACCCAGCCGTGGAGGCTACCCAGCACCTGTCAGATAAAATTGGCACGGGTGTGTACCTGTTAGGGCTGTTTTATGAAGAGCTGCCCAGGGTAAAGCAAAAGCAGCCGGTCTCTGAGGTTATTCTGCGGGAGATTCACCCCCACCCAGACACTGCCGCCCAGGTGGTGCAGGCCTACATGCAACTGGTGGCGCAATTCTACCAGGATACCCGGTTTGACCGTTACCTTCGGCAGAACCAACCCACCTACCAGCTGGCCATACAGGAAGTCCGGAAAAGCCTCCCTGGCCGTGCCTTTCTCCCCACCCTGGAAAACTATTATGGTGCCTCCAAAGGAAGCTATCACTTAGTGGTGATGCCCTTCTTCAAGTCAGGCTGGGGCCTCTCCTGGCAGGTGGAGGATCACGGGAAAACGCACCTCTACAACATTGCGGCCCCCATGCAGGAACAGGTTCTTGACAGGAACAAAAGAACGTTAGCCGCCGGGTATGACAACCCAACTGAAATCAGGAATCTGTCTGTCCATGAGTTTGGCCATTCGTTTGTGAACCCTCTCACCACCCAACCACCGCTTGAAGCACAGATCAACCAGTATGCGCACCTGTTCAAGCCCATCCCCCATCAGCCCCAGTACACAGATTGGCTAACCAGTTTTAATGAGCATCTGGTACGGGCCGGTGAAATACGCATTGCACTGCAAATGGGTACTGCCCAGGGCGCCCAGGCCCTACAGACCTCCTACCGAGACTGGATGTACCTGCCCCACTTCCTGCAACAGCTTTCCAGGTATGAGCGCAACCGGATACAATACCCCACCCTGGCCTCCTTTCTCCCAGACCTGGTTGCGTCCCTGTCAGCACTTGGCCAAAAGTAAGGGCAACAGAGACCAGGGCGGCACAGCATTGAGACCCCTGTCACCTGGCACACCTGCCTTATCTACTTCTGCCATTCTCCCGTAAACGGAAGCAGGCGTTTCACACCTAAAAAGGTGACACCCTGCCACCTAAACCAAGAGAACTATGAAAAAGACAGCAAATTTACTGGCTACTGCTTTTACCGCCGCCTTCCTGTTCACCTCCTGCGGTGATTCCAAACCCACAGAAACCACCGGCAACACCGTAACCGAAGACATGGTAGACGGCGCCGACGGCGGCTTAGACTCCCTGAACACCTCTGAACCAGACTCTCTGGACACGTCTCAGCAAGACATGACCACCCAAACTGATTCGGCCAGGTAGGCCATAGTCTTTTAGAAAAATCATTACCTGTTTTGGAGCCGTTTTTCTGAGAACAGCTCCAAAACAGGTACTCTGTGTACTGATTGATGTTTCCCGCCAGTACAAGGTTTAGTGAAGACGTGCTGTTTTTCAATCGGGTCCTTAGTGAAGGGCAGGAGAACTCAAGTTTGCTGAGCTGCCGGCAAAAAACTGAGTCAGGCGTAATGAACCTGCCCCTTCCAGGGAGGGGTGTATCAGGAATGCGTGGGGCAAATGGCGGGTGACCGTACCTCAGCAATGCGTGGAACGGCAGGTGTCAACATCCCTCTTCGCACCCTTCAAAAGGGGGAGTATTGGAGTGAGTTCTGAGTCCTGAGTTCAAAGTCCTTTCTTTTCCCCCCAGACAAATCAGCACGAATGAAGTAGCAATGCCTTGTTTCGCCGCCGCGCCGCGAGGGCAGGCAGAGACGGCCCGTCATCAGTAGGCACGAGTATGGAGACTCGCGCCAGCGCGTGAGTATCAGGTAGCGTTAGAAGGCACGGAAGTAACTTCCGCGCCATAGGGGGCAGAAGAAGCAGAAGTAATGTGAGGCTGCCGCCCCATGGAAGCTGAAAGCTTCCGCCATTATAGGTCCAAGTTGGAAACTTGAACCAGAGAAATCGGCAGGCAAGCAGCAATAAGTAAACAAACACAATCAACACTTCTGCCAGTGGCACCTGGGTTAATCAACACTTCTGCCCCTGGCTGATGTGCGCAGCACGGGCTCGTCTCAGGCTAGCGGATCAGCAACGGTTACCTGCAAACCAATTAACAACCAGAGAAGCTGATCAGGAGGGGAACCCAAACCAGTCCTGGCGGGGAGCGCCTCTGTTAATACGGTGCCGCTCCAGCGGCAAGGCCGGAGGGCCTAGTTTTAACAGCAGTGCTCACCGCCAGGACGGGGCCCCGCGGCCGTGAGCGCTTACCGAAAAGATGAAACAACACAGTGAGTGAGGCCCTGCGTCAACCGCTAAAGCCAAGGGAAACAGCGGACTACGCATTGCCACTGCAGTATTAAGCAGCACAGCCAAGGGAACAGCAGATTGCGGCAGCAGCCCAGCCTAGGGAACAGCAGCCCACGCATTCCCACTGCTACAAGCAGACCTTCCTACCTGTGAGGCATTGACGAAACGGTACTCCCAGGGGAACAGCAGACTGCGTACAGCAACGGCGGCCGCAACTGACACGGCGACACCACACCCAGGACAACACTGAAACGGCAGTAGAAGCGTAAGAGCGGCACGGTAAAAAGCAGCATGGCCAGAACCTCTATCTTGGGTTCAAACCCAAAGGCTCCCCCCAATGGACCTGTGCTAAAAAAACTAACCCAAAACCTGTTTCTGGCCTGTTTTCAGAAAAACAGGCCAGAAACAGAAAACGCCGAAGCAGTTTTTTCCAACCACTTCGGCGTTGCCTGAAGACTGTTACGTGTTATTTCCGGTCATGCTTGCCCTCAGCAAACTCCTCAATCATCTTCTTGTTGAAAGCCGGAATATCATCTGGTTTGCGGCTGGTGACCAACCCGTTATCAGTGACCACCTCTTCATCTACCCAGTGGGCACCGGCGTTGGCCAAGTCAGTTTTAAGGGAAGGCCAGCTGGTCATTTTCCGGCCTTGCACGGCCCCGGCTTCAATGAGGGTCCAGGGCCCGTGGCAGATGGCGGCAATGGGTTTCCGGCTGTCAACAAAGGCTTTCACAAAGGCCACGGCCTGGTCATTGGCCCGCAGGTAGTCTGGGTTCATCACGCCGCCGGGCAACAGGAGGCCGTCATAGTCTTCGGCCTTGGCCGCGCCTAACTCTTTATCAACAGAGAACTCTTTGCCCCAGTCTTTCATATCCCAGGCTTTCACGGAGCCTGACCGCGGGGAGATGAGGTGGGTTTGCGCGCCCGCCTCTTCCAGAGCGGCCTTTGGTTTCTCCAATTCTACCTGCTCAAATCCTTTTTCCACTAAAATCGCTATCTTTTTTCCTTCTAAGTTCTGTGCCATAGTTTTAAAACAACAATTACTATAAAGTTCTTTATGGGGTGTACTTTGGTACAGCAAGAATCGTTACATTGTTAAACTAAAAAGGAGAACCTCTATGGCTTTTCGTAGAACAATAGCCTCTTGCTTTTTTGTCTTGTGCCTGCTGGCGGCGGGTACGGGCAGGGCACAGGGCCAGCGGGTGCCGCTGGTGAAACTGCCGCACCTGCAGCGCTACCTCACCTCTCCCGCAGACACCACCTACATCATCAACTTCTGGGCCACGTGGTGCAAGCCCTGCGTAGAAGAGCTGCCCCACTTTGAGGCACTGCAGAAAGAGTATGCACAAAAACCGGTGAAGGTGATCCTGGTGAGCCTTGACTTTGCGAAGGATCTGGAGAAGAAGGTGATCCCTTTTGTGAACCGGAACAAGCTGCAGAGCACCGTCTTTGTGCTAGACGAACCCGACCAGAACGCGTGGATCCCGCTGGTGGACCCGTCCTGGAGTGGGGCCATCCCGGCTACGCTCCTGCTGAACGGTGCCCGCAAGCAGCGGTTCTTTGTGGAGAAGCCGCTCTCCCCAGCCCAACTAAAAGAGCTTTTAACCTCTAAATTCCCCCTTAACCCCTAATCCCTATGAGAAAACGTTACCCATTCCTGTTCCTGATGAGCGTTCTGGCGCTCTTCTCCTTTGCCTTTACCGCAGATGAGGCGGGGTACCAGCTAGGTGATACGGCCGCCGACTTTAAACTGAAGAACGTGAACGGGCAGATGGTGAGCCTCAAAGACTACAAAGACGCCAAAGGCTTTATTGTCACCTTCACCTGCAACACCTGCCCGTACGCCAAACTGTATGAAGACCGCCTGATTCAGCTGCACCAGAAATACGCGCCCAAAGGCTATCCTGTGGTGGCCATCAACCCCAATGATGTGACTGCTTCGCCGGGCGATTCATTTGAGGAGATGCAGAAACGGGCCCGGCAGAAGAAGTTTCCGTTTGCCTATCTGCATGATGAGAGCCAGGAGGTAGCCAGAAAATACGGCGCCACCCGCACGCCGCACGTCTACGTGCTCACCCGCACCGGCAATGAGCTGAAGGTGACCTACATTGGCGCCATTGATGACAACTCTGGAGACCCGGAGAAAGTACAGAAACGCTACACAGAGGCCGCCCTGGACAACCTGCTCGCTGGCAAGCCCGTGCAGCAGGCCACCACAAAAGCCATTGGCTGTACCATCAAGTGGCGCGGCGACAGCTAAAGGGTTAGCAGTACGCCCCCTGGAAGAATGCGTTTTGGGGCTGTTTTTCAGAAAACAGCCCTAAAACGCATTTTACTTTACAGACACTCCAGGTTACGCAGCTTAGACGGCAGAACCAGGTTTTTTGCGTTGGGCGCTGGCCAGATAACTCTCTTTAGTACCCGCCTCGCGCGCCTCTACCTCATATTTATTCTGATAATACCCCACCCGCATTGACTCCAGCAAGTAGAGCCACAGGAATTTAAAAAAGCCATGCTCCTGAAACTGACGCACATGGATTAACTCATGGGCCACCCACGGGGTATTCTGCAGAAAGTTTTCTTTGGAAACTCCGCTGAGGTGTATACTTTTGCCCAGCACCATGGCCACGTTGGGGCTCTTCAAGACCCAGCGGGCAATGCGCGCAAACGGTGAGCGCTCAATTATTTTTATATTTTTACCCAGCGGTTCCATCTCCATATCTACGGTTGCTATATACGGCAACTGAGGCCGCCACGCTACATTTTTCCCTTCGTCACCCCACACGCTCCCCCACCTCCCAATGAAAATGGCCTTATACGGGTTTGGTTTTTAAAGGTTTTGTTTTTAGCTTTGAAATAATGACGAAATACTGAGCAAAGGTATTTCATCTGAGAATTGGCTTTCTTCCTGTTTTCAAGCTGCTTTTGCACTTGCTGTTGGAAGGGCCGCGGTCACCTCTGCTGCAGCCGGAGTTGCCCGATGTTCACCATTAAAAACAGATGATGAAGAATTACGTTCTGTCTGCATTAGCCCTTGGGGCCGCATTGCTTTCCTTCCTGTATGATGCCCCGGCATCTATTGCCGCCACCGCCTCTTCTGAGACGGTAGACCTCACCTCTGCCGAGATGCTGGAGGAATGGGTCCTGACCAACAACAGCTCTGGCAACAACCTGGCCGAAGCCGCCAAAGAGAAGTCGCTCACCTTCAAAGACTCCCTTTTCTACAACTACTACTCCCAGTCCCTGGGGCTCCAGCTGGAATACACCGAGGACAAGGAGTTGCTGGAAACCGTCTCTGACTGGATTGGCACCCCCTACCGCTCTGGCGGAAGCTCCCAGCGCGGCACAGACTGCTCTGGCTTTGTGACCAGCATCTACAAGAAAGTGTACGGCATTACCCTGAGCCGCAGCTCCCGCTCCATGTTTCAGGATGTTGACCGCGTAGCCAAAACCGAGATGGAGACCGGTGACCTGGTTTTCTTCCGCCGTGGACCCGGCCAACCCATCTACCACGTGGGCATCTACCTGAAAGACGGCAAGTTCATTCACTCCGCCACCCACGGGGGCGTGATGATCAACTCGCTCTACTCACCTTACTACAAGAGAAACTTCTACGCTGCCGGCCGGGTCATCTAACCCAAACGCCCCAAGAGGTTATACAACCAGAAGCGCCTGCCTTTCACCAAGGGCAGGCGCTTCTGGTTGTGTGCAGCTCCTGTTTTTGACCTGTTTTCTGAAAAACAGGCCAAAAACGCAAATAGCCCCACCCGGGCTTTTAAGAGCTTGTTTACATTTTGATTTTGCAAGCGAAAACGGGGAGCGAAAGGTTCTACTATAGCGTTTTTTGAGCAGCATAGCAGCGCGCAATGGTGCGAGTCAACCGCGAAGCCAGGTTCTTTTGATACCCGTTTGCAGCGCAAAAGACAGATTTAAACATGCTCTAACCTAATACAGCGAAAACAAGTATAGAACAACGGTAAAAGCAAGAGCTTCTGCGGCTCCTCTTTTTTCCTGCCGCCCAACCTGCCTGACAATCTATTTATTTTGTTAATTCGCCCCTGTTAGGCACGGCGGCCACCGCTTGACCTAAAACCTAATTCTATCTTTACACCTATGGAAGCCGAAAACCCAAATAAGGACCATGTGTCCCAATCGTCGTTCTTCAAGAAGTTCCTGAAGAAGGCTGAAGAATACGTAAAACAACCGCTCCGCGTGAAGGAGCTGCTAAATGACGCCTACCAGAAAGCCAGTGAGAAAAAAGACTTCGGCACTATTGCAAC
This sequence comes from Rufibacter ruber, assembly GCF_014138425.1. Classification (NCBI taxonomy): domain Bacteria; kingdom Pseudomonadati; phylum Bacteroidota; class Cytophagia; order Cytophagales; family Hymenobacteraceae; genus Rufibacter; species Rufibacter ruber. The sequence goes on from NZ_JACJIQ010000026.1 coordinate 14,655, forward strand.
AGAGGCGTTTGAGAGCCTGGGCACGCTTTCGCGCCTGATCAAGGCTGCCGTTTCTAAGGAATACACCGGCATTCCCACTTCCACCGTGGTGGGGGGGATTGCGGTGGTGATTTATTTCCTGTCGCCTATTGACCTGATCCCAGACTGGTTACCGGTGATTGGCCTCATTGATGATGTGAGCCTCCTGGCCTGGTTTATGACCAGCATCAAAGCCGAAATGGATAAATTCAAAGTATGGGAAGCCTCCCAGCCTGCCAAACCGCAAACCCCTGCACCCGTTGACCCTACCCGCGCTGAACTGACGGTTGACACATCAGCGCATACGCCCAAGTACGGCAATGAGCCTGCGGGCCAGTATGGCTCTGCCCGTGAAACCGCCCCCTCTACCGGGGCAGTGGGTTCTTCCGGCCCCGCCGGCCATACGTCCCCAGAGGCCGGCAACATGCAGGTGGGCAACAATTCATCAGGGGCGCAAGGCTCTACCGGCGGTATCATTCCCCCTCAAAACGAAACCCCGGTCACTCACTTTGACACCGTTGAAGGCACGCCCCTGCAGGAAATAGACCCCACCGCCACGCCAGACGCCCGCCCCACAGACCAGGGCGTACCAACTGGTTACGGTGAACCCAACGTACGCGCCTCTACCACAGACAGCACCCGCGTGCCCAGCTCAAACAGCTATGACAGTGACCACGGCGGCAACGTGCGTTAAAATACGGCACCAAAGAAAACAGGGAGTTGCCTTCTGCCGGGGTGTTCGCACAGCCCCCCACCTAGTACAGGTACTCCTGAATGTAAAAAGCACCTTCTAACAGAGGTGCTTTTTTTATGTACCGCCAACAACAGGGATTGCGGGCACCAATGCTATTTCAGAGCCGAAGTGGTATCTTTGCTGTAGATATGAAGAGAAAGCAAGGTAGTCTGGCGGCCAAGGCCGAGATTCTGGAGAAGGAGATGGAGGGAATGGGCAGGGTTCAGTTTGTGCCCAGCAGTACCGCCAAATATGTAAGGATCAGCATCAAACCGGGCGTGGGCGTGCAGGTGACGCTCCCCAAAAGGGCCACTATGGCGCAAGCCGAGGCGTTTGTGCAGGAAAAGGCTGCCTGGATCAGAAAACACCTGGCCCGCCAGCAGCAGGAGCTGCAGAAAAAGACGCTTTTCTCCCCGTATGACACCTTCCAGACCCGCTTTCACCAGCTGCAGCTATTGCCCCACACCCTTCCGCAACTCAAAAGCAGGCTCAAAGAAGGCGTGTTGCAGGTTTGGTACCCGGTGCAGACCGGTTGGGAAGACCAGCAAGTGCAAGAGTATATCAGAACATCAGTAGAGCAGGCGCTGCGTCTGGAGGCCAAACAGTACCTTCCGCAGCAAGTGGCGCACTTGGCCCAGAAGTTTGGGTTCTCTTACAGGAACGTCACCATTAAGAACGCCAAGACCCGCTGGGGAAGCTGCTCTGCCACCAACAACATTAACCTGAGCCTGCACCTCATGCGCCTTCCGCAGCACCTCTGCGACTATGTGATTCTGCATGAGCTGGCGCACACGGTTGAGAAAAACCACGGCCCCAGATTCTGGGCACTGCTAGACCGCATCAGCGGCAATGCCCGTGGGTTAGACAATGAGTTGAAAGCGTACCGGCTGCAGATCTATTAGCTTCTGTTTTCGGCCTGTATTGCTGAAAACAGCCCGAAAACAGGAAATGGGCACAGACGCCCGCAGGCCTCATCAGGACGGTACGGGGCCTGGTGAGCGGGCGGTACAGCGGGGGCAGGCGTATAGAACCCACCCTTCCCGGGAGGGGAGTTGTCCGGCATGCGTGGGGCAAGTGGCGGGTGAACGCACTTCAGCAATGGGTGTCCTCCTGTGTAAACATCCCCCTCCGCCCCCTTCAAAGGGGGAGCATCAGAGTGAGTTCTGAGTCTTGAGTCTTGAGTCCTTCCTTTTTTCTTTAGGCAATTCAATACGAATGAAGCAGCAATGCCTGGTTTCGCAGCCGCGCCGCGAGGGCAGGCTGAGACCGCCCGTCATCAGTAGGCACGCGTCTGGGGACTCGCGCAAGCGGGAGTATCAGCTGGAGTTAGAAGGCACGGAAGTAACTTCCGCGCCATAGAGGGGCAGAAGAGGGAGCTATAGAGGGCAGAGGTAATGTGAGGCTGCCGCCTCATGGAAGCTGAAAGCTTCCGCCATTATAGGTCCAAGTTGGAAACTTGAACCAGAGAAAGCGGCAAACAAGCAGCAATAAATAAACAACACTTCTGCCCCTGGCTGATGTGCGCAGCACGGGCTCATCTCAGGCTAGCGGATCAGCAGCGGTTACCTGCAGAGGCAGACAAAACAAGGGAAGCTGATCAGGAGAGGAACCTAAACCAGTCCTGGCGGTGAGCGCTTACCGGAAAAGATGAAACAACTTAATAAGTGAAGCACTGGAGCAAACGGGAGAGCCAAGGGAACAGCAGACTACGCATTCCTGCCGCAACTGCAGCAGCAGCAGGCAACACATTCCAGCAGCAGCTAGCCAACAGCAACTACAGACTACACATTCCGTTGTCAACCACCCCAGCCATGGCAACAGCGAACTACACATTCCAGCAAACGGCCAAGCCAAGGGAACAAAAATCACGCATTCCAGCAATGGCAGACCACGCATAGCTGCACCCACATTCATCTCCAATAGATTCTCAGCTATATTGGGCGGTACCCCAGTACAGTCAAATGCCCTGAAGCACGTCTGTTTTTGACCTGTTTTCCAGAAAACAAGCCTAAAACAACTTCCCAAACAGGCAAAAAAGAAAGGCGAAGGAAAAATTCCCCCGCCTTTCCAGGTCAAAAATGAGCAACTTAAATATTAGCTGGCCTGCTTTAGGGTATGCGCAGACACAAAATCAACAAAATCACCAACGGTGTTCAACGGCACCTCATCTGGAATCACAATTTGAAAGCTTTTCTCCAGCTCCAGAATGATATCTACCACGTCTACGGTATCAAACCCAAACTCTTTGCTCAGGTTAGAAGACACCCGTAGCCGGGAAGGCTTGATCTCCTTGGTTTTACTGATAATTTTAACAACCTCGCGGGTGATAGAGGGTACTTGTGCGGTCATCATATGGGTAAAGACTATAAATCTGTTTTTTCGGGTTCTAGCTCACTAATACATATTCCTTCTTCTGCCTGCGGGCAGGCAACACCCTGTCTTTGATCTTCTCATTGATCAGGTACATCATGGGCACCACTACCAGGGTCAGGAAGGTGGCAAAGCTCAACCCAAAGATGATGGTCCAGGCCAGCGGGCCCCAGAACGTCACGTTTTCACCGCCCAGGAAAAAGTGCGGGTCCAACTCGGTGAAGAGCGTGAAGAAGTCCAGGTTCAGGCCTATGGCCAGCGGAATCAAACCTAAGATGGTTGCCGTAGCGGTCAGCAATACCGGGCTCAAACGTGTTTTCCCGGCTATGATGATGGCTTCCCTTAGTTCCATTCCCTCTTTCTCGTAGAGTACATCTGTGAACTCCACAATCAAGATCCCGTTCTTCACCACAATCCCTGCCAAAGCAATGATCCCAATTCCGGTCATCACAATAGACATGTCCATATTAAAGACAGTGAACCCGATCAATACCCCTATGATGGAAAATAAAACTTCTGATAAAATTATCAACGTCTTGGAAACCGAGTTGAACTGAATCACTAAGATCAAGAAAATCAGGCTAATAGAAGCCACCGCCGCCAGAGAAAGAAAATCCATGGTCTCTTTGATATCTTCCTGCTCACCGCCCATTCTGATCTCATAGCCCTCTGGGGTAGGGAAACGCTCCAACACGGTCTGGATGTTGCCCACCACCTCGTTAGGGTTATAGCCGCCCAACACGTTTGAGGAAAGGGAGACCACCCGTTTCAGGTTCTTGCGCTTGATGCCGCCGTAGGTGGTAGAGTACTTGATATTTGCCACCGCCGAAACCGGAACCTGCCGCACCTGCCCAGACGGGTCTCTGAACGTGAGTACCATGCCCATGAGCTGGTCAATGTTCTTGCGGTACTGCTCGGCCAGCCGTATCTGGATAGGGTACTCCTCCTCGTCCTGCTTAAACTTAGAGGCCTCTTTCCCGAAGATGGCCGTACGCAGCTCAGAACCTATCTGGGCGGTACTAAGCCCTTCACGGTTGGCCCGCACGCGGTCAATCTCAACGGTGATCTCCGGGTTCTGGTCTTCCAGATCAGTACGCAAATCTTCAACCCCGGCAATCTGGGCCGAGTCAAGGTACCGTTGCACCTGCTTAGAAAGCCGCACCAGGCCATCAAAATCCTCCCCGGCAATCTCCACCAGGATGGGTTTACCGGTTGGCGGACCGTTCTGCTCCTGCTCCACGGTAATTTCAGCACCGGGGATTCCTTTCACCGCTTCGCGGATCTTGTCTTTGTAGGTGGCGGTACTCAGGCCTGACTCGCGGTACTGGTACTCCACAAACGCCACTGTGACGCGGCCTTTGTTTGACTCGGCCTGCTGGCTGCCTGATTGCGGATCTCCCGCACCCACCGCCACATTTGAAATCACAGACTCCACGTTCGGGTTATTTTCACCTATCACGCTGTAGACACGTTTCTCCACTACTTTCGTGATAGAGTCTGTCACGGTTTGATCCGTGCCCACCGGCATGGTAATGTAGGTATAGATAAAGTTGGGATCCCCCTCTGGGAACAGCACCACCTTGGGTGACCGCAAGGCCGTGGCGAAGATAGACAGGAACAATAAGGCCACAATAGACCCCAGCACCACGTACGGCCTCTTGCCCAGCATCATCCAGCGCAGCATACGCTCATAGCGGCGCATAAAGGCAGGCAGCACTTTGTTCTGGAAACCGTTGATCCAGCCGGTGAATACAAATTTGTTCAGGGCCACAAACACCATGAGCACCAGAATCAGGTTGCCCAGGCCGAACCAGCCCGCCAGATAGCTCAAGACAGCCACCCCCGCCATGATGATCATGGTGAGCCTGAAGTTCTTACGGCCTCTGGCAGGGTCACCGCCCTTACCCATGAAAGACACCGCAAACACTGGGTTGATGATGAACGCCACCAACAAAGACGCCATTAGCGTGAGAATCAGCGTTATGGGCAAGTAGAACATGAACTCCCCAATAATACCCGGCCAGAAAGCCAGCGGCATGAACGGGGCCACGGTGGTCAACGTACCCGCCAACACAGGCAGGAACACTTCACCTGCCGCTAGTTTAGCCGCCTTGGTGACGCTGTAGTTGGTGTCATGGAAAATGCGGTGGGTGTTCTCAATCACCACAATGGCATCATCTACCACAATCCCCAGCGCCAGCAGGAACGCGAACAGCACAATCATGTTCAGGGAGAAGCCCAGCATTGGCATGATCAGGAACGCAATGCACATAGAGATGGGCACTGACAGCCCCACAAACAAGGCGTTGGTGGTACCCATGAAGAACATCAAGATCAACGTTACCAGAATAAACCCGATGATGATGGTGTTGATCAGGTCATTCAGGGTATGGCGGGTCTGGGTTGACTGGTCACCGGTTACCGTGATTTTCAAGGTTTCAGGCAACTGCTTCCCGTGTACTTCTTTAATGATGGCATTAATTTTATCAGAGGCCTCAATCAGGTTCTCGCCAGACCGTTTCACCACGTTTAAGGTAATCACCGGCTCATTTTCTAAGCGCGCAAAGCTCTCCCGCTCTTCAAAGGTGTCAATGACCTGGGCAATGTCCCGCAGGTAGATGTTCCCTCCGTTCAGGGATTTCACCACAATGTCGCCAATGGCGGTAGGGTCTGTGTACTGGCCTACCACGCGCACGGCCCTTTTCATGTCACCCACGCGCACCGTACCGCCTGAGATGGTCATGTTCTCAGTGGCAATGGCGCGTTCAATATCAGCAAAGGTGACTCCGGCCACCTGCATCTTGTACATGTCAATGTTTACCTGTACCTCCTGCTCCAGTGCCCCTACAATGTCTACCCGGGTGATCTCTGGCAGCGCCTCAATCCGGTCCTGCAGGTCCTCAGCAAACTGTTTGAGCTTCTCTGCGCTGAAATTACCAGAGAGGTTTACGTACATGATGGGCATCTCAGAGAAACTGATCTCCTGCACGTTAGGCGCTTGGTCCAAGTCAGTGGGGAGGTCGGTTTTGGCTTTATCAACGGCATCTTTCACCCGCTGCTTGCCCACCTCCACGTCTACATCTGTGTTGAACTCTACGTTGATCATGGCAAAGTCCTGCATAGAGGTAGACGTCACCTTCTTCACGCCGTTCAATGACTTGATCTGCTTTTCAATGGGCCGCGTGATCAGGTTCTCCATGTCAGACGGGGACGTACCCGGGTACACCGTGGTCACAATCATGGTAGGGATCACAATGTCTGGGAAGTTTTCTTTCTGCAACCGGTTATAGGCCAGAACACCCGCAATGGTGATCAGCAAGGTGATGATATAGATACTGGTGCGGTTATCTATAGACCAGCTGGTGGGCTTGAATTCTTTTACGTTATTTGAGTTTTCCATATACTTTGGAAGTTAGGGCTCCGCCCGATTTTAGCACTGTTCCTTCATCGGGCGAAGCCCACCTTTTGATTTATTAGAGACGCACCGCCTGGCCTTCATTCAGGTTTTGGGCACCGGCACTGATCACCTGGTTGTTGGCCTTTAAGCCTGCCACCACTTCAATTTTCCCGTTATAAGAGGTACCGGTGGTGATAGTGCGTTTGGCAGCTATTTTCTGACCGCCTTTCTGCTCCACCACATACACAAAGTTGCCCTGCTCGTCTTTCTGCACCACCTCTAACGGAATGGTCAAGGCATTCTCTTTTATGTAGTCCTGAATGCGTACCACGGCCACCATGTTAGGGCGCAGCTGCACTTTGCCCTGCTCAGAAGGCTTCACGCCCAGTTCCACGGTAAAGGAGCGGTTGGTAGGGTTAATGTTGCTGCCCACTACCCGCACGGTAGTCATGATTTCCTGGTTCAGGTCTGGGATCAGCACCAACGCATCATCGCCTTTCTTGATTTTGCTGGCGTAGGCTTCTGAGACTTCGGCCAGGATCTTGCCACCGCTGGTGTTCACTACCCTGATAATCCCCACCCCAGGCGCCACTGACTCACCGGAATTCGGGATCACCTCATCTACCTCCCCAGAAATGGGAGCGGTGATGGTATACTGGGCTTTGGTCTCCCTTAGAGTAGCAATCTGGCGCTCCAGACTCTCCACATTGTTTTTGGCTTGCAGATACTGGATCTCGGTACCAATCTTCTGGTCCCAGAGGTTTTTCTGCTTCTGAAACACGGTGCGGGCCAGGTCTAAATTAGGCCGGAGGGCGGCAATCTGCTGGTCTACCAAGGCGGCGTCAATGGTAGCCAACACTTGGCCTTTGCTCACGCGATCACCACGTTTAACCCGCACACTGGTCAGCACGCCCGGTACTTTTGCGCTCACCATCACGTTCTGGTCAAAATCTACCCTGCCCTGCACCTCCAGGTAGTGCCGGAAGGTTTCTGGCTGCACCGTTACCGCAGAAACCGGAACGGCCACCACTTTGGCGCCTTTGCCCTCTTTCTGCAGTTCACCTTCAAGCTTGGTGATTTGGCTGGTCAATTCAGCTTGCTGCTTTTTAAGGCTGGCTAACTGGGTTTCTTTGTCTTGGGGTTGGTTGGTACAGGCTGTAACCACAGCCATGGCTAAAAAAGAAGCGAGTATTTGCTTTTTCATAGAATGTCTGAACGTATGTTCTTTTCTTTAAATACTATTTAACTAATAAGGCCCCGGTGGCTCTGTCTGCCTCTACCTGGGCAATGAGCGCATCATACAAGGCGCTGTAATAATTGGTCTGGGCGGCCCTGAGATCTGTCTCAGCGGTAATCACCTCCAGGTTAGAACCTACCCCCTCCTGATATTTAATGCGGCTCACGCGGGCAATCTCTTCGGCCAGTTCCAGGTTCTGCCGCTGGGCGCGGAGGACACTTAAGGTGTTGGCCACTGTGGCGTCAGACTGTCTGAGCTGCAGGTCAATAGACTGCTGCAGCTGCTCAAAGCCCAACCGTACATTCTCCAGCTCAATTCTGGACTGCTGCACTTGATAGCTCTTGCGGAGGCCGTCAAAAATAGGAATCTGCAAACCCACCCCCACTGCTCCAAAGTCAAACCAAGTGCGATTGATACCTGCGCTCTCAGTTGCTCTTATTTTTGCTAAACTAGAGAAGGATTGTTCATTGCTGTTATAACCGTAAGTGCCAGACAATATTAATTTAGGCATATAGCCCGCCTTTACATTGCGCTGGTTCAGTAAAGCTAACTCCCGCTGGGTCTCTAAAATAGAATACTCTATGCGGTTAGCATATGTAAAACCATTGGTATTTATCTTAGACTCTGTATTGGCTAATGCACTTTCATTCAATTGGTCTGCTAAGACAATGGAGTGTTCCTGCGGAAGCCCCATCTGAAATTTGAGGAGTTGCTCACTTAGTTCCAGCAAACGCTGGGCTTTGTCACGGTCAATCTTCAGGTTGTTCAAACTTACCCTTAACCTATCAACGTCTAATTTTTCTACAAACCCGTTCTGGTTCATGATGGAGGTTTGGCGCAGCAGGGTGTCTAATCTGGTAAGATTCTGGTCTAACAGCTGAATTTGCTCACTGGCTACCAACACGCCATAATAAGCCTTGCTTACCTGCTCAGCCACCTCAATTTCACCCTGTTGTGTGTTCTTTCTGGATAACTCTGTGTAAGTAGCGGCGGCTTTTAACCCAATAAGGTAAGAACCGTCAAATAAGAGTTGAGAACCTGAGACAACAGCACTTCCACTCCACGGTTGTTGGAATGTAAGTATTTGTGGGCCAGACATTCCCTCAGGAATAGTATAAGTAGGTTTAAGTACTATGTCACCGTTCCCGTTAATTTGGTCTCTGGTGATGGTAAAGTCATTTAACTCTCCACCTACACCAGTGGCTCCAAAGTCTACTTTAGACTTCTGTGGAATATAATTATGATTGATGTCTACCCCTGCATTGATTTGAGGCAAACCAGCTGCCCTGATTTCTCCTACTTTGGCTTTATCTATCTGCTCCTGGTTGCGAAGCACTTTTAGGCTCACCCGGTTCTGTAAGGCATAGTCAATGGCTTGCCTTAACGTGAACGCCTGCTCTTGCGCCCAGGCGGGCAATGCGGTGAGCAGCACCATTAGAAGCCAGCCGGCCATACTCCCGCTGACTTTTTTAAACTTTTTCATAGTGTTTATTCTTCTTCGGTAATCTGTTTGTATTGATTAATCAGTTGATGCCCTTTTAAAGTAGACAGCCCCAGCATGTAGTGCTCCAGCAGGGTTAGCTGCACTTTCTGAAGGTCAAATTGTGTGGCAGGGTAAAAGTCTGAGTTAAAGGCCAATTCTGTCTCTGCCAGCCTCAGCCTGCTCATGATCTCCACATCTATATCTTTCCTGAACAGCTTCTCCTCAATTCCCCGCTGAATGTTCTCCTTCACCTGCGCCAGGAAAAAACTGTTCCTGTGCTCCACCCAGAGGTTCCAGGCGCTGGGGTGATACTTTTGCAGATCAAAGAAAATGCTGGGGTGTACCTGGCGCATAATCTCTTTCACCATTTCCACCATTCTAAAGAGCCCCTCCATGGCATTTTCAGAATTTTCAATAGACGTAAAGCAACTTTGCTCAAGGCTTTTGATATAGGGCTTCATTGCCTCAAACACCAGTTCGTCTTTGTTGGTGAAGCATTTGTAGATGGTTTTCTTTGACACTGCCAGGCGCGTAGCCACATCATCCATTGACACGGCCTTGATCCCCTTCTGGAAAAACAGCTCCAAAGCAGTCTGTAATATTCTTTCACGTAACTCCATACCTACCGTTGATTGTGGCGGCAAACCTAATGGAAACTTTTTTTGTTCCCAAAGTTTCCATTAGAAAAAGTAAATATTTTTCCTCGTCAAATTCCAATCAACGTAAATAGTGCACCTGAAGGCTTTGCCAACAAACAGGCACCGGCAAAGCCATTAGGCATCTTTACCGGCAACGGCAGTTACCTCAGGTTGAATAGGCACATCCCATGCGCAGCCGCTTTCTGTTTTTGGGCTGTTTTGGCCAAAACAGGCCGAAAACAGAAATTTCTATCCCAGGTTCCGCGGTGCGGAAGCGGTGCTTCTTTGTTCAGTCAAATCCCCAGCACCGCCTTCAATCTGCTGTAGCCGCTTTTGCTCAGCGGAATTCTGGTGCCGTTCTTCAGCAGGGCCACATGGGTCTCTTTCTCCAGCGGCTCAATGCGGGTGAGCTGTGACAGGGCAATGATGTACGAGCGGTGCACCCGCACAAACTGCTTTTCCTCCAGGGTCTTCTCATAGTAGCCCATGGTCTTCTTCTTCAGGAAACAGCCGGTGCTGGTATAGATCTTCACGTAGTCATCATAGGCCTCCAGGTACAGGATGTCCTGCACAGGAATGATCCTGATGTCATTGTTCACCTTCACCACCACCCGCACCTGCTCCTCAGGCTGCTTGGCGGGCACTTCCTCCAGGGCTTTGGCGGGCGCTTCTTTCACCGGTTGCGCCTGCTTCTGCAGCCACTTTTTCATGGCGGCGTCAAACCGTTCCTGGGTGAAGGGCTTGAGCAGGTAGTCTACCGCGTTGGTCTCAAAGGCTTTGATGGCGTACTCGTCAAAGGCGGTGGTAAAGATCACGCCCGGCACCTGCTCCACCAGTTCCAGCATTTCAAAACCGTTGATCTTGGGCATCTGGATGTCCAGGAAAATGAGGTCGGGCTGGTGCTGCATAATGGCTTTCACGCCTTCAAAGCCGTTGTTGCACTCCTGCACTAGCTGCACCTGAGGGTACTGCTGCAGGTAGTCACAGACAATGCTGCGGGCCAGCGGTTCATCATCAATTACCAAACACTTGATCATAGCTTCTGCGGAATTTTAACAGTAGTAGAAAAAACCTGCCCCTGGTGTTCTGTGGTGAGCAGATCATGGCGGGCATATAACAAATAGAGGCGTCTCCTCAGCGAGTCCAGCCCGAAACCGGTGCCCTGCTTGTGCTGCAGCAGCTCTCCGTCAAACGGGTTCTGGGTAGAGATGACCAGGAGTGAATCCTGCACATGGGCGCTGATTCTGATGAGAATATCATCCAGGGTGTCATACAAGCCAAACTTGATGGCATTCTCCACAATAGGCTGCAGCAACAGGTAAGGCAACTGCAGGGGCAGCGCCTCCTCTTCACAGATAATCTCAGTCTGCAACCGGTGCCCAAACCGTACTTTCTCAATTTCCAGGTAGAACTGCAGGTGCTGCAGCTCATCTGCCAGCGGCACCATAGACTGGTTGTCTCTGCGCAGCGTGCCCCTCAGAAACTCTGACAGCTGTTGCACCATCTTCCTGGCCTGCTCTGGCCTTGTGTTCACCAGCGCACTGATGGAATTGAGGCTGTTAAAGAGAAAGTGCGGCTGCAACTGCTGGCGCAAGGTGAACAGTTCGGCCTCCCGGGCCAGCTTTTCAGTGGCGGCCTTGCGCTCCTCGGCCTGCTGCTTCTCTTTGATGTAGAGCCAGAGCCAGTTCTGCAGCACAATGAACAGAATCATGAGCCAGTTAAAAGCCAGCCGCACGGGTAGCGTCTGGTCTATAAAGGCCAGGTAGTCAGTCTCCGGCTTCAGCAGCTGCTCAATGGCGGTGGTATACATCAACAGGCAAACCCCTGCCAGCCCCAGACTCCAGCACATCAAATACACCACCTGCCGCACCCCCGGCCGGTAAAACCGAAGGGTGATAGACATGGCACAGCCTCCGGTTATCACCAGTACATTGGTAAGCAGGGCGTCTGTAAAGGCCAGGTTCACCGGAAAGCCCGTTGTGCACAGGACCCACCCCTGCACCCCGGCCCACAGCAGGCCCCACCCTACATATAGCGCTATGATTCTGAAAGGAGGCATGTAACGTGCGGCAGCGGGTTAATAACTCTTGATTTCAATGCCCCCAAACAGGAGCGTGCCTTTCAGGACCAATATTTTGTCTGTGTTGGCCATGGCCTCTGTGAAGGACCTTTTCTCATCTACCCCGCCAAAGACGGCCGCCACCTCAGACCGCACCTTCCAGTTAGACGGGATCACCAGGCTGGTGCCCCCAAAGATCTGGGTTACCTCAATGACCACCTCGCCGTGCATGTCTGCGTGGCTCAGGTTGTACTCGGTGCCGCCGCAGAACGTCACAATGCTCCCGCCTTTGAAGTCTTTAGAAATGATGTTTTTTTTTATGCCTCCAAATACGGCCGTGCCGTTGATGTAGTCTTCTTTGGAGCCGGCACTCCCGCCGGGCTCTGTCTCCTCCAGCGGCTGCCCCGGCCCCTGCACGCCGCCTCCCGGCCGCCTTTTGTGGCGGAACTGGTGCTTGCACTGGTGGCGGGGCTTGAACATGATGAACAACCCGAAGATAATGATCAGCACCGGCCACAGGAAAGGCCTGAAGTTAACGTTGGGCACAATGTCATCTGCCAGAAAAATGCCCCCAATGAGCACCATAATGATCCAGCCCGGGTTCCGGAACGAGTGCCGGATACCGGTGAACACCCCAATGAGAATTAGGATGACCTCCCAGGAGAACACCCACCGCGGCAGCACCAGCACGTCTAGTTGATACGCCAGCAATACCGCCCCCACGGCTACTACCAGCAAGCCGCCCAGCATTCTACCGCCCCGGCCCTGGGACCTGTCCCAGCCAGTCAGGTTTTCTGTCTTATTTATCTCTTGGTTTTCCATATCTGTGTTGGTTGATGTTCCAAAAGTAGAAGGTCTGGCCGCGCGGTACAACGGGAAATAGGCTAAGCAGAAGGAAAAGTAGGTAAACGGCGGGTTTGCGTAGGTGAACGCAGGGAGAAACCTGTTTTGGGGCTGTTTTTGTAAAAACAGCCCCAAAACAGGTTTCTCTATTTCTAAGGGAGACTGCTGTTGCTTTATATGACTGACGGGTGTGTTGGCTGGGCAGTTGGATGCTGTGCCTCAATGGAGCAACTGTTTCATTTTGCCGCTTTTGCAGATGCTGGAATGCATAGTCTGTAGCTGCTGCTGCTGCTGCTGGAATGCGTAGTCTGCTGCTCCCTTGGCTCTATCGTTTGCTGCAGTGCCTCACTCACTGCATTGTTTTATTGCCTCCGGTAAGCGCTCACGGCCGCGGGGGCCCGTCCTGGCGGTGAGCACTGCTGTTAAAACTAGGCCTTTGGCGTTGCCTTCGGCACCGTAGTAACAGAGGCGCTCACCCCCAGGACGGGTTTCGGTTCCTCTCCTTCTATTGCTTTTCTTGATGTAGATTGTTTGCAGGTAAATGCTGTAGTTCCGCTAGCCTGAGACGAGCCCGTGCTGCGCACATCAGTCGGTGGAATAATTGATGGATGATTGCCTGTTGCGAATTGTTTCCCCTATCATGCACAGGCTCCAGTATGCATTGCTACTTCATCTGTGCTGAATTGCCTAAGATGAAAAGAAAGGACTCAAGACTCAGGACTCACTTCGATACTCCCCCTTGGAAGGGGGCGAAGGGGGATGTTAACACAGGAGAGCACGCATTGCAAAGTACTGGTATCTGGCACCTGCCCCACGCATGCCAGATCACTCCCCTCCCGGGTGGGGCAGGGGTGGGTTTCAGTACGCCTGCCGCCGCTGTACCGCCTGCCCCAACACCCATCCCATCCGGGGGCCTGCGGGCGTCTGGCTTTACTTCTTCGTTCACCTTAAATGGAAAGATGCTGCTCTTCCTTTTCGATCAAAATATCAAAAGAGAATGACTGAAGGGGAAGCAGAAATCAGCTGGTGCAGGCATGGCTTATTCTGTTTTCGGCCTGTTTTTCAGAAATTAGCCGGAAAACAGAAGTTTCACCAGCTCATTGGGGAGCTGAAAAAGGAGCCTTAGAAATCCTTACGCAATCAGCTTTACTTCTTTATCTTTGCAGTATGCTATTCGAGAACATCAAGAGACTGACGCAGGAGGTTGAGTCTTATCCCATAGACAACAAGGAGCAGCTGGAGGCTTTCAAGAACACCTATGTGAGCCGCAAAGGCCAGATTGCCGCGCTTTTTGACGAAATGAAGACGGTGGCGCCAGAGCAGCGCAAACAGGTGGGCCAGGAACTGAACCAACTCAAGCAGCTGGCCCAGCAGAAATTTGATGCCGCCCAGGAGGCGCTGGAGCAGAACGCCACGCCAGACGCGCTAGCCGGCCTGGACTTCACCCTGCCGCCGGTGCCCAACTCATTAGGCACCCGTCACCCCTTGTCTAAGGTGCGGGAAGAGATCATCAGGATTTTTGAACGCATTGGGTTCAACGTGTCTGAGGGGCCGGAGATGGAGGATGACTGGCACAACTTCTCAGCCCTGAACTTTCCGGAGAACCACCCGGCGCGCGACATGCAGGACACTTTCTTTCTGAGCAAGAACCCAGACATGCTGCTGCGAACGCATACCAGCAGCGTGCAGGTACGGGTGATGGAGCACCAGAAGCCGCCCATCCGCACGCTGTCGCCGGGGCGGGTGTTTAGGAACGAGGCTATTTCAGCGCGGGCACACTGTGTTTTCCACCAGGTGGAAGGCCTGTTTGTGGACCGGGGGGTGAGCTTCAAAGACCTGAAAGATACGCTGTACTACTTCGTGAAGGAATTGTTTGGGCCAGACACCCAGATCCGGTTCCGGCCGTCGTTCTTCCCGTTCACTGAGCCCAGCGCAGAGATTGACATCACCTGCCACATCTGCAAAGGCCAAGGCTGCAACATCTGCAAAGGCAGCGGCTGGGTAGAGATTGGCGGCAGCGGCATGGTAGACCCGCAGGTGCTGGAAAACTGCGGCATTGACTCCAAAGAGTTCTCGGGCTTCGCGTTTGGCATGGGCATTGAGCGCATCACCATGCTCAAGTACCAGATCAAGGACCTGCGCCTGTTCACTGAGAATGACGCCCGCTTCCTGCGGCAGTTTGAATCAGTTTAAGATCCAGCATCTGGGAGTGCCATGGTTGGAAAGGTTATTTTCTACGGTTGCCCCTACTCCCCAAGTTCCGCCTACATAGATTCCCGTTTTCGGCCTGTTTTCTGAAAAACAGGCCGAAAACGTTTATAGCCCTGAACGTATTTCAATAAAGCATAACGGGGCACTGATACTTTAGATTTCCCCCTGTACATGAAAAACTTCTACCATCTTCTATTCTTTTGCTTCTGTTTATTTGCAGCGGTTGCCTGCGCCCATGAGCCTGAAACCAATACACTTCTGGAGGAGACGCGTACCCAACTGGAAGGGAAATGGTACCCGGAGAGGGCAACGGCCCCCTTATACAATCAGAACGGGCAACTCCTGCAGGCGGGGCGGGCACCGTCTTTACAGGGCACCTTAGAAATCTCAGACAACCTAATTTCCACCTTGCAGGGGTTCCCTCTGCAGGATCCCTTTATAGGTACTTTCACCCTGACGGAGAATCAGGGAGCGGTGATCATCACATCTGGCCTCTGTGAGATAAAAGTACTTTCTGTCACCCAGAGCCACTTAACTTTACGCGCAGAAGAGCAGGTAGACGGGAACAGAAAGGTCACCACCGTAGAGTTCTCAAAGGTTACGCAGATCCCGTGAGAGCGGCTCCCGAAGATTGGAGAGAGAATCACCTGGGACTTCACAAGTATTTCACACAACGCTATACCACATGACGTTACAAGACATTAAAACCATTGCGGTGATTGGGGCCGGAACCATGGGCCAGAGCATTGCCCAACTCTGTGCACAAGCGGGTTTTACCACCATCCTGTACGACATCAACGCCACCGTGCTGGCTAACGCCCAGGCCGCCACCCTGGCATCGCTTCAGAGGCTGGTGGAGAAAGGCAAAATTTCAGTGCACACCCAGGAGGAAACCCTTCACCGGCTCACCTTCACCGCAGACATTCTGCAGGTCATTGCCAATGTGGTGATTGAGGCCGTGGTGGAGCGCCTGGACGTGAAGCAGAGCATTTTGAACGAGGTAGCTGACCAGAACCGGCCCGAGACAGTGTTAGCCTCCAATACTTCGTCGCTGCCCATTACCCGCATTGCGGCCAAGGTGCAGGGGCCGGAGCGCGTGGTGGGGCTGCATTTCTTTAACCCCGCCACCATCATGCAACTGGTAGAGGTGATCTCCGGGGCCGCCACGGCGCCTGAGGTGGTGGCGCTTATGCAAGAGCTGGCGGTGACGCTGGGCAAAACCCCGGTTCTGGCCCAAGACGCCCCCGGCTTTATTGTGAACCGGGTGGCGCGCCATTTCTATGTAGAAAGCCTGAAACTGCTGGAGGAAAACGTAGCCAGCCACGAGGGCATAGACCGTCTGCTGCAGGCCAGCGGCTTTAAAATGGGGCCTTTCCAGCTCATGGACCTGATTGGGGTAGACACTAATTTTTCAGTGACCAGCGCCATGTATGAAGCCTTTCACCAAGACCCCAAATTCAGGCCCAGCCGCTGGCAGCAGCAGAAGGTTGACGCCGGCCACCACGGCCGAAAATCTGGGAAAGGGTTCTATGACTACTCCGGCAAGGCATAAGTGTTTCTGTTTTCGGCCTGTTTTTCAGAAATCACGCCGAAAACAGAAATTTTCCCTTGTCATTTTCAGCCAGTTACCAAAAACTATAAAATTTTTCTTCGCCAACACTTGCGTAATCACCGTTCACCCCTTACTTTTGCATCACTATTCAACGCTACGGCAGCGAATACTAAACTCCTCCTTAGCTCAGTCGGTTAGAGCACATGACTGTTAATCATGGGGTCCTTGGTTCGAGCCCAAGAGGGGGAGCAAAAAAGAGGCTAATCAGAAATGGTTAGCCTCTTTTTTTATTTTACACCTCCCCTACTCCTCAATCTCAGAATAAGGCTTAGGCTTAGTGCCTGGGCAAGCAAGGGCTTCTCCTTTAGGGGGCTGTTTTATTTGCAACTACACCGGCCGCACCGCACGCTCTCTTTATCAACTTTTCTGGTACACTCCTGAAACTTTTCTTGCCGCATCTTCATTTGGGATTTACTGATTATTAAATTATTGCTAATCATAATCAAACGGCAAGCACATTTCAAATTAAAGACAAATAGAACAATACCAATATTATATTTCATGAAATTCACTTCATTGCCTTCCATTTAGAGAAAGCCTTAGATCATGAAACGCATTCTCAAATAAAATATTTACCTTTCTTGAAAGTTAAAGGAGTTGACAGTAAACCATGTACCTCACCCTTATAGAAAGGAGGAATACAGGAATTTTTCTAGGCAACAAGAAATAAGTTTAAAAAACACCCGGCTCCTGCATGAAAAAAATTATACTTTATATTATACTTATACTAATCATTGATACTTCTGCCATTGCTCAGTCTATTCTCCCTGAGCTTGGCAAAGCAACCCCCTTTACTGTACTGGCTAAAACTGGGATCAACAGCATTGGCGACACCAAAATCAATGGCAACGTAGGCGTTTCACCAGGTACAGTTTTTACAGGTTTTCCCCAGGGCGTTATTAACGGCAGTACAGAAATCAACACTTCTGCCTCACAAGGGGCTATGGCTGATTTGTCAGCCAGCTACCATCAGATTTCAGCCCTGGCACCAACTTACCAGATGGCGGGGCAGGAGTTGGGGGGCAAAACGTTAAAACCGGGTATCTATCGGTTAGACAACCATACGCAGATCAACGGCACCTTAACATTAGACAACAATGGCAACCCCAACGCCGTGTTTATCTTCCAGATCAACGGCGATTTGACCATAGGCAGCAACGCCCGCATCAGCTTTCTTGAAACTGCACAGCCTAAAGTCAAGAACGTTTTCTGGCAGGTGGCCGGTGAGGCCACGTTAGGCAACGGTACCACTTTCAGAGGCTCCCTTTTAGCACTTCAAAACATTACCGCCAGATCAGGGGCCACCGTATACGGCCGCCTTTTCTCTGTCTCTGGCAGCGTGGGCCTTACCAATAACATCATCACCATCCCTACTGATTTATCAGTAACGATCAAAAAGAGTGCAGGCAATGCGCAGGGAAATTATTTTGTTGGGGGCACCGTCACCTATACCATAACCGCTCACAATGCAGGCCCTATTGGCGAAAGCAATGTGAGGATCTTTGTCTTAAACTCCGGCCTTACCTACATTAGCTCAAAAGCTCCTCCCGGCTCTGCCTATGACCCGTCTGCGTCTCAATGGAGCATAAATTATTTTGGGGCAGGTGCCACTGCTACGTTAGAACTTACTACAGAGATCAACAACAACGCCACCGCCATTCTGCTGAACAGTGTAACAATCTTAGGCGATGGCCTGGACGAAAGCCGGGAGAACAATGAGCATTCAGTCTCTATCTGCGTAGCCCCGTCTGACCCGGGTGAAATTTCTGGCCCTGTCTCTGCCTGCGCGGGACAGGAAGTTGTTTTTAGCGTAACCCCCACCAAAGTTGCCTCCCAATACAACTGGACCTTCCCTCCCGGCTGGCAGATTGTGAGCGGCTCTAACGGTTCTACTATCAAGGTGATTGCCAGCACATCTGAGGGGGAAGTATCAGTGACCGCCCAAAATGTCTGCAGCGTAAGTGAACCCAGTACCAGGAAAGTCACCATTCCGGTAGCACCGTCCCTGGCTCCTGGCCCTATATCAGCCAGCTACGGATCTGCCAACCCATGTACTGGCAGAGCAGACGTCACCTATACAATTGCCCCTGTGACCGGGGCAGAATATTATGAATGGGCCGTTCCTGCTGGCTGGCAAATCATTTCAGGGGAAAAGAGCACTACCATCACCGTGCAAACCGGAAGTACGGCTGGCCAGGTAACCGTTAGGGCAGTCAATGCCTGCGGACCCAGCACCGCCGTTAACCTATCTGTGCAGCCGTCGGTGGCGGCTCCGGCTCCGCCAACGGCCATCTCAGGCAATCAGGCGCCCTGCGTAGGTGAAACAGTGGTGTATACTGCAAGTGGCAACCCTGAAAACACCTCCTATACCTGGAAATTCCCTCAAGGTTGGCAAGTCCTAGAAGGCGGAACGTCAAAAGCTGTCAAGGTGATAGTGGGAAGCGGTGCGGGCAACGTAGAGGCAGCAGCCATCAACGGCTGCGGCACCAGTACCCCTGTTACTTACCCGGTCAGCCCCATGGCCAAGCCTGAGCCAGCCTCTATTTCCGGAACCCTCCTGCCCTGCGCCTCTGCTGAAGGAACTACCTACACGTATTCAGTCACCCCCAAGTCTGCCTCAGATAGCTATTTCTGGAGAGTATCTGGCAATCTGGCGCTGGTAGAAGGACAAGGAACCTCTGAGGTAAAAATAAAAGTCACCACTGCCGTAGTATCCGGAACCATCTATGTGAGCGTGCTCAATAACTGCGGGCAAAGCGCTGAAAGCAGTATTACCGTCACCCCTACAACCAAACCTGCCCAGCCTTCTGCCATCAACAGCTCTGCTTTACAGCCTTGCGCTGGTGAAGAGAACCTGCAGTACAGTATCCCAGCTGTGCCAGGGGCTGTCTCCTATACCTGGACGTTACCGCCCGGCTGGGTACTAGTTGGCCCGGCAGACGGCACCTCTATCACAGTAAAAGCGGGCACGTCTTCTGGGACCGTGGCAGTTTCTGCAGTCAATGTCTGCGGTCCAGGCCCGGCGAGATCACTCTCGGTGTCTCCTTCCCTCAGCTCCCCCAACGCCCCTGTCAGTATTTCCGGTAATGTCTCCCCATGTGTGAACGCAAAGAATGTCACCTATTCTGTACAGGAGATACCCGGTGCAACTGAGTATGCCTGGCAGGTGCCTAATGGCTGGACCATCACCTCCGGAACAGGTTCCGCCACCATTCAAGTAACCGTGGGGAATAGCAGTGGCGAGATCAGAGTGACCAGTAAAAACAACTGTGGCAGCAGCCAGGCCACCACCCTGGCGGTAGCACCTGCTACGGCCGCCCCCCCGTCACCCGGGCCCATAACGGGTAACACGCTTGTCACCTGTATTAATGACGAGAAGACTGTTTATAGCATTTCAGAAGTCAGCGGGGCCACCAGGTATGAATGGGCAGTACCAGACGGTTGGTCCATCACAGATGGCCAAGGCACTCTTACCATTCAAGTAAAGGCAGGAACCAAGGCCGGCAATATAGCTGTCAAAGCCATAAACAGCTGTGGCCTCAGCGCCGCCAGCGTTTTAGCAGTGCAGTCTGGGGCACAGCCCCCCTCTGCCCCGGTTGCCATATCTGGCAGAAACAGTGTCTGCGCCCAGGAAGAAGAAATCATATATACTATCTCTGCGGTAAACGGGGCCACATCTTATGAGTGGAGAGTTTCAGGAAATTGGACCATCACTACCGGCCAGGGAACAACTTCTATCAAAGTGAAAGCTGGGGTAGGCCCCTCAACCATTTCTGTCATTGCTAGAAATAACTGCGGAGCCAGCCAGGCCACCGCCCTGGCTGTGCGTACCAGCACGGCATTACCCGCCACACCCGGCCCCATTTCAGAAACAGGTAGTCTCTGCACCGGCAACACCAAGGTAGAGTATAGGATAGCCCCTGTAGCGGGAGCTTTTTCTTACAGCTGGTCAGTACCTGATGACTGGACTTTTACCCAGTCTTCTGACGGCACTTCCATTTTAGTGACAGTTGGCAGCGCAAGCGGGAAGATCAAAGTAACAGCTGTCAATGGGTGTGGCCAAAGCAGCGGAAGTGAAATCAATGTAAGCCCTAGCAACGCCCCCCCGGGTACACCAACGTCTATAGTAGCAGGCTCCGCTTCTGTTTGCGCCAAAGAGAAAGGCCTTACTTATTTTATTGCACTGGTCCCTGGAGCATCCACCTATACCTGGTCCGTTCCTTCTGATTGGGAAATTACCTCTGGCCAGGGCAGCAATATCATTACCGTTACCGCGGGTAAGGCCTCGGGCGAAATAGCAGTAGTTGCCCAAAACACCTGTGGCGCGAGCCCTGCCAGCACCTTATTCGTAAAAGCCAACCAGGCTCCAGCCGCCCCGGGCCCAATCATTGGGGAAAAAGAAGCCTGCTCCGGAGGCAGGGACAACACTTACTCTGTTGCAGAAGTACCGGGTGCCACCACCTATGAATGGACAGTGCCCACCGGCTGGACCATTATCTCTCCCGCTACTAGCTCCTCCATCACCGTGAGGGCCGGTACAGCAGAAGGCGAGATTTCAGTAAAAGCCATTAACAGCTGCGGCAGCAGCACAGCTACGGTGTTGAAAGTGTCCTCTTCTACCACTGCCCCACCCGCTCCAATTGCTATCCATGGAACCACTACTGTTTGTATAGGCTCCACTACCCTTCTACAGTATAAAGTCGAGTCTCCTGATAATACCTCCTCGTCCTACTTCTGGACGCTGTCTGCCGGTTGGGATATTGAATCTGGCCAGGGAACCAACACCATCACCGTGAAGCCCCCCAAAACAGCAGGAACCGTTTCTGTCGCAGCTAAAAACGGCTGCGGCGTCAGCGCCTCTACCTCGCTGTCAGTAGCCATGGTGAGCAAAATACCAGCCACCCCCGGTACCATTTCAGGATTGGCTCAGGTTTGCAGCAATACCAAAGATGTCCTTTTCAGCATCAGCACCATGAACGGCGTGAGCCATTACCAGTGGGAGGTGCCCCAAGGGTGGTCCATCACAGAGGGGCAAGGCACTACTGCCATAAAAGTAACAGCCGGTTCTGCCGGGGGAGAGGTAAGGGTGACTGCCGTCAATGGCTGCGGAACCAGCGCTGCCAGAACCAAAACAGTAACCACCATTCCTATTCCGGCTACACCGGGACAAATCAAAGGAACTGCCTACCAATGCGCAGGCGCTACTAAGATTTCTTATTCCATTGACGCCGTACCAGGGGCTACTTCTTATCAGTGGAAGGTGCCGGCAGACTGGAAAATAACTACCGGCCAAGGGAGCGTCTCTGTGCAGGTGACCGTGGGTAAAACTTCAGGAGAGTTGAGTGTGGTGGCTGTGAATAAATGCGGCACCAGTGAGGCCGGCACATTGGCTGTCTTTTCTTCTACTGCCACCTCCTCAGCACCAGGAAAAATCACCCCAGAGGGCGCAGCCGTTCTCTGTGCCGGGCAAACCAATTTAAAGTACAGCATTCTACCGGTTCCATCCGCCAGCTCCTATCTGTGGGAGGTGCCTGACGGCTGGGAGATTACCAAAGGCCAGGGAACCTCTGCCGTTGAGGTCAAAGCAGGCCCCGCTTCTGGCGAGGTGTCAGTTAAGGTCATCAACGGCTGCGGTGAAAGCTCGCCAAGTGTGTTGGCTGTCAACATTGACAAATCAACCCCTCTACAACTTAGCGCCATTACCGGGCAGGCAGACGTGTGCTCCTCCCAAAAAGGGCTTTCTTACTCAGTACCGGCAGTTGCGGGTGTCAATACCTATCACTGGACTGTTCCAGACGGCTGGTCTATTACCTCTGGCCAGGGCACAAATACCGTTGTCGTTACAGCTGGAAGCGAAGGGGGTAGCCTGCAGGTGGCGGCCTCAAACAATTGCCACGCTGCCAGCGCCCGGTTCACATCAACGGTCTCGGCTACCCCGGCAGCACCAGTGGTGATCCTTGATGAAAGCAATCCGTGCACGGGACTGCAATACTCCATAGCGGCTGTCCCGGGTGCTACTTCTTATACCTGGTCAGTACCGGCGGGGTGGAGCATTTCCAGTGGCCAGGGCTCTACCGCCATCAAGGTGGCGGCCCCAGCCGGAAGCCAGGCAGGAACCATTCATGTGGTAGCCAACAATGCCAGCACCACCGCCTGCTCAAGTGCCGCCACTGCCCTGCTCGCAGACCCTGCCAAGGCTCAGGCTGATTTAGAGTTTGCCAACGCCCTTTCGCCTAACGGCGATCGCCTCAATGATACCTGGAAAATCAGGAACATAGAAAACTACCAAGAGAATGACCTGGTCATCATCAACCGCTGGGGGGCTGAAGTCTACCGGCAGAAAGGGTACCGCAACAACTGGGATGGAGGGAGCCTAAGTGAGGGGACCTACTTCTATGTGCTTAAAGTGAAATTATGTGATGGGGTCACCAAGACCTATCAGGGGTATGTGATGATTGTCAGGTAAACGTGAGGCTTGTGCAGTAAGTGATATGAAGAAAATAGTTTTACCCTTTCTGTTATTGTGGGCGCTTTCTTCTGCGGCGCAGCAGAGTGCCTCGTACACCCAGTATATTTTCAATGGCCTGGTGATCAACCCTGCCTATGCTGGTAGCAAAGGGGTTCTCAATGTAACCGGCTTGTTTAGAAGCCAGTGGAGTGGCTTAGAAGGCGCCCCCCATACCCAGACCCTGGCGGTAGACGGCACCCTCCTGAACCAGAGAATAGGGCTGGGCCTTCAGCTCATGAATGACGAGTTGGGGGCGCAGAGACAAAGAACCATCAATGTAAGTTCTGCGGTCAGAATCAAACTAGGGGAGAAAACGCGTCTGTCCGTAGGCCTTTCAGGCGGAGTTTCCCAATTTTCTATAGATGGCACTAAAATCAGGTTAATTGACCCGGAGCCGGATGCCGCTATTCCGGCTACCAAAGAGAGTGTCTTTCTGCCTGATGTCAAAGCGGGCATCTTCTTCAACACAGAGCGCTACTTTTTAGGGATTTCAGCTTCTAACCTGATCACAGGGAGCAACAGGATTGCCTATACACCGGCCAGGCACTATTTCCTTACCTCGGGCTATGTGTTTGACCTGGGCTCTCTGCTTAAATTCAAGCCAAGCTTTCTGGTGAAAGAAGATCTGAAAAGCCCCACCAATATTGATTTGAATGCCTTCTTTCTAATTGGTGACCGGCTCTGGCTGGGCGGCACATACCGCATGGCTTTGAAAGTGTTTAACACATCCAGATACCAGGCGTTAGAACTTGAAAACATGAATGCCTGGGCATTGATGGCAGAGGTGTATGTGACCCCTAAAATCAAAGTGGGCTACTCAAATGACATGACCTTGACCAGCCTGCAGGGGCATGCCAGCCATGAACTATCTGTAGGCTTCTTTTTCTTCAGAGATGCAGATTCCCCGTCGTTAACCATTCGCCACTTCTAAAATAGTTTAGAAGGGACTAGAGATTTTACCATGCGTGCCAAAGTTTTAGTTCTTTATATGTTCCTGCCCTTCCTGCTGCTTTCTTCTATAGCCGTTTTGGCACAGAAGCAGCAGAAGATAGCAGACACCCACTACCAGAAGCTAGAGTTTGCCCTAGCCATTGAGGCTTACAAAAAGGTACTCCAAACCCAGGAACCCACTCTCCCCATTATTGCCAGAATTGCTGATTCATACCGGCGGCTCAACAATTCAAAAGAAGCTGAGTTCTGGTATGCCCAGATGATGGCGTTTCCAGACTATGATCCCCAGAGTCTGAAACATTATGCAGATGCGGCCCGCATGAACGGCAATTATGAAAAGGCGAAGAACCTCTACCTCACCTATGCCGAGCAGGTACCTTCTGCCACCCCAGAGGCCATGCAGCTGATTGCCACCTCTGTCAACGCCCAGCTCTGGATGGGGAACCCCCAACCGTTCCGGGTAGAGAAGGCGCCCGGCTTGAATTCTGAGAACTCTGACTTTAGCCCCGCGCTGTTTCAAGATGGCCTTGTGTTCACGTCAGACCGGGTTGACAGCAAGAACAATAAGAACGTGCTGGGTTGGACGGGCAGACCAAACTCAATCTTATACTACAGTAAAAAAGAAGCAGCTGGTTTCAGCCCGGCTACCCCTCTGCCCTCCCCTATTCACAGTGACCACCAAAACGGGTCTGCGGCCTTCTCCCCAGATGGCAACACTATCTACTTTACCAGAATCAACCAGTTGAAGAAGCAAGGCAAAAGCGTCAACACAGACCCGTTTAGCTGGGTCAAGTTCTCAGTGCCTGAAAATGTAAACCGCCTGGAGATTTTCATTTCCCAGAGGAAAGGGAACGGCTGGAGTGAGCCTCAGCCGTTCCCCTACAACAACCCCGGCACCTATTCTATTGGGCACCCCGCGGTATCTAAATCAGGCGACACCCTTTATTTCTCCTCAGACATGCCTGGCACGCTTGGCGAATCTGACATCTTCTACAGCGTCAGGGAAAGTGACAACTCCTGGTCAAAACCCGTCAACCTGGGGGCCGGCATCAACACCCCGGGCAAAGAGGTATTTCCGGTGGTGGCACCCTCTGGCAAACTTTATTTTTCCTCAGAAGGGCACCAAGGCATGGGCGGCCTGGACATTTTCTCTGCGGCAGGGTCTGGCACTGTCTGGAAGAAGGTCCAGAACCTTAAATACCCTCTCAATTCACCGGGTGATGATTTCGGGATTGTGTTTGAGACAACAGACGCAGGCTACCTTTCTTCTAACCGGGAAAGCTCAGACGGGACAGATGACATTTACACCTTCCAGTACCAGCCAATTCCATGCAAACTGGCAGGCAGGTCTTTTGAGAAGACGGAAACAAGGCCCGGCGTGTATGAAGAAATACCCGTTGGCAACGTGCTGCTGCAGCTTTACCTGCCAAACGACTCTGTGGTGGCCACTACATATTCAGATGCCGCCGGCAACTTCACGTTTGACATTCTGGATGGGGTCACCTACAGCATCAAAGCCACCAAACCAGATTACCTGACCCGTTCTGCGGCAGTAACCCCCACCTGTGAGTCTATAGTAGACATGGTGCGGTTAGGCCTGGCCCTGAACAGGAGCGCACCCAACAAGCCAATTCTGGTGGAAAACATCTACTATGACCTGAACAAATCAGATATTCGGCCTGAGGCGGCCTTAGAGTTAGACAAACTGGTGCAAACGTTAAAAGACAACCCCAAGATCAGCATTGAGCTTAGTTCCCACACAGACAGCCGCCAGACGGCCGCCTACAACAAAATACTCTCCCAATTACGCGCCCAAACAGCAGTGAATTATATCATCTCAAAAGGAATAGACGCCACCCGGGTAGTAGCAAAAGGCTATGGTGAGACAAAGCTGCTTAACCGCTGCAAAGACGGGGTGCCCTGCTCTGAAGAAGAGCATCAGGTAAACCGCCGCACAGAGTTTAAAATTTTGAAACGGAAATAGATTCCTCGTTTTTGTATTACAGAACACGGGTGAACAAAAACGCGGGTGCATCAACGCATTTACAGCCTGTTTTCAGAAAAGAAGGCCATGAACGCAAGTGGCCACCTGCCAGAGTTTTGCTTTCGTAACAGGTAATTCTGCTTGTACACCTCAGCGGCAGGTCTATGCCCCGTTCACTAAAAAGGTTCAATCCCTCTTCAGGATAAGTAATGGGCCTTTGCAGCAGGCAGTTTTTTTGAGCTGTTCAGCGTTTCGCCCGTATCTCTCTGAAAGGGCCTATAAGGCGCAGGCATCTGCCTGTGCCCCTGTTTTAGGGCTACTTTTCAGAAAACAGCCCTAAAACAGGGGGTTAGTCTAGCCTTACCGCACAAACTCACGCCTGCGCGCTGGAGTAAACAGAAACCTCTGAACAGCTTCATGACTCCCGTTCCTCCTTCACTACTTAAAACTGATTACTTAAAAATAAGTAGCTACATAGACTTGACTATTTAACATAGTTCTGCTTTCTTGGGACTCACGTTGTTGAAAAACACATGGAGAACCTCCTAGACTCAGACCTTGACCACCGCGTGGCAGAGAAGGTTGCTGAGATTGCTAAAATTGCAGACCAGATACCGGGTGTAGTGATCATCCATAACCTAAAAAAGAACCTTGCGGTGGAATACATGTCGCAGCGCGGGTTAAATAAGCTGGGGATCACCTTAGAAGAGCTGAAAGAGATGGGGCCAGATTACCATCTGCGCTTCTTTAACCCGGAAGAGACCGGTGACTATATTCCCAAGCTCATTTGCGGCCTCTTAGAACGGAACGATGAACAGGAAGTTATCTCCTTCTTTCAGCAGGTGCGTTTTCATGGCAGTGAGGTGTGGCACTGGCACCTGAGCACCCTCAAGATTCTGATGAAAGATGATCAGAACCAGCCCCTGCTCACCATCACCATTGCCCTCTTAATTGACCCCATGCGCCATATTACCGCCAAGGTGAGCAGGCTGTTAGATGAGAATACCTTTCTCAGGCAGAATTACCAGCGCTATTCTCAACTAGGCAGCCGGGAGCGGGAAGTGTTAAAGCTGGTTGTGTTAGGCAAAAGTTCGGTTGAGATTGCCCAGGAGCTCTTTATCTCAGAGAAGACCGTGAACACCCACCGCCGCAACATCAAACTGAAGTTGAATGCCAACACAAGCTATGACCTGTCTCAGTATGCCATGGCCTTTGATTTGATTTAAGAGCATGTTGAAAGGCGGGTTTCCATGCTGACAAGAAGAAAAGCATAGAACGGGCCGCAGCCTAGTTGCCCGTGAATACAACTTAACAGCGACAGCCTGTTGCAACAGTGGGCGCTTCAGTCTTTTATTTCTGAGACCGCTTTTGCTAGAACAGCCGTTTATCAACAACGGGGGCCGCAGCCTCCTTCCTGTTTTCGGCCTGTTTTTCTAAAAACAGGCCGAAAACAGAAAAAGCCTCTCTATCACCTTTTCAAAAAAGCCCTGTGGCTCACCCCTGAAAATGCGCCGCCAGAAACTGGCCAAACCGGTAGACATCTTCAAAGGTGTTGTACAACGGCGTAGGTGCTACCCTGATTACATTGGGTTCGCGCCAATCCAGGATGAAGCCGTTGGCCATGAGGGTGTCAAACAGCTGCCGCCCGTTTTTATTCACCAGCAAAGACAGCTGGCAACCCCGTGCGGCGGGGTCTGCGGGCGTAATGATTTCCAGCTGGTCTTTGGGTTGGTGCAGGCCGTTTATCAGGAACTCCAGATAGCCCGTCAATTTTTCGCTTTTGGCTCTCAGGTTCTCTATACCGGCTTCGTCAAAAATAGCGAGGCTGGCTTTGTGCACCGCCATGGGCAAGATTTGGGCGTTGGAAAGCTGCCAGCCTTCGGCCCCGGGCATGGGAATGAAGCCTTTCTGCATCTTGAACCGCACGCGCTGGTCATGGCCCCACCA
Organism: Rufibacter ruber; assembly: GCF_014138425.1. Lineage (NCBI taxonomy): Bacteria > Pseudomonadati > Bacteroidota > Cytophagia > Cytophagales > Hymenobacteraceae > Rufibacter > Rufibacter ruber. The sequence goes on from NZ_JACJIQ010000026.1 coordinate 42,646, forward strand.
ACCGGCAAACCTCGGCAGCTCGGGGTTCTGCGCGTGGCGCTCGTGCACAAACACGCCAGACGTTCCGCCGGGGCCGGAGTTTAAATATTTATAGGTGCACCACACGGCAAAATCTACGTCCCAGTCATGCAGTTGCATGGGCACGTTTCCGGCGGCGTGCGCCAAATCAAACCCGCAAACCGCGCCTACTTCATGGGCCGTCTGCGTGATGGCCGCCATGTCAAACACTTGCCCGGTGTAGTAGTGCAGACCGCCCATGAGCACCAGCGCAATTTCATTCCCGTTGTCTTTGATGGCCTGCAGAATGTCTTCGGTGCGCCACGTATGTTCGCCTGCGCGCGGCGCGATTTCAATGATGGCGTCTTCGGGCGCGTAGCCGTGGATTTTCACCTGGCTTTCCAATGCGTACTGGTCGCTGGGGAACGCCCCGGCCTCGGTGAGAATCTTGTACCGCTGGCCTTGCGGCCGATAAAACGACACCAGCATGAGGTGCAGGTTCACGGTGAGCTGGTTCATGATGACCACTTCTTCGGGCTTGGCCCCTACCAGTTTGGCGGTGGGCGCGGCCAGCGTTTTGTGGTACGTGAACCACGGGTCATCACCGGTGAAATGGCCTTCTACGCCCAATTCCGCCCACTTGGTCATTTCTTCTTCCAGCGCGGCCCGAGCCGATTTAGGTTGTAGGCCTAGGGAGTTCCCGCAGAGATAGACGGTGTCTTGGCCGTTGTGCCGCGGAATATGGAAATGTTCTCTGAAGTAACGAAGCTCATCTTGGTGGTCTTGCTCTTGCGCGTAAGCGAGGGTATTTTGGAAGGACATGTAGTTCTTTGCGTAATCTGGATGAAGGTTGGGCGAATTTACCTAACAGGCGTTAGACTGCCATGCACTTTTACCTGAAACTCTACAGGCTGGCGTTTGTTTCCGTTTCCGGGCTAGGTTTGGGAAATTAGGGTAAAACGGAATATGGTTTAAACGGTAAGAACATTAAACCTATCAGGTTTAAAAACATCATCATCAACCGTTAGCGAATAAAGTTTCTAAAATAATTCTCATAAGCCACTATATATATAGTGGCTTATTTTTATTTATCTATTTTGTTATAGATGCATGCAATTTGCTTATTACAAGCTCAACTTCTTTTTGGTATTCATCTTCAGATTTAGCTTCAGAACTTGGCCATACTAGTGCAAAAGTATCCGCGAGTGAAGGCGAATAGTTATATACTTCTTCTTTTGAAACTTTATACCAGATAGGAAGAACCACACGTTCATTCAGAATCATTTCTCTGGTAAATATTGAGTTAAATTCCTTTTTACCCCAACCAGGATTATTTAAAAAACTAGGTGTCAAAATGAGCACACATTTTTTGGCTTCTTTAATTCCTTTTTCTATTGACTCTCTCAAACTGTCTCCCACTTTCAATGAAAACTCATCATACCAGACAAAACAAAGTCGTGAGTTTAATCCATTTGCAAGTGGTCTAGCAATTAATTCTTTGTCTCTACTGTCATGAGAAATAAATGCAAAAGGTTTCTGTAATTCCATTCTCTTTTTTAAGTAATCGTGGCTTCGGAAAGTTATGTAAAGTTGTTTTTCCTTTGCTAATTTATCTAGCTCGTCTAGCTCATTCGTATTTAATTGTCTTTCTGTATAGAAAAACATCCTGTTTGAATATACAGGCGAGTGAGTTCCAACCGCATTATCGTCTGCAAATCCTCCTATAGCATCAACACCGTCAGCTTGTTTCTTCAATTTTTCCAAATCTTTAATAATTGCTTGGCAAACAAAAGCTGTATCTTGAGTATCAGGAACATAAAATGTAAATAACCTTGCTGAACTATTAGAATCATGTTGCAATCTCTGCTTTACCTCAACCTTATGTTGAGTTATAACTTTAGTTAACAACTCCTGTTTCTGAAAATCCACAGTAAAAGTTATATCAATACTCAAGTCCATAAAGTCATTCAGAAAATATTCTTGTATTGTTGCCATAATCTTATTTTAGATAACTACATATCCGTTAAAAAAAACTTCTCTCCGAAGAAAATCAACTACTGCCCTAATTCACTCGCAACACCTTCCCCACCAAAAACCGCTCCTTCTCCAAGCCCAGCCATTGCAGCGCCGAACCGCTTAACAGCATCTCCTTCACATGGTCTGGGTACGGCATAGATTCAATGAGCTTGCCCGGCTCCTCCTCGCCCAGCGGGAACGGATAATCTGAGCCCAGCGCCACCTTGTCGGCACCAAACTGTTTCACTACATAGTCCAGCGTGTTGGGGCAATGCACCAGTGAGTCAAGCCAGAACTTGCCCAGATAACTTTCCGGTTTGACGGGGTTGTCAACGGCGCAGAGGTCGGGGCGTACGTCAAAGCCGTGCTGAATACGGCCGATGGTGAACGGGAAAGAGCCTCCGCCGTGGGCGAACGCCAGCCTTAGATGGGGCAACCGCTCCAGCACCCCGCCAAAGATGAGGGAGCAGATGGCGCGCGATGTCTCGGCGGGCATGCCTACCAGCCACGGGAGCCAATATTTGCGCATCTTCTTTTCGCCCATCATGTCCCAGGGGTGCACAAAAATGGCGGCACCTAGCTCAGCGGCGGCTTCAAAGACGGGGAACAGGCTGGGGTCGTCTAGGTTGAGGTCATTTACGTTGGAGCCAATCTGTATGCCGGCCATGCCCAGTTCTTTCATGCACCGCTCCAGTTCTTTAATGGCCAACGCCGTGTCTTGCATGGGCAGCGTGCCCAGCCCCACAAACCGGTGGGGGTAGTCTGCCACCACGCCCGCAATATGGTCGTTGAGCAACTGGCTTAAATCATACGTGTGTTCGGGCTTGGCCCAGTAGCTGAACATGACGGGCACCGTGCTCAAAACCTGCACCTGTACGCCGTGGCGGCGGCACTCCTGCATGCGCACCTTCGGGTCCCAACTGTTGTCCTGGATCTCCCTGAAGAAGCGGTCGTCTTTCATCATGCGGGCGCAGCAGGGCTTGTGGTGCTCCAGCCGTATAAAGCCGCCGTACCCGTAGCGTTCGCGCAAATCTAGCCATTTCTCGGGCAAGATGTGGGTGTGAATGTCAATCTTGAGCGGGTGCGGGTGCATGGTCTACCTACGGTCGGTTTTGGCAATCTGATGCTCAAATTAAGAAATTCCTACCAACTATTTGTTTTGTTTTTACGGCGGCCTCTCTTCACCTGTGTTTTTGAGCTGTTTTCTAAAAATCAGCTCAAAAACAGAACGTCAGGCACTTGGGGCCCAAGCTACTGCTGCACCACCAGCAGGCGCCTATTCACCGCCAGCACCAACCTAAAAACCTACTGCCTAACGCATTGTTCAGAATAAGATTTAAAAAGAGCTTGCCTCACTACCGGGGAGTTCCTACTATTGCGGCGTATCAACTCAACCTCCAAATGTCTTCTGTTACCCGTCAATTATTCTCCTCTGGCGCCCCCTGGGAAACTACCGTGGGCTACTCCCGCGCCGTACGAGTTGGACCGCTGCTGGAAGTGGCCGGCACCACTGCCGTAGAAAACGGACAAGTGGTAGGCCCCGGCAATGCCTACGCCCAAACCAAATGTATTCTGCAGAAAATAGACCGCGTGTTGCAGGAAGCAGGGGCTTCACTAGCAGACGTGGTACGTACCCGTATGTTTGTCACAGATATTAGCCAGTGGGAGGAAGTAGGCCGCGCCCATGGCGAATTCTTTAAAGACATACGGCCCGCAACCTCTATGATTGAAGTAAAGGACCTCATTGCCCCAGAGCTGCTGGTAGAAATAGAGGTAACCGCCTATTGCCCATAACGTTCTGTTTCAGGGTTGTTTTCAGGAAAACAGCCCTGAAACAGATTTCGCCCTTGGCTGGAGCGCAATTCAGCCCGCAAACTGGAATTGTTCTAAAGACAAGGCTTATCTTTGCGGCTTCTTTACTCGTACATAAGGCGCTATGGAAAGGACAAAGAACCTGCTTTTTATACTTTACCTCTTCCCCTTCTTCCTCCTGGCGGGGTGTGACTCCAGCTCAAATGCCAGAACAGAGCAAAGCACCCTGCGGCAGCTCAAAGTAGCCTTCGTGCCAAAATCCTCAGAGTTCCATTACTGGAAGAATGTACGTTCAGGGGCAGTGAAGGCGGCCAAAGACTTAGATGTAAAGCTCTTCTGGCGGGACCCTTTCCATGAAGACAACGTGGTTACCCAGATTGACCTGGTCTACAGCTTCTTAGAAATACAGGTAGATGCCATTGTGCTGGCGCCCATAGATCTCATAAGCCTGGTAGAACCTTCTGCCGCTGTGCTGAATGAGCAGAAACCGCTGGTGATTGTCAACACTGAGCTGGGCAATGTTGACTACACCAGTTTTGTAGGCACAGACAACATCAAGCTGGGGAGAACCTGCGCCACCCAAATGGGCAAGATGCTGAAGGGCACCGGCAAAGTGCTGCTGCAGCGGTTCAGGAAAGGGAGCATCACCACCCGGCAGCGGGAACAGGCCTTTCAAGAGACACTGGCAAAAGACTTTCCTCAAATTGAGGTCATCACCTCAGATGAATACCCCCAGGCTAAACCCGGAGAAGCCGTTAGAGCCAGCCTCGCCTTTTTAGCTGACCACCCAGATGCCACTGGCGTCTACACCTCTTCTGAGGTCACCACAGACAACATGCTGCAGGCCATTAAACAGAAACAGCTCAAAGGCAAAGTTACTTTTATTGGCACCAACGTCAATGACTCTATCGCAGCGGGCCTGGCTCAAGGCTATGTTCAAGGCCTTGCCCTCCAGGACCCGTACCAGATAGGCTATGAAAGCATAGAGGCCGCCGTGACCGCCGCCAAAGGCAAGCCAGTCAAGAAACGCATAGAAACCGAAACCTACTTTATCCAGGCCGAAAACCTGAAGGACCCCAAGATCAAAAGCCTCCTGTACAGCAGCGAAACCCTCCCCTAGCCCCCGCTCCCCCGTTGGGTTCCTTTTTTAAGTGGTCTAGAACCTTGAAAGAGAGTCTCTCCGCAAAATTCCTTTATTAGGGGTTATATAGAATAAGGAACTATAAGTTTGGTCGAGGCTTTCTCCTTGTATGCTACTACGGTATTCCTCGATTTCAAAAGACGAAAAAACA